>CAYRKX010000042.1:0-20182 GCA_964425185.1 uncultured Eubacteriales bacterium
GGGAACATATCCATGAACAACATGGATATCTTCTCCTAAAAGTTTTCCCATGTAATAAAGGCAAGAGGCGAAAGTCCAGCAATTCCCTTTTCTATTCTTAAATCCGTTTATAGCGTATTTTTCAATTCCTAATGTTCCGTTATTATCCTGATTCTTTCTTGTATAAGTAATACTTTTCAGGCACCAGTTATACGCTGACTTAAGATTCCAACCCGACTTATTTAAAGTCTTTACAGCTAAATCAATAACCTCAGGTTGACCACCTGTCACCTTACCGTCTGTAATTAAAAGAGTATATCCGTTTGTTTTCCACTTTCCTGAGTAATGTTTAGGAATTTTGTTTTGAAAAGACGGAGCTTGGACTCCAGTTGCAAACACAGATGATGCCATTCCCAAAGCAACAATCAGTGCCATCAATAATGTTGTAATTTTTTTCATATCGTTATCACCTCATGTAATTTTTGAACTATGTCTAGAGTAGCATGTTCCTTTTCAATATGTTTTTTGTAGAGCGCAAAAAAATAGAGCCACACTAGAACCTGTGACTCTTCAAAAACGATATTTATTTAGGCAATGAAACAACTAAAATTTGATTTTTCTTTCTGTTCAATCCCCTACATCAAATTTGCCAACCCCCCGTTTCCCTTGCTACAATGGAAGGCGAAACAGGCAAAATTCATACGCAGAAATTACCCAGAATACGCTGAAAATACGCTCATATGGTGATAGCAGGTGTGCTCTCGTGTGTTTTGGCGAACGGTCTTTCGTCGGAAAGAAGGCAAGAAAAAAGCACGTAGCTGCGTCGTTTCAACGTAACTACGTGCATCATGGCGGAGAGCAAGGGATTCGAACCCTCGAAGCGACTTTAATCGCTTACACGATTTCCAATCGTGCTCCTTCGGCCAGCTCGGACAACTCTCCATGTTTAGCCAAATTACAACAGTTTATGTAATTTTCTCACGCCGCCTCATCGGCAACAAGAGAAATTATACAGGGTTGTGCCTGAAAATGCAAGGATTATTTACATTCTTTTTTTGCTATGATAAAATTTAGAAGAATTCTTATAGAGAGTTGGTGTTGTCCTTATGAAATGCCCCTATTGCGGCTGTGAAGACAGCAAAGTCGTAGATTCCCGCCCCACCGATGAGGGCGAGCGCATCCGCCGCCGGCGGGAGTGTACAAACTGTCACAAGCGCTTCACAACCTATGAGGTCATTGAGACAGTGCCAATTGTTGTCGTCAAAAAAGACAATTCCCGTGAGCCTTTTGACCGGAACAAACTGTTCAACGGTCTCCTCCGCGCCTGCGAGAAACGTCCTGTATCTGTCGCTACCCTGGAAAAAGCGGTGTCAGATATTGAGACCCAAATTCAAAACTCCCTCGCCAAGGAGGTCTCGTCCCGTAAAATCGGCGAACTGGCCATGGACAAGCTGAAAAGCATAGATGAAGTCGCCTATGTCCGGTTTGCCTCTGTATACCGCCAGTTTAAGGATATCAACACCTTCATTGAGGAGGTCTCTAAACTCCTCAAGGAGAGCGGAAAAGAGAACAAAGAGTAACCAGCCCAATACAGCCCGGAAATCCAGCCGGGCTGTTTTCAGTTTCACCAGTAAAAAACGGAGGACCACTATGAACCCGAAAAGAGTTTTCGCTGCAGCCGGTGCCTCGGCCGCTGCTCTGACAGCCGGACTCGTGCATCGCGCAGAAGAATTTAAGACCGAACCACCAGCGTCACAACCATTTCCGGAAGAGACCATCAACTTTCCGCGCCTGACCGGAGCGCTGACCAAAGCCATCCAGATTCCGACTATTTCTCACGAGGATGAAAGACTGACAGACTGGACCCAGTTTGAAAAATACCAGAACCTCATGGCGGAAACTTTCCCCCTCACCTTCTCCACCTTGGAAGTCACCCATATTTCCAAAGCTTCCCTTCTTCTGTACTGGAAAGGGACGGATGAGAGTCTGGACCCCATCGGGTTCTGTGCCCACCAGGATGTTGTCCCTGTTGCCGAGGGAACCGAAGAAGACTGGGACTATCCACCATTCAGCGGTCACAACGATGGTAAGTTTATTTACGGACGCGGCGCCATTGACATGAAGAACCACCTTCTGTCACTGCTGGAAAGTGTAGAGAGCCTTCTGGAAGAGGGATACCAGCCGAAGCGCGGCATCTACCTCATGTTCGGTCACAACGAAGAAATTGTCAGCGGAAGTTCCAATGGTGCGGAAGCCATTGCAGTCGAACTAGAACGCCGCGGGGCGCACCTCGACAGTATTGTCGACGAAGGCGGTGCCATCTTTGTGGCCAAAGTTCCTCATCTGCTGGACGCCAACCTCGCTGCTATCGGCATTGCGGAAAAAGGCTATGCCGACATTAAAGTCACGGTTTCCGGAAAGGGAGGCCACTCCTCTACTCCGCCGGCCCATTCCACCATTGGAATTCTGGCGCAGAAGGTTGAAAACCTGGAAAAGCATCCGTTTAAAGGATCTATGCCCGATTACCTCCCGGAGCTTTTTAAAGCCATCGGCAGCCGCATGACACTTCCTGGACGAATTCTAACCAGTAATCTGGACCTGCTCCGGCCCATTCTGGTTCCCGTCATGATGAAAATTCCGGCTGCAGCCGGTCTTGTCAGCTCTACCCAGTGTGTCACCATGGCAGAAGGTGCTCCGGCCGGAAATATTGTTCCAGAGAAAGCCAGTGTTGTCATCAACTGCCGCATGATGCAGGGAACTACGATCCTCGACGTCATGGACCACATAGAGAAGTATATGGGCGGCGAGAACACCACAATAGAGCTCGTCAAGGGTAAGGAGGCAAGCATTGTCTCTCCCACAGATTCCCGAGCCTTCAAGACACTAGCTAAGCTTGCTGTGCTCAACAAGAACACGAACATTGTTGCCCCGTATCTCGACATGGGAGGAACAGACTGTTACCACTATGAAAACGTCTGCAGCAACATTTACCGGTTTGCTCCCTTTACGTACACTGCCGAGCTTATTGGCTGCGAACACGGAACAAACGAGCGCATGCCGCTGGACGAGTTTGAAAAAGGCACAAAGTTTTTCAAGCACTATATGCGGATCATGACCGAAGAATAAAATCAAAAAAACTGCCCGCTGACCGTAAGATCAGCGGGCTTTCTTTCTGTTTATGACAATGTCATCAGATAATAGATCAGCTTTGCAGCCTTTTCCAGGTCATCAACCGAGGTAAATTCCTCTGTCGTATGACTCTTGTTCATGGCACATGCGGCGACAATCCCGCGAATTCCGTTTTCTGTGTAGTGGTTATTGTCACTGCCGCCGAAAGTCTCAACGAGTGACGTCGGTACCCCCGCCTTCTCTCCGGCCTGCCTGTACCTTCTGACGACTTCCTCGTCATCAGAGATGCGGTACGCCTTGAACTGCTGAAGATAAGTCAACTTGACTTTCCCGCCATGGCGATTCGCGGCCTGTTCAAACTCCTCACGGACCTTACGCAGCTGCCCGCGCGCAGTCTCGTCGCTGAGACTGCGAATTTCTCCGGTCATGACAACACGGTCCGGAACAATATTGCGGGCAATTCCGCCTTGAATTGTTCCTATATTGACAGTGGTCTGGTCATCGATATGGCCGTTGGGAATTCGGTTCAGTGCCTCAGCGGCAATCTGAATAGCATGAATTCCCGCTTCCGGAGCAAAGCCGGCATGGGCCGTTCTCCCTCTTACCTCCACCTGAAACGAGATAATGGAAGGTGCAGCGATGGCAGCGGGTCCCACAGGACCACTCATGTCAAAGACATAGGCTGTCCTAGAATGAACCCGGCTGTAGTCAAACACCCGGCTTCCCTGAGCATACGGCTCTTCTGCGGCCGCAGCAATGACCTCAATTTCCGGATGGGGAACTTTGTCCTCCTGAATTACCGTCAGAGCTTCGAGAATCTCAGTAATGGCGGAGACATCATCTGCTCCAAGTACCGTAGTTCCGTCGGAAGTTATCATTCCGTCATCATGGATGACAGCCTTCTTCCCGTTTCCCGGACTAACCGTATCCAGATGACAGCCGAAAAGAACTGGTTCTCCAGGACCCGTTGCCGGCAGGACAGCATAAAGATTTCCTGCAGCATCCATGGAGGACACTCCATTATAGGCAAGAATTATTTCAGCGGAGTCGTCCTCCAGGACCTGAAGTCCAAGATCCGTCAATCGCCCTTTGACATAGTCCGCCATCTTCCGTTCATGGAAAGATTCAGCATCAATGGCGACAAGAGTTTGAAATTGCTGAACTAAGCGTTCTCTGTTAATCATAATTCCTTAAAGATTGGTTGCTGCGGATGCCATGGCAAGACACATTGCTGCCTGCTGAGCATCCCATAGTTGATGGTGCTTATACACTCCCGCAATGGAAGTAATGTAAGCGGAATGAAGAAGACGGGTCCTCTTATTGGTACCGAAGACCCCGGAATAGCCTTTCTGATTCACGAGATAACTGTCAGTCTGAAACAGCTTTTTGTTAATACTGGAAATATCATCCGGGAACATGGACAGGAAAGCAAAAATTCCGTAAGCATAGCTTGCGCCGAGCCGATAATTCTTGGTCTCCAGGGAGTTGTAAAACTCAACGTCCCGTTCGGCCAGCGTCTTGGGGTCTCCCCCGCTCATGGCGAGGACCAGACTCTGTGCCTGAAGCGCATCGTCCATAAAGAAATCCTCTTCCAGAGTAGACAGGATAACCTCGGCGTTCCAGACTGCGGCATTCTGATTCTCGTCCGAGCCATTTTTCATATCGGCAATGGCCAGAAGCGTCGACGGCATACTGAGGTCGTCATCAGCATCGAGGATCTTTTTCTTATCAATAATTTTTCCAATCCGCGATGCACGTTCCGCCGCTTCCGAGTACTCACTTTCATCCAGCATATCTGAAGCGAACATGGTTGTCAGAGCCAGATACGGCGAGCCGGTAAAATAGTTTCTAAGGGCGGAAAACAGTGCAACGGACCTCTGCAGCTTCTCCGTTGGATTTTCATCTGCTGCAAGAAGCGCAATAACCGGGACAATGGCAGCAGCCCGAAATTCCGACGGGCTTTCCGCCGTCTTCAGAAGTTCTCGGCAGGACTCAAGGTTTTCCTCTGTGGCCGCTTTCTGTCTGTCGGTAAACATGGCCGCACAGACCGGATAGACGGTAACATCTTCCCGTCCAAAATAGGACTTTAACACTGCTTTATTCTCGACAAAACTGTCGCAAAGCATGGAAATTGAATCATTCATTTCTGTTTATCAAACTGACCCGGAAAGAGAACTTCCTCTACAAATTCCGCCGCGTCCCGAATGCAGTCGGGACATGGCCGAAGAACCACTCCAGTGTCAACTCCTTTTAAATCTCTGCAGCGTGTGGCCTGGTTCCGATTTTGAAACCGGGTAACCAGCTCACGGGACAGCTTATAGGTTGAGCCCTTGGTATTGGCTTTCTCCATTCCTCCGCTGTTGACCATTCCGGTCAGGAGACAAGCCCCTGACAGAGCGCCGCAGGTTCCTTCCATACAACCCATGCCAAGTCCAAGTCCCTCTGTCATGCGGAACATGGTCTCTTCGTCAACGTCCACAAGATCGCAATACGTGCAGGCAACGGCCTGTGCACAGTTATAGCCGCGGTTGTGGCGTTTTATGGTTTCCTCAATTCTAGATTCCATACCCAATCATTCACTTCTCTTCTGGACTGTTTTCGTCCTGTTCCTTATTGTTGGCCTGTTCATATTTATAAAAGGCCTCACCCTGTTTTAAGTCATAGACAATTTCCATAAACTGCTTGGCCTGTTTCTCATTGCCGGCAGCTTTTGCAGCCTGGACCTGAACATACAACGTTGTCAGGACTGTGGGATCCGGAGATAGCGGAATGTTGTACTGCTTAGCAATCTGTTCCAGCTCGTCATCCGCCGGCATATGAACTTTTTCATCCGCATGTCTGTTTCTCAGCCGGGACAGTCCCTGAATGGCCTCGTTGGTCTGCTCATACAGCATGGAGAGTCCAAAACTGGAAATAGCCGGCATAACCTCATCCTTAGCGGTGAAATAATAGCCAAGGTTACGATAGGCCTGGCCCATCTCTTCACTGTGGAAAATATTCGGGAAGGCAGCCAGAGTCAGCTCATGGAATTTTTCGTCGTCCTGCTTGGCTGCATAGGCTTCTGCCATAGCAAGCTGAGCTTTCGCACTGATAGGATTCCACTTCAATGCTTTTTCCAGCGCCTCAATCGCCGCGTCGTAGTCTCCCATGTTCATATGAAGTTCTGCATCGAAAACATAGACAAGAGAAACCGGCTCGTGGATCCAGCGAATGGAATCTATATCATGGTTAGCCGCATAAAGAATATATTCAAAATCTTCGTCAAAGGCGACTGGTGTCTTGTCGTCAGTCTGTTTGTATGAATCATCAGATTCTATGTAAGCAATGATCTCCTGCATCAGAGGAAGAGCTTTGGCATCTTCCCCGTTCATGATGTAGTTCATGGCTTCCTGAAGCTTTGGCATGTAATTCATAGTCATTGACTCCCTTACGCGTTTTTACTATACCAAAATATTATAGCATATCCATTCACTGAGCGCATTTGATGTTTCATGGCCTGTACACCTGTTTCCTTAGTGCAAAGGCTGTACAAGTATGATAAAATAAAACGAATTTATATTTGGGAGTTGGATTCATGAGTGAGAATAACAACTTAATAGACAAAGAGAAGCTTGGAGAGACTCACAAGCGCATCGAAGACCATCGAAAGCGGCTCTCCCGGCGGCACCATATGCCCATTCCGTGGCATAGTCTGGTAGAGACTCCAGACCCCGGAGACGGATTTGTGCCAGCCAGTCAGGCCACCCTGAAAGAAAAAACCACTCTGGTCGGACGTGTTGGACTCATGTTTCTGGGCGTGGGAACCGGTGCCTGGAGAATTCGTGAGTCCATGAACACCGTTGCCCGTGCCCTGGGAGTCACCTGCTCTGCAGACATTGGCCTGCTCTCTCTGGACTATACCTGCTTTGATGGTTCTGAGTCCTATTCAGAATGTCTGGCTCTTCACAGTTCCGGAGTCAACACAGACAAGCTCTGGTCCCTGGAGGTTTTTGTCCGGGAATTTCCGAGCAAAGTGGACAAGCTCTCTGTAGAACAGATCCATCAGATCCTCGATGAGCTGAAGAAAAAGCCAGGCAACTATAAGCCCTGGAATGTCGGACTTGCCTCCGCCATTGCGTGCTGCGCATTCACATTTTTACTCGGCGGCGGCCTTCCGGAAATGATTCTCGCCTTCATTGGTGCCGGTCTTGGAAACTGGCTGCGCAGAAAAATGCTCGACAAGCACATTGCTCTTCTCGGCTGTATTATTGCCAGCGTGGCATTTGCCTGCTGTGCTTATGTAGGGTGTTTCCACCTGGGACATCTTATCTGGCCCAATTTCTTTAAAGACGTCAACCGGGCAGGTTACATCTGTTCCATGCTCTTTATTATTCCAGGATTCCCGCTGATTACCGGCGGAATCGACCTTGCCAAACAAGATATGCGCTCCGGTCTGGAGCGTCTGGCTTACGCCATCTTCATTATTACTGTTGCCACGCTCACTGGATGGGTAACGGCTATGATCTTACAGTTCCATCCGGCAGATTTCGTTGAGCTGCAGCTCGGTCCTGTTGAATACTGCCTGCTACGCATGGTTGCCAGTTTCTTCGGGGTATACGGATTCTCTCTTATGTTTAACTCCCCGAGAAAAATGGCTGCACTTGCCGGCTGTATTGGTATTTTCTCGAATACTCTCCGTCTGGAGCTCGTCGATCTTGCTCACCTGCCGGTCGGAATTGCCGCTTTCATTGGCGCTTTCCTCGCCGGACTTCTCGCCTTCCTCGCCAAGAAGAAAGTCGGATATCCGCGAATTTCTCTGACGGTTCCCTCCATTGTTATCATGGTCCCCGGACTTTATATGTATCGTGGAATTTATTATCTCGGACTCAACAACATCGGTGACGGCGCACAGTGGCTCACCAAAGCTCTGCTTATGGTTCTCGCTCTTCCGCTCGGACTGGTTATTGTCCAGGTACTCACAGACAAAGAGTTCCGCAAATGTGACTAATCGGGTTTCCGAAAAAGTATACAAAAACAAAAGCCTCCGGGAATCCGGAGGCTTTTTCTTCGCTCCTCATACTGACATACTGCATGAAAGATCAAAACGCCCGAGACCGGAAGTGTCAAGACCGGTATCGGGCGTATTTGATTCATTCTTTTGTGGCAAAGTGTTTATATATTACGCACCTAAAAGGTGGTAAATGTCGTTAGTATACTGTTCGGCCGCTTGTCTCCAAAGGTCTGTGCCGGTCCGAAGCTCTTCTTGGGTGTTCCGCAGTTTATCTGGAGAGTCCACCAGGTCACGAATTTTAGAAGAATACTCAGACTGGAGAGACCGAATTTCATTTTCAACCTTCCGCTCAGTAATCAAAAGGCGGTTCCACTCTTTCCGCAGCGAATACACATCTACAATCTCGTGAGTTGCAGGAAGCGCATAAATGTCAGCAACAGTCTGCCGAAGCAAGTCGAGGTTACCATCACTAAACGCTCCTATAGCGTTGTAGAACAGTTCCTGCTCATAATCCGAAAGGTCACTGACCAGGTCCGGATGAACAAACGGGACGATATTGCGGTACAGCTCATCCAGCTCTTTTTCCTCGTCTTCGCTCAGGTCATACCAGCGGTCTGCGTGTTCTTTCGCACAGTTCAAGCAGGCCAGGCGGTTGCCAAGCTCTACCCTCTCCTTTCTGAGACCTTTCATTCCCTTAGACTTAATGGCCGGAAGAAAGACAACCTCCCCCTGTTCCAGAGCGTCAGCAATCATCAGGTAACAGTTTCTGCGGCAGAACGTCTCGTACTGCCACTTTTTCAAATTGTAGGCATATTCCCCGACAAGGATCTGATAAGAAGTCTCGTAATAACGGCAGCGTCGATACTGCTCTTTGTCCCGCCGAAAGACTAGATTGCAGACTTCTTTATATTTTTCATTTACTTTGGACTGTAATTCCTGATGTGTTTTCTCCGTCATAATGTCCCTCCATGAGTTAGCTTTTGCTAACTTATAATGACATTATAAAAACCTGCAGCCTGGATTGTCAAGAAAAAAACAACGTCAGCCGTCTACTTTGTAGAACATGCTGACGCTGCTGTAAGGAAAGTCTTAACTTTTATCGAAAATTATAAAATATAGATATAGCCCTGGAAGGAACCGCAGTAGTTGGACTCGCTTCCCTTGGTAATGGTCTTGGTGTCAAAATAACGCCCGCTGTAATGGGACTCGGAAATAGTAATTTTATTTCCGGTAATTTTCTCTACTACCGCAACATGACCTCTGGCCCAGCAGCAGATAGCGCCAAGCTTTGGTTTCTTGCCGTAGTCATAATATTTGTGCTGCTTATTATATCCATACCACTCGTAGGCATTTCCCATGCAGAGTTTCGGTTTAGAGTTGAGAATCTCATAAGCTCTGCCATAGGCATAGGCAGTACAGTTTGGCATACCATAGCCACACTTATAATAGGCGTTCTTGGAGGTGTAGTAAGAGTTATTTTTCGGAGCGGTAGTCCGAGGTACAAACGCTTCTACCTCTTCCTTGACTTCTTCGGCAGCCGCTTCTACAGGAGTTTCGGCGTGAACACAGGTAGCCATTGCAGACATCATGGTACAGCTGACAATCATCAGGAGAGCCAGGATCAGGGAAAAGACTTTTCTCTGTGGGCGGTTCTTGGATGCTAAAATAAAAATCACTCTTTCTTACCGAATTTGATTTGACGTCATAAAAATAAAAAAGTGGTAACATCTGTTACCGTTTTGTAATTATTTTAGCGTTCTTCGCCTATTCTGTCAAGTTTGGGGACGTCATTTATACAAAAGCAAAGCCGCATCGCCGGGGAAAAAGCCCACAGCGATGCGGTTTCTGTCTATATAACTCTATTTCTTAATCAATTGTCTTTCCGGTCAGGAGATTGTAAGCTTCCTTGTACTTGGCAATGGTCTTATCGATGACATCCTGCGGAAGATCATAGTTGCAGTCCGGGTGAGCTTTAAGATAGTCACGGACAAACTGCTTGTCGAAAGAAGGCTGACCGTGGCCCGGCTCGTAGCCCTCCAACGGCCAAAACCGGCTGCTGTCCGGAGTAAGCATCTCATCTGCCAGAACGACATTTCCGTCCTCGTCGAGACCGAACTCAAACTTCGTGTCAGCAATAATGATGCCCTTGGTCAGAGCATAATCTGCGCACTTCTTGTAAAGTTTCAGTGTGTAATCACGGAGTTTGGACGCATATTCTTCGCCCTTGCCCGGAAACTTCTTCTCGAGAACTTCTACACTCTGCTCATAGCTGATATTCTCATCGTGGTCGCCGATTTCAGCCTTGGTAGATGGAGTATAGATTGGCTCCGGGATCTTGTCGCACTCTTTGAGGCCCTTCGGGAGGGTAATTCCGCAAACGGTGCCGTCTTTCTGATAGCTCTTCCAGCCGCTGCCAGTAATATAGCCGCGGACAATGCACTCAATAGGAAGCATGGTCAGCTTTTTACAGAGCATACTGTTACCGTCAAACTGCTCCTGCTGGAAGAATTCCGGCATATCTTTGACATCGACGCTGATCATGTGGTTCGGCATAATGTCACGGGTGTAATCAAACCAGAATTTGGACATCTGGGTTAATACTGTGCCTTTTTTGGTAACCTTGTTCTTGAGAATTACGTCAAAAGCGGAGATCCGGTCGGTGGCAACCATAACCAGTTCATCGCCAATATCGTAAATTTCACGAACTTTTCCTTCTTTTACCGGTTTGTATTCTTTCATAAATACCCTCCTCGAAAAAATCAGCTAGAGTATAGCACAAAGGCATCCCCTTTTACAGGGATGCCCGCAATTTTTTAGATTTCAATTTCCCGGACGTCGAGATTTGCCAGAGCCTTTTCGGTTTCCGGAATGTCATTCGTCTTAATGGCAATGGACGCACCGGATTCTCCGGTGGACAGACCGTACATATACGATACGTTGATGTCCGCATCGGCTATGGCATTCAGCACTTTGCTGAGGCTGCCGACGGTGTGGGGAATATTAATGGCAATAATATCCACCAGTTTGGAGGAGATGCCATGACTTTTCAGAGTCTCCTGCGCCTTGTCGTTGTCGTCAACCAGCGCGCGCAGAACTCCGTAATCTTTGGTATCCGCAAGGCTGGCAGATACTACGTTTACATTAGCTTCTTTCAGAAGATTAAATACATCCTGCAGTCTCCCCTCTTTATTTTCGAGGAAAACGGAAAGCTGTTTTACGGCCATGGAATTGTCCCTCCTTATTTATACAGGTGTCTCTTGTCGAGAACATGGTTGGTCTTACCCTGACTGTGCTCCAGCGTATTCGGCTCAACCAGTTTCACTTTGGCATTCAGGCCGATAGCAGTCTTGAGCTTGTCATGGACCTCTTTGGTGAGATCTTCCAGAGCGCCGATCTCATCGGAGAAGTATCTGTCTTCTACCTCAACAGCAACCTCCAGAGTATCCGAGTTGTCTACGCGGTCGACCGTCATAAAGTAGTTCGGGGTAATGCCCTCCACATTGAGCAGAGCAGCCTCAACCTGAGACGGGAATACGTTGACACCACGAATAATCAGCATGTCGTCCGAGCGGCCCTTGAAGCGCTGAATGCGTGCCATAGTTCGGCCGCATCCACATTTGTCATACTCGAGGTTAGTGACGTCTCTGGTACGGTAGCGTATCATCGGGAAGCCCTCTTTGGTGAGGGTGGTAATAACCAGTTCTCCCTCAGAACCAGCTGGCAGCTGCTCACCGGTCTGAGGATTGATAACCTCTGGCAGGAAGTGATCCTCCCAGATATGAAGTCCGCGGTGCTCGCTGCAGTCACAGGCTACACCTGGTCCCGCAATCTCTGTCAGACCGTAGATGTCGTAAGCCTTAATGTGAAGACGTTTCTCCAGCTGGTTCCGCATCTCATCAGTCCACGGCTCTGCGCCGTTGATGGAACATTTGAGTTTAATCTGATCAATCCGTCCGGATTTTTCCAGTTCTTCCGCTACATGGAGCAGGTAGGATGGAGTACATGCAATTGCTGTTGCCCCACAGTCAATCATCATATTGATGATTTTCTCAGTATTACCAGTTCCCATCGGAATAACGAGGGCCCCGATTTTTTCTGCCCCATAATGGGCACCAAGGCCGCCAGTAAACAGTCCGTATCCATAGCCGACCTGGACAATATCCTCTTTGGTAATGCCGGCCATGGTCATACAGCGGGCCACACACTCAGACCAGATATCAATGTCCTTCCGGGTATAGACGGCAATTTTCGGTTTGCCGGTTGTGCCGCTGGATGACTGAAGACGAACGCATTCTGAAAGCGGAACCGCTGCCAGACCAAACGGATAGGTGTTTGCAAGGTCTTCATAAGTGGTGAAGGGAAGTTTATCGAGATCATCCACACCCCGGATGTCTCCCGGCTCCAGTCCAACTTCCTGCATCTTTTTGCGGTAGTACGGAACATTGTAGTATACACGATTCACCTGTTTGACCAGACGCGCATCCTGCAATTTCCGCAGCTCTTCTCTTGGCATGCACTCTTTCGTTTCATTCCAGATCATAGTCCATTATCCTCCGGCATCGGGTTATCTGTCTGCAATCAGTTCCTTCAGAGTCTCAAACTCATCCTCGCTTAAGGTGACGCCCTTTCCCATGCGGGAATGGTCCGGAGCCCAGTCCCGGATATCATATTTCGGCTTGGAGCCGTTCCAGGAAATCATGTTGAGCTCTTTCGTCCAGCCTCTGGCGTTTTCGCCGAGAACTCCGATCTCTTCTGTAATCTCGTATTTAAATTCTGCCATATCCAATAATCTCCTTCAATTTAACAGTAATGACTTAATTACTTTACCTAAATCATGACTGATTTGCAACTTCTGAACCTACAGTTTCAGGGCATCCAGATGGGAAAGACCACGGTCTTTCGCGCGGAAGTGCTGATTTCGATATTCCAGAAGTATGGCCATGATGGCAGTCTGAGAATTCTTGGAAATGCCGTCAATCGCCTGGTCCAGTTCTTCCTCTCTGTACTCTGCAAATTCCATAAGACCCTTCATGGCCGCGGCATCATTCTTTCGAATAAACTCCCGCAGGAATTCCATCTTCTCCCCCGCGATGTACTGTTCCCACTCCTGACTGGCTTTCTCGTTGTACTTATCTTTATTCGTCAGGAAAGTTCTCGCCGCAAGGTGTTTCAGCTCATCCGGGAAACCGGTAATCTGCCGGTATTCACAGTAAAGATAGGTCAGATTATCCGCAATGTCTTCGTAGAGATCTTCTTCTGCCCGGACTATGTCCGAAGGAATAGTAATGCTGGTCTCATCGCCAAAATAATCATAGAGGACGTGCTTAACTGTGACGTACTGATCATCTCCGGCCAGATTTTCACACTCCTTAAAAGCATACTGGCCAATATCGTTCAGAGTCTCGGGAAGATGAATTTCTTTCAGAGAATGACAGCCGAAAAACGCGCAGTTGTCAATTTTTTCCACCGAGTTCGGTACGGTAACCGACGTCAGTGAGGAACAGTTATAGAACACGCACTCGCCAATTGACTTCACCGTGTCAGGAATATGAATGCTCTTCAGATTGGTGCAGTCACTGAACAGACAAGTCTCCAGAGTGGTCAGTCCCTGGGGCAACCGAACGGTCTCCAGGTTAGGACATCCCTCAAAAGCGCAACGGCTGATGGAGGTCACTGTGTCTGGAATATAGACGGAGTGTACGGAAGTAACGTCCTCATCAAACGCAAATTCATCAATAGCGGTCACTTCTTCCGGGATCCGGACTTCGGATTCCGTTCCGGTATATTTCATCAGGACGCCAAGCGCAACCTTGAACTGGCCATTACAGATATATTTGCTGTTTTGTGCCAGCCGAGGATCTTCCACGGGGATTCCGTTTGTTATATTGAATTCCTGCGTCTCATCCAGATGTTTCAGGAAATCATACTCTTCTTCTGAAATCATAGGTCTCACCTGCTTTTTGTTTCAATGTTATCTTATCAAGGATGTGAGATGCCGACAAGACAAAAGGGACTGTCAGATAGACAGTCCCTTTAAAAATTATAGCTTTTTATGCGCTGTGAGCGGTATGGCTTGCCAGGTAGCCCGCCGGCAGTGTTCTGAGCCAGGATTCCGTAACGCACTGGCTGTGGCACTGGCTGACCGAATTAGCGTTGGAAAGCATGGTCATCAGGGTATTCGGGTCAGACGCCGCCATCTTAATGACAACCGGGAACAGGTTCTTCAACAGAGTCTTAACCTGGTCCAGAGTCATGTCAGTCATACCGGCCTTCTGCATATCCGTCAGAACCGCCTGGATGGCTGTATCAACAGCATTCTGAGTCGGATTCAAGGCTGCGAGCAAAATTTCTCCGGCGTGGTCCTGAAGTGCCTTGGTCAGATGGTCATTCAATGCATTGTCCCCGCCATAGTCTTCTGCAGCGTAATAGGTATAAAGTGCTTGAATAACAGGCTCCTGAAGATTGTCCACATAAGCCGCACGTGAGCCAATGGCATTGCAGACATCCGTCATGAAAGTGTCATAAAACTGCTTAAAACTGGTATTCAGCTGAATTTTATCAGCAGGATTCTTATTGTCGACATCGTTATAGATCGTACCAAGATACTTTTCCATAGCGGCATCATACTCTTTATAATTGGCATCTTCCTTAGTCGGAATGACATGGTCAATACCATAACGGCAAAAATCCCAGTCTTTCATACCAGCATAAGGAACAAGATCTGCTGGATTAACAATATTATGGATATTGTCGTATTTTTTATCTTTGACTTCACTGGTAACTGCACCCTTCGGGCACTCGAAGCAGTAGCAGTAGAGATCGTCCAGTGCAAGTTTGGTTCCATTACCGAAATCATATCCGTTGTCGACAGCTCCACCAACCAGATTGGAAGCTGCGGCGGCACGGCTGTAACCGGAAATCCAAAGTTTAATCCTTCCGCTGATATTACGTTTTCCTACATACTGTTTAATGAAGCTCAGGATCTGATCCCGGCAGAGAGCAAAGCCCTTGTGGTCTCCGGTCTTGTCCAGACGTCCATTTCCGCCCCACTCGCCGCGATAGTTTGCTCCGCGGATACCAACGGCAATAACTGTGCTTGGGCCTTTGCTGTCAGTAATGTTCTTGTTGGCGATGCAGATTCCAATGGAATCGGTTGACGGAAGTTTCTTCATCCACTCATTGGATTCCCACTGCTGGAAACCCATCTGTTTCATCAGAGCTCCCCAGTTTTTATCCTCATGCTTTGTATCGCCGGCATGTTTGGCATCCTGGCTGGAAGCGGCCGCGTACTGCATGCCCATAGAAGCCATGGCGAGATCGTCATGATACTCATAGCCGCTTCTCGTCAGATACGCGTCGCTGTAAGGATATGAAGTTTTATGGTCCACACCAGTGTCGTTAAAATCAACAACATGCGATGCAGTGACCGTTTTAGTCGGATAGGTATTGGTTTTTGTCTTGGAGACAGCCGAAATCGGCATGAGAGTCAGGACAAAAACCAGCGCCAGAAGGGCGCTTGTCCACTTAAAAGCTCTATTTTTCATACATATATCTCCTTCGTATGACTTTGTACCTATTATGGATACAAAGTAACAAAAAAGTCAACGTATGTTACAACAACTTGGTGAAATTGACCATTTAAAGAATGTCGATCATTTCACCGGCAAGAGCTTTATTCATACTGCGGACTGCACAGAATTTTCCGCACATGCTGCAGGTGTCCGAATGGTCATCTTCCGGAAGACGGCTGTCGCGAATTTCCTTTGCCGTTTTCGGGTCAAGAGCTTCCTTGAACTGGGCATCCCAGTCGAGAACCCGTCTGGCTGCTGCCATGCGGTCATCCTGATCTCTTGCGCCGGGAAGACCGTTAGCAATATCAGCCGCATGAGCGGCAATCTTACTGGCAATAATTCCGTTGCGGACATCATCTACATTGGGAAGAGCAAGATGTTCAGCCGGGGTGACATAGCACAGGAAGGAGCATCCATTCATTGCCGCAATAGCGCCGCCAATGGCAGCAGTAATGTGGTCATATCCTGGTGCAATATCAGTAACCAGAGGCCCAAGACAGTAGAACGGTGCCCCCTTGCAGATCGTCTGTTCCAGTTTCATATTCGCAGCAATCTGGTCCATCGGCACATGTCCCGGCCCCTCAATCATAACCTGAACATCCTTGTCCCAGGCCCGCTCTGCCAGTTCACCGAGATGAATCAGCTCTTCAATCTGCACTCTGTCGGTTGCGTCGGCAAGACAGCCAGGACGGCAGGCATCACCGAGAGAAATGGTGACATCGTGTTCCCGGCAGATATCCAGAATTTCATCGTAGTATTCATAGAAAGGATTCTCTTCTCCAGTCATGGACATCCAGGCAAAAATCAGAGAGCCGCCGCGGGAGACAATATTCATTTTTCTCTCGCCGCGTTTAATCTGGTCAATGGTTTTGCGGGTGATGCCGCAGTGAAGGGTGACAAAATCCACACCATCCTCGGCATGAAGACGGACAACATCAATAAAGTCCTGTGCGGTCAGCGTGCCAAGATCTCTCTGGTAGTGAATCACTGAATCGTAAATCGGCACGGTGCCAATCATGGCCGGGCATTCCTGACAGAGCTTCTGCCGAAACGGCTGGGTATTTCCGTGACTGGAGAGGTCCATAATTGCCTCTGCGCCGAGGTCAACTGCGCTCAGTACTTTTTTCATTTCCACGTCATAGTCCTTGACGTCCCGGCTGATTCCGAGATTAACATTGATTTTGGTCTTCAGCATACTGCCGATTCCGTTGGGATCCAGTCCCTTATGACCCGGGTTTGCCGGAATGACCATTTTGCCCGAAGCAAGATAAGGAAGAAGCTCCTCCGGTTTCCGGTTTTCTTTCTTCGCCACAATTTCCAGCTCCGGGGTGATAATCCCCTTCCTTGCAGCTTCCATCTGAGTTTTGTAATTTCTGGCCATGTTATTTCCTTTCTGTCTGGAATAAAAAAAGCCGGAACCCACGCAAGGATTCCGGCAGTTACGCTAGATTGACATTCCTACGTTGGCATTATCCAAATCAGGTTCAGGGTCGTAGATTGCTCTACCTCTCAGCCATAAGCTCCCCTTGTCCAGTGTATTCTTTGCTAAAAGTGTAATTCTAAGGAGACGAAAATGCAACAGATTACTTGTTTTTCGTATCCTCAGACTCGTTTTCGGACGGTTTTTCCGCTTTTTCCTTCAAAGTTTCCTTGCTTTCTCCAGCAGTTACTGCAGTAAACAGAGAGATGCCGAAGAGTGCACCTGCAAGAGCCAGCCAGGATTTCCAGTTTTTCTTATCCATACAATCAGCCTCCTAAAAAGTCAGAAATATATTCCGCTTCTTTTACGCCCTTCTGATACAGAGCGTCAATCACTTTCGGGTCTTTTTCCAGGGATTTCATTCCCTCAATGGAGTCCGGAGCCACAATCAGAGCTCTGCCCTGCTCCTCATAGTACTTGGCAAGGTTCAGACTTTTGTTGTAGATCTCCGCGCGATGCGATGCAGTTTCAGCAAATTCCGGATACTTGTGTCGAAGGACCAGAGCTGCAGGCTTGTCCGCTGCAGGATCCCGGTAAAACGTTCTGGGCCGCGTCAGGATAACGACAACCTTGTCACAGCCGTCATCAAAAGCTTTTTGAACCGGAATAGGATCACTGAAGGCTCCGTCAAAGAACTGAATCCCGTTAAGTTCGACAGGCTTATCGATAACCGGAATACAGGATGAGGCATCCAGCGGGCGGTAGTCGTTCTGATGAAAATCATCCAGTCCAAAGTAAAAGGGTGTTCCGGTTGCTGCCTGCGTTGCTACAACCCGGAGAGTTTTTCCGGATTTCACCATAGCAGGGTAATCGAGCGGACTTTCGCCGTCTGCATTACTCAGTGTACCATATACATATCTAAAGTTAATATATGAACCAGTCTTAATAAAATTGTGAAAACTCATGTACTCTTTGCGCATGGAGAACTCATCGTAGAACCGGAGATTCCGGCCGATCTGATGGCCGAGGTAAGCGACCGCATTGGCACTTCCTGCAGACACTCCAATTACATAGTCAAATTCAATATGGTTCTGCATGCAGTAATCAAATACACCGGCGCCGAATGATCCCCGCATTCCGCCGCCGACATCAACAATTCCTGTCATTTTACGGATCCCCCAGTTTCTCAATCTATTTGAGTATTATAGCAGGAAATACTGCGATGTGGTAAAATACCTCTGTTTTTTGGAAAGGAGCCTCGGGTTATGAGCAATGAACTCATTCTGATTCTCACCCTGATTGTCGAATTCGGGCTGCTGGAGCTCATGTACTTCTTCTTTAAAAAGGAAGGTGTATTCGCCTGGTCTGTTCTCGCAACCATTGCCTACAATATTGAAGTGATGATTCTGGTCCATGCCTTTGGAGCAGACATGACACTGGGAAACATCCTCTTCGCCTCAACCTTCCTGGCAACGGATATTTTAAGTGAAAACTACGATAAAAAGACTGCAGATAAGGCAGTGGGAATGAGTATAGTCACCTCGATTCTTTTCCTTGCCATCAGCCAGTCCTGGTTTCTATATCATCCGGCGGCACAGGACACTGCATCGCCGCAGATTCGCGCCGTATTTGCTCAAACCCCGCGTCTTATTCTGGCCAGCGCAGCTGTATACATTCTGGTACAGTTTATGGATGTCGCTCTGTATCACAGAATCTGGCATTTCACGGAGAAGAAATCCGGCAGCAGGCAAAAATTCCTGTGGCTCCGTAATAACGCTGCCACTCTGCTGTCTCAGCTTGTTAATTCATTCCTGTACAACTGGCTCGCCTTTTATGGAACGTATACCACAAAGATCCTGGTATCCATCTCCCTCTCCAGCTTCGTGATCTTCATTGTCACGTCCCTGGCGGATACCCCGTTCATCTATCTGTCCCGGAGAATTCACCAGTACCATCTCAGTAAAGAGACACAAAAAAAGAGCTGACACAACGGTCAGCTCTTTTCCTTTTATTTTAATATTTCTTTTATAAATTATCCTGTTTTACAGCTTCCTCTGCATCCCAGCGATGGAGTTCACGCTGGGTTGCTGCCTTGGCAGGACGGAAACCGTATTTAAACAGGCCGTGGTCTCCGTGAACCTCAATTAGTGTACAGTC
The DNA here is from genome assembly GCA_964425185.1 of uncultured Eubacteriales bacterium. Taxonomy (GTDB): domain Bacteria; phylum Bacillota; class Clostridia; order Oscillospirales; family Acutalibacteraceae; genus RUG420. The sequence continues at coordinate 19,247 of CAYRKX010000042.1, forward strand.
TTTATATTCTTTTGCAGCGAGTTCAGAATAACGAACATCGACCGCTTCGTCCTCCTTGCCGTGGACTATAATTACAGGCTTCTGGAACGGACGGATCTCCCGCCAGGGATCCAGTGACATGGCATCGGTCAGATAGACGCGTCCCAGTGTCACTTTACGGGCCTTGAACGTGTCCGGAATATTATAGGGGTCAACTTTAAAGTCAGGTAGATATCCATGCCGGGCCATATGAGGAATATTAAACCCGGGATAAAACAGAACAAGATGCTCTACCAGTTCCGGTTTCGCACCAGCCGCCAGTGCTGCCACAAAGCCGCCCTGACTGCATCCGGAAAGAGTAATATGGTCCGAATCAATACTTCGGAGACTTCGCGCATAATCCAGGACGTTAAACAGGTCCCGCTCCTCGGTAAGAACGCTCATTGTTGTGCTGTCCCCGTCACTGGTCCCGGTACCAGAGCGGGTAAAATCGAAAATAAGTACTGTATAACCGAGTTCTGTAAAAATGGGAGCGTATTTTCTAGTTACATGCATACTGCTCTCAAAACCATGACAGATAATTACTGCACGGTTAGGACCGACCGCCTCACCTGGACGAAGAATCTGTCCGCGAAGGGCATTTCCCTCGCTGGAAATCGTAAATGAAGTTTTCTGCAGCATCAGATGCCTCCTTCAATCTCTACCATACAATATCACAAATCGATGGTATAATGTTAGATATTTTATCTTGCCTGATACGAGGGTTCATCTACTATGGCAAATCATCAATCAAAGCAGTCTCTGTTTTGGAAAAGAGTGTGGATTCTATTGTTATCATTTCTTATGGGAGTCACGATGACGACCGAGGGAACTGTTTTTCCCCCTCCTCCCAGGTCCTCCACAGTGCCAATCATTCTGGTTCATGGAATGGGCGGTTCCCAACTGTACTACACAGAT
>CAYRKX010000043.1:0-19899 GCA_964425185.1 uncultured Eubacteriales bacterium
TCATATAATTGAACCAGTTTAAAAAAGTGACCACTGCAGGCGGAGATGAAAAAGAGCCTGGATTGTCAGAATGATTTCATCGCCCGGGCAAGGCCACGCAAGGAGGACTTATTATGTCTAACGCAGCAAAAGTCAGCAAATTTCTTGATGACGCTAAAGTATTTTATTTCCTGACCACAGATGGTGACCAGCCAAAGGGCCGGCCGTTCGGCTTCCACATGCTGGTTGACGACAAGCTGTATTTCGGATGTGGAACCTTCAAAAATGTGTTTAAGCAGCTGACCAAGAACCCGAAAGTTGAAGTCTTAGCGGTCAAAGGAAACGAGTTCCTCCGCTATGATGGCGAGGCTAAGATTGTTAAGGATGACGCACTGCTCAGTGAAGTTCGGAAAGCCATGCCGAAAATTATGGAGACCTATGACAAGAACGGCTGGGAGATGGGCCTGTTCTACCTCGAGAACGGCCATGCGGAAATCCGCGGCATGATGGAACAGAAAGAGGCATTTGACGTATAAAGGAAGCGGCAGTATGAACCCGGAAGTGAATTTGAATACATCCCTGGAGGAGCGGTTTGGAAAGTGTCCGTATGCTACGGCGCAGTCCCTGATCTCCGGCAAATGGGCGGCGCTTATTTTGCACTATCTGGAAGATGGCCCGGTCCGGTTCAATGAACTGCAGCGGCTTATGCCAAACATGACTCACGCCACGCTGTCAAACCAGCTGAAATCTCTGATGTCCAAAGGTCTGGTAAAACGGACGGAAGCGAAGGATGTGCCACAGAAAGTGGAATATTCGCTGACGGAAATCGGTGCCAGGTTCAAACCGGTTGAAGAAGCCATGGCGGCCTGGGGCGAGGAATATATTGCCTACATGCAGGACAAAGAGTAATTCGTAGGCGGGGCGTGCAGCGTCTCGATAACTTGCCTTGAATGGAATACAATAACAAAAGCGGCTGTGCTGCGGTGAAAATGGGTTCACCGGCACGGCCGCTTCTGTTATGAGATTGGGTAGGTCAAGACGCCTCAGATATCCAAAGCGTCGTAACTTTCTTTGAGAATGTTGAAAGAATTCTTGAGTTTCTCAATTTCATCGTCCGTGAAGTCGAGAGGAAGAATCATCCGCACTCCGTTCCGGTTGATGAAGGCGGGGAGTCCGAGGTAGACGTCGCGTAGTCCGTATTCACCATTCAGACGGGATGATACGGTCATGAGACGGTTCTCGTCGCCGAAGATGGCGCGGGTAATGCTGACGAGAGCCATGCCGACACCGTAGTACGTAGCGCCCTTGGCCTTGATGACTTCAGCACCGGAGTTTTTGACCTTCTCAATAATCTGGTCAACGTCCTCTCTCTTATAGTCGTCTTTAAACCGGTACTCAATGAAGAACTCGTTAATATGCTTCGTAGAGAGATAGAGCTGGGAATAGGGGACAAATTCGCTGTCGCCGTGTTCACCGACAACATAGCCGTGTACGGAGTGCGGGTCTGCATGGAAATACTCGCCCAGCATAAAGCGCAGACGCGCGGTATCCAGTGTGGTACCGGATCCTACAACGCGGCCTGCCGGGAACCCCGACAGTTCATAAGTGACGCGCGTCATAATGTCTACCGGGTTGGAGGCGACTAAGAAGACACCGTTAAACCCGCTTGCAACAATTTTCGGAATGAAACTCTTAAACAGCTTGACATTGTCGTTTAGCAGGTCCATTCGGCTCTGACCCGGCTTACGAGATCCGAGACTGGCGGTAATGACGACGAGGTCTGCCATCTTGCAGTCCTCGTAGGTACCGGCGTGAATTTTCATATGGGTATTAGAAAAAGCAAGGCCGTGGTTTAAGTCCATGGCTTCACCAATGGCCTTCTGTTTGTTGACATCAATTAAGATCAGCTCGTTGCAGATATCGTTATTGAGCAGGGCGTAAGCGTAGCTCATACCGACCATTCCACAGCCAACCAGTGCGACTCTTCTGTTTGCCATAATAAAGTCCCCTCCTGAGGTGGATTTGGGAATAATTATAGGCGATTCACATTGTTAAATCAATAACGAAGTGGACAAGAGTAAAAGAAATTTTGACGCACCTCAGCCATAAACTACCGATTCTACTGACTCTCCTGACGGTAGAGTAGACTAGAATTTCCTACAGTTAAGAATAGAGACAGAATAGAGCTTGCTTCTGTTGCTTTCCTTGGAACAAATTACTAAAATAACACTACCAACGACTTCGAAGTGTAGTCGTACGACAAGAGGAGGCCACCTATTATGATCTTATCCTGTGAATCCACAGTCGATGAACCGTACAGCAGAATTGCATCCCGCAATATTCCAATCCTGTTTTATTCCTATACAGTAGACGGAAAACTTTATACTGACGATATGGGGAAGGACCCGGAATCGCTTTCCCGCTTTTATCAATTTTTAGATGAGGGAAAATTCCCGGAGACATCTCAGATTAATGTTGCACAATACCACGACTTCTTTGAGGAACTGCTCAAGAAGGATGATGTCCTGCACATTGCCTTTGGTTCAGGAATGACTGCTTCTGTCAACAATGCCTTTCTTGCAGCAGAAGATCTGAAAGAGGAATTCCCGGACCGCAAGATTATTGTCATTGACTCGACCTGCAGTTCTTCCGGCTATGGCATGCTTGTCGATTACGCCGCTGATATGCGCGACGCAGGCAAGTCCATGGATGAGATTGCTCAGTGGGTGGAGGATCATAAACGGAACATTCACCATCAGTTCTACTCCACAGACCTGAAGTACTTCAAGAGAACCGGCCGTGTTTCCGGTCCCGTTGCAACGATTGCCGCTGTCCTGAAGATCTGCCCCATTATGCGCCTGAACGACGAGGGTAAGATTATTGCCTATGACAAAGTTCGTGGGGAGAAGAAGGCCATTGCCTACACGGTAGAGCAGATGAAACAACACGCTGTAGATGGCACGAAGTACAGTGGAAAGTGCTACATCTGCAACTCACAGGACGAGGATTCTGCGAAACTCTTGAAAGAGGAAATTGAGGACAACTTCCCGAAGGTTAAAGATATTGAAATCTTTGACATTGGGCCGATTATTGCCGCCCACTCCGGCCCTGGCACCGTTGCCGTATTCTTCCTCGGCGATGAACGGGCACCATATAAAACGAAATAAGAGATTCTTTATTCTGGGTTGATTCGGAGAAGAGGCCGCAGGAATGCGGCCTCTTTTTGTGCGTGACAGGGGCTTATGCGTGGCAGCGGCCGCAGGAGAACGATGTCAACCTGGTAGCCGGTGCCAACATTGCCGGGTTCGACCGGGTAGCGAAAGCCATGATGACACAGGGCCAGTTCTAAGTTTTAGTTTGCCCTGAATAAAAATACAAAACCGGACTGTGGAACTCTCCACAGTCCGGTTTTTCTATTGCGTGTCTGAAATTGTTATAATTTCAAAATGCTTATGCTTTTTTCGGCTTAATCTTTAATACATCCTGAAGCGACCGTTTCGCAATATTCTTCATTCGCTTCAGCTGATACGGCAGAATGACTTTCATCGCATCCTCATATCGTGTCATGGTCGCGTTCTCCGGCAGATCGCGGGACAGGGAGATTGCGTCGAACTTACACTTCGTCGTGCAGAGTCCGCATCCCAGGCAGCGGTTTTCATCGACAATAGTCACTCCGCAGCTCAGGCAGGGCTTATGCGTGGCAGCGGCCGCAGGAGAACGATGTCAACCTGGTAGCCGGTGCCAACATTGCCGGGTTCGACCGGGTAGCGAAAGCCATGATGACACAGGGCCAGTTCTAAGTTTTAGTTTGCCCTGAATAAAAATACAAAACCGGACTGTGGAACTCTCCACAGTCCGGTTTTTCTATTGCGTGTCTGAAATTGTTATAATTTCAAAATGCTTATGCTTTTTTCGGCTTAATCTTTAATACATCCTGAAGCGACCGTTTCGCAATATTCTTCATTCGCTTCAGCTGATACGGCAGAATGACTTTCATCGCATCCTCATATCGTGTCATGGTCGCGTTCTCCGGCAGATCGCGGGACAGGGAGATTGCGTCGAACTTACACTTCGTCGTGCAGAGTCCGCATCCCAGGCAGCGGTTTTCATCGACAATAGTCACTCCGCAGCTCAGGCAGCGGGCGGTCTCTTTCTTGACCTGCTCTTCTGTAAACGGAAGCCGCTTATCCTTGAACGAGGTTTTGGGATTAATATCCTTCCGCTCCGGGGCAACCTGACGCGGTGTGTGGTCATAACTTGGAATGACTGCGGTGTCCTTATCCAGCATGTTGATTTCCCGCCAGTCACGGCCGCTGGTCATGCTGCAGTTCGGACGGACATAACGATGGATACTCTCTGCCGCAATTCTGGCTGCCGCAATGGCATCGATAACAAATTTCGGCCCGGTATAGACATCACCGCCGACAAAGATATCCGGCTGTGCAGTCTGATATGTGTGATGATCCGCCTTGGGGTAGTTTCCATGAACGAATTCAATGGACTCTCCGTCGATCAGATGATCCCAGTCGATGCGCTGACCAATGGAAGTAACCACATACTGAGCTTCCACGGTAACAGTGTCGTTTTCATCGTACTTGGGGTCGAACCGGCCTTCTGCGTTTCTGACCTGGGTACATTTCTTGAAGACTACGCCGGAAACCTTTCCGTTTTCGTCCTTCAGGAACTCTTTCGGGCCCCAGCCGCAGTGGAGGGTGATATTCTCTTCCAGTGCCTCTTCAATCTCATCTTCAGCCGCAGGCATCTGATCACGCGGTTCCAGGCAGAACATCTGGACGCTCTCAGCACCGACTCTCATCGCGGTTCTGGCAGCATCAATCGCTACGTTACCGCCGCCGACAACTACGGTCTTGCCGGAAATCTGATATCCGCCGGCTCCCACTTTATAGAGATGATCCAGAGCAGGAAGAATACCTTCAGCATCGTCATTCGGCACGCCTGGGCGATTCGAGGCCTGACATCCAATGGCAATATAGAACGCCTTGTATCCTTCGTCTCGCAGCTGCTGAAGAGTCACATCTTTGCCGACTTGTACTCCGCAGCGGATGTCTACGCCGAGTTCACGCAGAACATCGATTTCTGCAGCGACTACGTCCTTCTCCAGTTTAAAGGAAGGAATGCCGTAGACCATCATTCCGCCAGGTTTCTCATTCTTCTCAAAGACTACCGGTTTATATCCCATCAGGGCAAGATAGTAAGCGCAGGTAAGACCCGCCGGGCCGGCTCCGATGATGGCAATCTTATCCTCAAACTCGTTCTCCATGGCGCGGGGAGCTACAATCTTAGGAATGTATCGGGTCTCTGCATCCAAATCGCGCTGGGCAAGGAATTTCTTGACCTCGTCAATCGCTACGGCGCGATCTACCGTGCCTCGGGTACAGGCTTCCTCGCAGCGGCGGTTACAAATTCGTCCGCAGACGGCCGGGAACGGATTGTCTTTCTTGATTAATTCCAGAGCTTCATCGTATTTACCCTGGGAGGCCAGCTTCAGATATCCCTGGATACCGATGTGTGCCGGGCAGGCAGATTTACATGGTGCTGTACCAGTCTCATGGCTTTCAATTCTGGCATGGGCGAGGTAATCCCAGTCCCATTTATCCGGTCCCCACTTGTGGTCGTCCGGAAGGATCTGCTTGGGATATTCAATCTCACCATGGGTGGTGCAGAGTTTCTGTCCGAGTTTTAAGGCACCGGCCGGGCAGTTCTGTACGCACTGTCCGCAGGCAACACACTTGGTCTTGTCAATGTGCGATACATAAGCGGACCGCGACATGTTTGGAGTGTTAAACAGCTGAGAAGTCCGAAGCGCAATGCAGACCTTGGGCTGGCAGTTGCAGATGGCAATAATTTTATCCGGTCCATCGTTACTGGTGGTCTGATGGACATAGCCCAGGTCTTCGGCTTTCTGGAAGATCCGCATGGCCTCCTTTTTATCAATGTAGACCGCACCTTTTTTGGTCTCTACGGCAAAGTCCGCCATATCGCCGACGACAATACACCAGTGGTTCTTATCGTCACCACAGTTCTCCTTGTGAAGTTCACGGGCGGAACGGCAGGAGCAGGTTGCAGCGGCAATGTGCCCATCATATTTTTCCAGCCAGTGGGAAATAAACTCAATGTCGAGAGCCTGGTTGTTATGTTCAATAGCTTTCTCAACAGGGATGACATGCATTCCCTGTCCAGCACCTCCCGGCGGAATCATCTGGACAGCTGCGGAGGCCGGGAAGTAGCCCATGCAGTCAAAGAATCGTCCGACTTCCGGATGCTTGGAGTAGGTCTCTTCATGCATGTTGGCAAACTCACAGGGGCCTGGAATCCACAGGGGAACTAACCACTGCTTTTCATGCTGTGGATTTTCATAGTTGGATTCAATCATGCAGCCCTGGTTCATTTCTTCCAAAATAGGAACGAGTTCCTCTTCGCTGCGCCCGGTAGCCTTGGCAATCTGCGATAAGGTCTTGGGCTTGCGCTGCCCCATAGCAAGCATGATTTCTGCATACTCATCTTTTGGAACGAGGAGATTCAGACCCCAGTATTCGGGACTTTCCACCGTGATCTTAGCGGGACCCATGTCGAGCATTTTTGCAAGTTTGATGATGCACTTTCGCGGCTTGGCTTTCTTGAATTCTTCCGGCACGTATTTCGAGTAGTTGGTTAAAAACTCTTTCTCTGAAATTCCGGTCGGAAAAAGTTGGTCAGTGTAAACTTTTTCTGCCATAGTTATGACTCCTTTACTTTTATAAACAAAAAGATTTCCCATAGAGATAGCAACAGGAGGTTGAACAACCTCTCCCTTTTTTAGTATATAAACCGGAGTCGGTATGCCGAATTTAGGAATGGAAGGAGCTATGAATCTGGTGCAGGAAAACGGAAAAATGTGCATCAACTTTATAATATCTGCATATTATGAAGTGACATTACCGGACATGTGTAGCTGAACACCTTGGGAGGACCAAAAAGGCGCGCGGATGCGATCCGCGCGCTTTATCTAATGTATAACACAATTTTAGTCAATTAATTCCACCTGCCGCAGCAGTTCCTGGTTTTCCAGCAGCTGGTCGGTCGGAAGGTCCGCTGCCAGTTTGTGCTCTGAGGAGAACAGCAGAGCACGGCCAGAAATTTTCTGCGCCAGCCGGAGATCATGAGTCGACGTGATGATGGTTTTTCCGCTCTCATGCAGGGACAGAATGAAGTCGGTCAGCCAGTGTTCGGTCTTCGGGTCCAGTCCGTTCATGGGCTCATCCAGGACCAGTACCTCCGGGTTTAACGCAAGCGTTGCCGCAATGGCCACTTTTTTCTTTTCACCGCCGCTTAAATGGTACGGCTGCCGGTGCTTAAACTCCGACATCTCGAGAAGATCCAGTACATCGCCCACGCGAGCGTCGACCTGGTCTTCCTTCATGCCCATCTGCCGCGGCCCGAACGCCACTTCGTCGTACACGGTGGAGCAGAACAGCTGTGCCTCGGAATCCTGAAACACAAAGCCAATCCGCTGATGAAACTTCTTGGCGATTTTGTTATTTTTCATCCGCTTTTTGGTGATTTCCTCACCGTCATAATAATAGTGTCCACTGGTGGGAAAAATGAGGCCGTTTAACAGCTTCAGAAGTGTAGATTTCCCACAGCCATTGGGCCCGAGAAGGCAGACAGACTCTCCGGCATCAATGGAGAAGGTAATGTCCTTTAAGGCCGGATTTTCCTCATAGGAGTAGCTGACTTCCTGAAAATCAATCATGTCTGAGTGTCCTTTCCGTTACACAATCTGCTGGAGATGTAAGAATAAGTAGAGGATTCCGCCGTTGAGCAGAATATAGACCGCATCGTATATGGTAAACGTAAAGCGGTTTGTAATTTTGTATTCGCCATCAAAGCCGCGGCACTCCATGGCCTGGAACATGGTCTGGGACATGGCGCGGCTCTTTAAAAACAGGGTTCCGCCGACGCCGGCAATGGAGCCGTATTTCTCTTTGTTCTTTCCGACAGAGCGAAGCTTTAACGCATAGAGCATCTGCAAGGCATATTCGCCGAGCAGTACAATATATTTAATCATAATATCAAAGATAAAAATGACAATACTCGGGAAGGCGAATCGCCGCAGGGAGTCAATGAGATGGTCCCACCGTGTGGAAAACGACAGAATGTTGACGGCCATGACACTCTCCAGCACTTTGACCGGAATCATGGTGATACTGTAGTGATTCCCGGCGAGAGCTGACGGAATGAGAATCAGGTAGGTAAGCAGCCCGGCAGCAATGGCACCCTTCAAAACAGATTTAATGCCTTTGGCCGGCAGGAGGGCTACCAGAACCACGAGATAGGCGAGGATAGTATAGAGAAACGTAAAGCTGCGGGTCATGGAGACCAGAACAATAAGCATAACTGTGAAAATGAGCTTAAAGAAAGGGGAGACCCACAGCAGGTCCTTGTCGTGCTTGCTCTGCTGTTTGATTTTGGAGAGCATGCCCATGAAGGACAGAATGCTTTTGTCGATGAACCGGTCCTTATCCTTGGGAGGTTCATAGTTTTCCGGCTGTTTCATCCATTCCGGAATCTTGGAGTCCAACAGGCTTCACCTCGCTTTTTATGGTTGTATACATGGGGAAGACGGCCGCTGAGATCAGCGACCGTCTGACTATTTTTATTTGTAGTACTTTCGGATGTCTTAGGACTCGGCATCACGCATTATTCTTTTTGGACTTCTCTGAAGCAAAGGAGCCAATCAGCTTAAAGACAATGACCAGAATGGCCACACCAAGTACTGCGGAAATTAAATATCCGACGACCTCGGGAACTCCTTTAATACTGTAGTCCGGAATCAGGGAGGAGTACTGAAGTCCGTGCTTCATTCCAGAAGGTGTGTAGCCAAAGGTGCTTCCCGATGCACTTCTCAGTCCGGAGATCTCCTCAGTGCCCCATTCGCCCCAGGCCGTTCCTGTGGCGAGAAGTCCAAGCGGGGTCAGGGCAATTAGTCCAAGCAGCAGACCCCAGATTCCTTTGGTCTTCTTTTCGGGGTGCTCCTGCACCATATCCGGGTCGACTTTGACAATAAAGGCATAGATCAGAACCGTAAACAGGGCTTCGACAACACCAGCAACGGCAAGGTGAGGAATGCACATCGCCGGGATGGAGACGGACAGAGAATACGGGCAGTACAGAGCCTGACCAGCTGCATTGTGGAACAGAATAGGCTGAAGGCCGAACTCCACAGCTGCGCACAGGGCAGCGACATTAATTCCAACATAGGAACCGACAGCCGCGGCCACATATTTTCCGCTCTTGGCTTTCACTCGTTCATTAATGAACTTGTAGACGTAGTAGCCGATGAACGGGAGAACAAACGCCATGTTAAAGCAGTTGGCCCCGAATGCAAGGATTCCGCCATCACCGAACATCAGGGCCTGCACCAGTAAGGTGATGGATATACATAGCACCGCGGCCCACGGTCCCAGTACTATGGCGACCAGCGTGCCGCCGACCGCATGCCCCGTGGTTCCGCCGGGGAGCGGGATGTTGAACATCATCATTAAGAAGGAGAGTGCTGCAAAAATACCGATCTCCGGCAGCTTCTCCTTGGGAAGTTTGTCGTGCACTTTTTTGATGGCAACGCCCCAGATGGGGACCATTGCCGCCGCCATGACCGCACAGGTCGAGGGGCTCAAATAGTTATCTGGAATATGCAAAATGACTCTCCTCTCTATAGCTTCATACCATTTTTATGATAAAAGAATCACAAGAGTGCAACAAGCCCCCAGGGGGGTTATTTGTGTGTTGTCGGCGTTCAGGTGTCTTGCTATAATGGAGACAACAAAGGAGGAGTTTGCATGCCACATATGAAATTTAAAGTTGAAGTTCTTGAAAATTTCGTCAACGACGCTTTTCTCAAGTTCGGATTTACCAAAGAGGAAGCTGCCACCATTACCGACGTGCTCATTACGGCGGATAAGTACGGCATTGAATCGCACGGAATGCAGAGAGTCTCCCGTTACAACAATGGAATTCAGAACGGACTCATCGATATTCACGCCAAACCGGAAGTTGTATTTGAGACCCCGGTCTCCGCTGTCATTGACGGTCACCAGGGCATGGGCCAGCTAATTGGCGTAAAGGCTATGAATATGGCGATTGAGAAGGCCAAAAATGTCGGCGTCGGCATTGTATCGGTTCGTGAGTCGAACCACTACGGAATTGCTGGATATTACGCCAAGATGGCAGCGGAGCAGGGCCTCATCGGGTTCTCCTGTACGAACTCGGAGGCCATCATGGTTCCGACGTTTGGACGCAAGGCCATGCTCGGTTCCAACCCCATAGCCATCGCCGCTCCGGCGGAGCCGTATCCGTTCCTGTTTGATGCGGCAACGACCGTAGTTACCCGCGGAAAGCTCGAAATGTACCGCAAGGCCGGCAAGCCAATTCCAGATGGTTGGGCCCTTGATGCCAAAGGTCATCCGACCAACAACTCCGAAGAAGTTCTGGTCAACATCGTCAACAAGGCCGGCGGCGGAATTGTTCCCCTCGGCGGATCGTCCGAGGTCACCGGCTCCCACAAGGGCTACGGCTGGGCTATGGTCTGTGAGCTCTTCTCGTCCATCTTCTCTCAGGGCACCACATCGAATAAGACCCACATCAACGGCCACGGCGGAACCTGCCACGGATTTGCCGCCATTGACCCGAAAATTTTCGGCGACCCGAAGGATATCATCGACCATCTCTCCACCTTCCTCGAGGATCTTCGGGAGTCCCCGAAAGCAGAAGGTGCAGAGCAGATCTACACTCACGGCGAAAAGGAAATGCTTGCCATGAAGCGTGTGGAAAAAGAGGGCGTCCCGGTCGACGTCAATACCCTCGTTGAGCTGAAGCAGATGTCCGACTATCTCGGCATGGACTTCTCCCAGTACTTCGGAGACATTCAGATTGACACGGACTCGTTCCACTCCATCTATTCCAAATAAAACTTTGCGGCGCGTTCCCGGCCGGAGCGCGTCGTTTTTCTGTGAGGCTATACGTATGAAAACACTGAAGGATATGGTGCAGCAGTACTCCCGCGGGCGATACAGCTTCTCTGACTTTCTCGGACTGGCAGAACAGAGCGACTTCCATGAACAGCTCCGAGAATTTGACGCTCTTCCCTGGAAACTGTTTGGAGGAACCGATAACTGTGAACGGGTTATGCTGCGCATCGGCAGTGAGGAAACTCTGGGATATTCCGAAGAGTGGCCCATTAAGACACTGGAGATTTCTCCCAAAAACCAGAAATTTGCAGACCAGCTGACCCACAGGGACTTTCTGGGCGCCATTCTCCACCTTGGCCTGGAGCGGGACACGATTGGTGACATTTTTATAGAGGATAATGTGGGGTATGTGTTCTGTACGGAACAGGTCGCCCCGTATTTAGTGGAAAACCTGGATCGCGTCAAACATACGAGCGTGGTGTGCCGCGAGATTGAGAAACTGCCGGAGTTGGAGCGGATGAAGCCGGAAGAAAAGTTCATCCAAACTTCATCATTGCGTATAGATTTAATTGTGGCGAGGGTATACAATCTGTCTCGTAGTTCGGCGCAGGAGCTGTTCCCGGCACGGAAAGTGTACGTGGATGGGCGGCTCTGCGAGAACAACAGCCGCGAGCTGGAACCGGGCGAGATTGTCTCGATCCGCGGATTCGGGCGGATGAGACTGAAAGAGGAACACGGGCTGTCCCGGAAGGGAAAGCACAACTTGGTTATGGAAGTGACGCCGCGGTAAACTCCACAGCAAGGAGGACTTTTCTTGAACGAAAACGATTATTTCTATGACGTAGAGGACCCCAGCAACCGGCCTTCAGGTAATAAGGCCGCCCAGCCGGAAGGGTACATGAACATGGGGCTGTTTACCTTCCTGTTGATTATTACGCTGGGTCTCTATGGGATTTATCTCTACTATAAATTTACAAAAGTGACGAACGAGGACCGCATGCTGCCGCAGCGGACACCGTGGGCACAGCTCCTGTGCTGCATTTTCATTCCGTTTTACCGGTGGTACTGGTTTTACATGACGTCACTTCGTATGGACAACCTGGTACGGCTGAAAGCGCGTCAGCAGTCCAACACCATGCTGGCTAACCTGCTTCTGTCTTTGTTTGGTCTGGACCAGATTGCCTTTATTGTTCTGCAGAATTCCTACAACAAGACAGTCGGCGGCGCAACAGGAAAGAGCCCGAACTCCACCGGCTACGGCCGCTGCAAGAAGTGCGGTCAGGAATTCCCGGATGACTATGCCTATTGTCCGTACTGCAATACCCCGTATAAGAAACCGTTTTACCGGAAACTGTGGTTTAACATTACGGCAGTGGTTGCGCTGATGCTGGCAGCTATTATTCTGGTGGTTATTTTTACGCCTTCGAGTTCGGATACCGGCGCGGGCTCTGGAGAACAGGAGCTGGAACCGTCTTACGGGTACAGTGTGCCGAGTAATGGCTCGGAAGGTTCTCAGGCCGGCGGCTCCGGCTCAGGTGCACAGGGCTCTGACGGTCAAGGGGGTTACTATTTTGTGGACCCGAATGATGGATCGGCCTATTATATTCCGGGTCCAGGTGCCGGTGGCTCCGGTGCCGGCTCGGGCAGCTCGCAGGCCGGCGGCTCCGGCTCCGGCGCACAGAGCGGTTCTCATGCAGGCTCTGGCGCGGGTTCGCAGGGCGGCGAAACCCAGAGCCTTTAAGGATACGCTTACCGGCGCATTAAAAGGAATTTTTCAAGAGACCTCGTGGCTGGTTTTGGCTGCGGGGTCCTTTTTATACTTCTCCAGGGGGGCTTGAGCGTATCAGAACCGTCTAAGGTGTGCCGCCCAGTGCCCACCTGCTTGCAGAGCACCTGCTGATACCCACACTACATATTTCGCCCTTTCAAAATCACTGAACACACGTTCAAAAATGAGTAAAAAAAACTGATACCCCTCCGGCCATCATCCATAAAGAGATATCAGTTTACACTATGAAGCTTAAGTTGTTGTGATACTTTCCTTTCCCATTAGAGAAAAGGGTATCAACGGCCTGTGTCTGGGCTTATCTTCAGGCCGAAAGCCGGCGGCCGGTTTGCAGCTGACACAAGCTGTAAACCGACCGGCCGACTTTCAGTATTTCACAATAACTGTTGTAATATCGCCAATCGCGTCATACTCTGCGGGGACCTTAAACTGTCCGCGGGTATTAATGACGCCCCATTTTCCGTTCGTCTTCTGGACTGGAGCAAAACCTCCATCGCAGAAAGGCTTGGCGTCCTTGTACTGGGGCTTAATGCGAAAGCGGTCCGCCGTCGGGCGCTGGTCGTACTGCGTGTCAATGTATCCGTACTTTCCGCTCCTGGTGGCCGGCGCCAGACCGTTCAGACCAAAGCGGTCAGCCTGGTCGAGATCCTTCGTCGGCTGGAGAGCCCAATGGCCGCTGCCGTCAATGTAACCCCATGCACCGTAGCGGTCTTCGGCAACCGCAACTTTCTGGCGGCCGTTGCTGTAGAACGGGCCAATCTTCACAAATCGGGAGTTGTCCGGGTCGATAATAAGCTTGCCGGACTCGTCCATGAATCCTGCACCTTTGCTGGTCCGGACGACGAAGTAATGGTAGCAGTAGCTTGGCAGGTCGTAATTGTAGTCTTTTGGAATACCAAACTGTTTTTTCTCATTCTTATTGATGAAATAGAAATTCCAGTCTTTCAGCACCAGAGCCAGGCCGTCATTAAATGGATACGCCTTGTTGTAGGTCGGCTTGATGACCCAGCTTCCCCTGGCATCAATGTATCCCCATTTCTCGGTTTTCTGGTCCTGTACTGCGGCAAGGCCGTTGGCAGAGAAGGGGTAGACGCGGATAAACTGCGGCTGAATGACGTAATTTCCGTTCCTGTCAATGAACCCGTACCGCCCCTTGGTGGTGGATTTGACTGGAGCCAGTCCGTTCGGCCCGAACGACTTGACGTCGCTGAACGAGTTGGTCAGTGGAATCTGCACGCGGTAGTCGCCCATGGATTTCTGGTACTGCAGGTAACCGTACTTGTCACCCTGCCGCACCGGAATCATGTAGTAGACAGACTGTGTGGCCGCGTTGGCGCGAACCCCGCCGAGAGCGAGGGGGAGTGCGGTCAGAATCATCAGCGCGGCGAGCAGCAGACTGAACCCTCTCCGCGATTTACTGGTAGTACTCATGTTGGTCCTCCTGAATAAAAAAGGGGAAAGAACCTGCTTATATCCAGCAGTGATCTTTCCCTAATATTGTTATTGAAATGGAACACTCAGTTGATGGCAATGCCTCCACGCGGGAGTTTGCTGTCTTCTTCCTCAATATCCTTGAGAATTCCGGGGTGCTCTTTAACAATGTGCTTTTTCATAGCTGCAAACGTCTCGTCACTGATGATGTGCTCCATACGGCACGCATCCTCTGTTGCGGTCTCCTCACTGACACCCATATCCATGAGGAGTCGTGACAGTGTGACATGGCGCTCATAAATTTTCGACGCAACTTCATACCCGGTCTTGGTAAGAGTAATGGCCTTGTTGCCGTCTAACGAAATATAACCGCCTTCTCGGAGAAGAGATACTGCACGGCTGACACTCGGTTTGGAGAAGCCCATGGCTTCACTGATGTCAATGGCATGAACTTTGTCGTGGTCAAAAGATAATCTCAAGATGGTTTCGAGATACATCTCTCCAGATTCCTGAAGTTTCATACGCCTTTTCCTCTCTAAAACTGCGATAACATTGACTGATATGAAATGGAGCGGGTAATGGGAATCGAACCCACCTCTCAACCTTGGGAAGGTCGCATTCTACCGATGAACTATACCCGCAAGTCAATTATTTATATTATACCTTAAATTATGGGAACTGCAAGAGTCTTCACTCATGATTGTCGGTGCGGAAAGTCCACACAATTTCGTGCTCGTATAGCTCACCTGCACGGAGCAGAGTGCTGGGAAAATTGACATGATGTACTGCATCCGGAAGAGCCTGCATTTCCAGGGCTACTCCGAGATGATCTCTTGCAGGAACGCCGCCAATCTGGTAGCCGCTGCCAATAAAGTTGCCGGTATAGATGACAAAACCCGGAAAATCGGTCTTAATGGTCAAAACGCGGCCGGAAGTCCCGTCATATAACGTGACGGTATGGTCTCCATTGCGGTTAAACAGCAGGGGATGATCATATCCGTTGCCGACCAGCACATTCTGGGCATAGGAAGAAGAGATGCCGCTTCGCAACATTCTGCCTCTCGTAAAGTCAAATGGAGTCAGATCCACAGGAATGAGTTTACCTGTGGGAATTGAGTTTTTGTCAAGTTCTGCAAAGTCGGTGACGTCAGCTTTCAGGGCGTGGTTAAGAATGTCGTTCTTCAGGTTGCCTGACAGGTTGAAATATGTGTGGTTTGTCATGGCCAGAATGGTGTCATCTGTGGCCGCTGCAGTAAACCGGATATGGAATGTGTTGTCGTTTCCCAAAGTGTAATAAACTTTGGCAGACACTGCTCCGGGGAAGCCGTTGCTCCCGTTTGGACTTTTGTAGGAAAGAATGACTGTGGCCGTGTCTTCTGTCATAATATCTTCTGATTTCCAGACTGCAGTATTAAATTCCATTCCGCCGTGAAGACAGGTATCTCCCTCGTTCTGCGTCAGCTGGTAATCGGTTTCGTTGAGGGTGAATCGCCCGTGAGCAATGCGTCCGGCGGTCCGACCAATGGTAGCGCCAAGACAGAGGTCACGGTGCGCGTGATAATCCTGCACATCATCGAACCCGAGAACGACATTTTCACCCTTGCCGTGGCGGTCGGGTGCAATGACTTCTGTGACGGCAGCGCCGAGCTCCATGACGGAGACCCGCATGCCGCGGTCGTTTTCCAGGGTATGAAGATGAATGACCGGCTGCTCCTCTTCAGCGTAGCGGGAGGCGTCGGAATTCTTCATAGGGCGCTTTATGATATTCATGACATCACCTTGACACAAAAACCGGAGTGCTCTGCTGAGGACCCCGGTTCAGATTTTTAGATTAGTTTGTGAATGAATGATACGAACGGTTCATGTCGAGGTACGTGCTGGATACGCCGTAGCTCGGACCATTCCCCTTGGAAGAGTACTGCCAGAGGTAAATGTCTCCGGCGCGGTTCCGCATGCTGTTACCATAGTTGGTCTGTGGAAACTCGAAGCTTCCTGTGTCGTTATAATAGGCGATCCACAGCGGGTAATGAACGTCGTCGGCATTCATTCGATTCTGAAGCCACGAAATGGAACAGTAGAGAATGGGTCTGTAGCCTGCACTCTCAATAATACTCATGTAGTAGTTGGCCACGCTGGTCAGCTGGGTTTTATTCATGGCTAGTGATTCGCCGGACTCCAGCTCGAGGTCCAGTGCGACATAGCCGCGGACCCGTTTGCCCTGAAGGAGGGTGAGAAGATATCTTGCCTGCTGGTCAGCCTTGCTCATGGCGGTGTTGTAGTCTGTACCGTAATGCCAGGTAGCGAACTGATAGACACCGTAAGGCATTCCGGCTGCCTGAGCTGCGGCAGAGTTCTGCTCGAACCGGACGTCTTCACGCATTCCATATGCTGCACGCATCATAACGCCTTCAATGCCGGCGTTCCGCATAGCATTAAAATCTACGTCTCCGTTATGCTTGCTGATGTCGGCAACGTAGCCGGTATGACGAACTGTGCTATTCTGTCGTGTCACTCCGCCGAACCCGCTGGTGAAGGAATCTTCTGCCCCACCCAACCAGGCGTCCAGGACGCCGGCAGAAGCCGTGACAGATGTACTGATGGCGAGACACGAGAGAAAGACCAGAGCGAGCAAAGATGCAATGACATGTCTCTTTGCTGTCTGTCGTTTGTTTGTTGTATCCATATTAAATTGGGAAATCTCCTATATAAAAACTAATGTAACCTGTAAATGTTGAACCGGGAAACTGCTTAAACCCCGGTAAAGAAGTTACAAAACGATTACAAAATTGATTATAGCGCAAACTATGATACCAATTGTAACATGTTTTTGAACAGCCGACAATATGGGAATAATGTCGAAAAGTGTTGGCAGGGTCAGAGCAGTGGCAGGCGCAGGGCTCTGGCTCAAGTAGAGCCAGGGAGAGCTCAGGCTCGGCTCTGGACCCCGGCTTGAGGCGTGCGTCCCCGAGAAGAACAGAGCTTAATCATGAACTGTACAGCTTATGCGCTAAAAATGCGCCGCGAGTTAGGAAAAGGAAGTGCTAGAATTATCGGATCATTTATCTATTTAATGCACTTCCTTCAACAGGATGCAATGATGGTCGACTTCATCGAAGACTTCTTGAAACAGCAGCCTTTTCGGCCTGCAACTCAGGCTACGAAAGATTTCATCAAAGATGTTTACATGACCACAAAACGCGGAGGACATAATCGCGAAAACTCTGTCTTTCTGGGATTGTGGCAGGGTTATCAAAAATACTGCAGCAATGTGAAAGTTAGAAGATTATCTATCAGACAAGAAACTGCTAATAAAATAAATAGATTACTCAACGAAATGAGGACAACTTATAATTGCCAACAAGGAGGAGACCAATGAAAGGAATGGTAATTGCTACTCTGGTTATTGTGAGTCTGCTACTGATTCTGGCAGGAAACTGGTTCTGGTTCTGGCTCGATTATGCCAGCACTCTGGTGGACTACATTATGGACTACATTAACGACCAGAAAGAGAATCCCAGATATATCACTATCGATGACAATGATGCTCTGGAAGAACAGCACAAGAATTTACATAACTAAGCCGGGAGGAATGTGGATGACCGCACAGGATGCCAAGCACTTTTTAAATCAGGTTTATCGCATTGAAGAACGAATCGATGGCCTGATGAAACAAATGGAGAGATACCAGGATATGGCAACCCACATCACATCGAAGTGGGGTGATGGCATCCACTCCGGTGATGTCCATTCCCAGGTGGAGCAGGCTGTAGTCAAGATCGTGGAACTGGAGCAGGAGATCAATGATGAAATTGATCAGATGATTCAGGTGAAACATCAAGTGAAGAAAGTAGTCAGTCAGGTTGATGATCCGCAGCAGAAGATGCTGTTGGAGCTACGCTACTTCCAGTATCTACGCTTTCCGGACATTGCCAGCCGGATGAACTACTCGGAACGTCAGCTCCTGAGACTGCATGGAGATGCGTTGGAATCGGTTGCTAGAATTCTGGACCCAGAGTCACAAGGAGAAGTTGAGGAGACCTCGAACCGGTCTTCTCAACTATGCATGTGGTAGAAGAAACGCCATACGGCGAACCGCATGGCGTTCTGGTTAATGAGTCCTATTGTACTCGTTGACAAACTTCTTGATTTCCGTTGTTGGCGTTGTCCCGTTGGCTTTGCATTTTGCCTTGAATTCTTCAATGACTTCTGGCTTAAAGTCGAGAGGAAAACGTACCAACTTTTTGTTGTACTTGATTTGAGCTTTATATTTGCTTTCTGATTTTTCCATAATTAGTTTCCTTTCTTAAATCGAACAACAGCAATCAAAAGTAATGTAGAAAGAATCAATTGCAACGAAAGTAGAATGGTTTCCAATTCTTGCATAACAATTCCTCCTTGGTTATAATTTTAAGGGAGGAGGCAGTTGGCAGTGCTACCTGCCAACCACCGATTTTATTTCTTGAGGAATAAAACCGCCAATGTTACGACACTGACTAGAATGTCTAAATTCATCATTGTCAGTTCCAACGTGTTATGAATTATTGTATACATTGGAATTTCCTCCTTTCAGGTTGCGTTGCTGACCTCAACGTTCCCTGTGACTATATAGTATCATATACGTACGTATATGTCAATGCTTTATAGGAAAAAGATTGCGCCTAACTGTAAAAAGTTGGGCGTTTTTCTTTTAGTAGAAGATTTCATCTAATAAGAAAACAGTTTAATCGCCAATCGTGCAGATTATTTGCACGATTGCAGTTTAAAAGATAAAAATAAGATTGGAAATGCATTGGACTTTGAGCCTGAACCCATAATCATGTCATGAAATGTCATTGAATGTCACCTTTTGATTTTGATATGATTACAATTGAAATAAGAGCAAAAAGGAACTTGCTGGTTTCGGCCAGCGAGTTCTTTCCTTTTCAGGCAGAGGCGGCACTCCATCTCTTACCATTGCTTTTATTACAAAGGACCAACCACATCTCCTTCGAGCGTCCTGCTTCTGCCTTTTTGTCAGCCCTTTCGGGCTGTGGATTAAAATGACAACTTCGAAATCTTTTTCCATATCTCCTTTCTATCTCTACAGCATAGCCGCCCCTGGTCTCATCAAGGACGGCTATTGTTGTGGGGACTCTTACTAAGGCGGTGAATCCATGAAATATCCAATTGTATTATGCTGCGGGCTGTACGGCTACGGACAAGAGGATGAAGACAAACATCCTGATCTCTTACCATATTGGGGATACAAGGCCAATAACCTTGTTGAGTATCTCCAGAAAAAAGGGTATGAGGTCTACCATCCGTCTCTCGGCCCATACAACGGAGCATGGGATAGAGCCTGCATCCTTTGGGCTTATCTCTTTGGCGGCAGGGTTGACTTCGGCAAGATTCACAGCGCTATGAGAGGGCATAAACGCTATGGAGAAACTTATCCAGGCGTTCTCAAAGAGCTTGGCAAAACCAAAGGTCATGCAAAGATTGAATTGTTTGGGCACAGCTTTGGCGGATCAACCGTAAAAGAAATCTCCAGCTTATTCACACAGGGTGACGAGCTGGAGCGGAAGTCTGGTGAACATTCTCCACTTTTCGATGGCGGACACGGAGATCTTATCCATACTGTTACTACTCTTTCAGGTGTCAACAATGGAACTACTCTGGCAACGCTGGCTAATCGGTCTGGCCTTTCCTTGGCAACCATATTGGGCATCATGATGACTGAGGGAGCCAACAATAGTT
>CAYRKX010000044.1:0-19436 GCA_964425185.1 uncultured Eubacteriales bacterium
TTTTAATAAAACAGATGATCAGGCAGTTACGTACCGGGAATATGATGTTCAGCTTTTGTCTCAGGATTATGACGACAGTGGTAAACCAATTTCTGTTCCAATAGCCAATGCAGAGTTGTACGCTGTTCGTTCAGATGGAACTTGGAAAGATCTCCATGTAAAAACAGATGAGGAGGGAAATGCTGCCCTGATCTTTCGAGAGGCAGGAGATGTCATCCTTACTGCTAAGCCTCCGCAGAAGAATATGGTATCCCCAGTTCTAAAACTCAAAGTTGCCAATGGTATTCTTTCTATGGTACTGGGCAAGAATAAGTAATGTCATAGATAGTTTATAATGAAATATATAAGAAGACCGACGAAACTGCCGGTCTTCTTTTTTTGTTCGAACAATTGACAATGTTTACTAAAATATTATAATAAAAGCAGAAGAATTTGTACATATTTGTCGCATCTGACCGAACAACGACAAATTATAAGGAGGAATGAAGAAATGAAAAAAAACGCCCTGTTTCGGACTTTGTCAGTAATTATGGCTCTTATCATGCTGCTGACAATTGGCTCTATTGCAGCATTTGCCGAGACAAAACCGAACTTTAAACAGTATCTGTCTCCAGCCCGTATTCCGGTAGATCCTCCGGAATCTCTTGTGGATGAGAACGGGAAGGCACATTTTGGTACGTTTAACTCGGAAATTAAGAACATCAATCTCACAGATATCAAAGGGCAGTCGGATGTCCTGCCGGACTCTTTGAATTCTGCCCGTTTGACCCAGTGGGAAGCGCTTGAAGTCAGCACTAAAGATTTTACCATGCTCTCCGCTATTCAGGAGCTCTCCGGTATTGGTGCCGTTACCATGACTCTCGTCTATAAAAAAGATGAGAAAAAGCTGTACTCCTGGACTGGCATAGAGACAGCGAAAGACGGTTATACCTCTAAGAATCTTTTCGATGGAGCTCAGACTGTCGGAAAAGGTCTCACTAACAAACTCGTCATTACCAACGATTTCAACCATGGAAAGGCCCATGGAGATGGACAGGGAATTGGCAAAAACGGCATGATTCAGTATCATTTTGACCTGGATAGAGTATCCAAGCCTTCCGTTATCTGCTGCCCGTTTGGTGACAACAAACCGCTCTATACCCAGAAAGACCTCTTTAAGTGCAGTGGTTATCTGGTATGGGATGGCAAGATGTATCAGACAGATCCTGAAGCCGTAGCTATTATTGATGACCACAAGGGATATTATCCGTACAACGCCTACTATGATTGGGTTACTACAATGGGCAAACTCAACTATGATGGCGGTAGAAAGTACTTTGGTATTAACTTAACTGACAACCAGTCTACAGATCCTGATAAGTACAACGAGGACCTGATCTGGCTGGAAAATGACTCCAGCCGTCTGACCCCGGTTAAATTTGATCATCCGGAGTACAACCGCTGGGTTATCAAAGACAAGTACGGAATGACCAATCTGGAAATGGATATTGGCGATCGGAACCTTATTCAGTTCGACCTCGGTGTGGTTAAGATGAACTATCACATCACCTTTGGTACTTTAAAAGGCTATGTCTACGACGAGAATGGAAATAAATATGATGTAACCGGCATGCCGGCTATCGGTGAAATCCGAGATGTTCGCATGTAACTCAGATTTTTAATCCGATTAATCTGCAGCTCTCCGAGAGGGGAGCTGCTCTTTTGCACTTTAACTGAATGAACATTTGCTTATAGAGACAACATGGCGTATAATAACCTAGACTGTTACAGGAATGGAGAGGACGTAAAACATGAAACAGGTCGGAAGCATACTATCAGCACTCATTATTGGCCTGCTGATCCCACTGATCATCTTCGAGTTTTCGTTCTATTCCCGGGCAGCAAATTCCAAAAGCAGCCAGGCGGTTGCGGTCATGGACAATTCCATGAAAAGTGACGATAGTTCTGTCAGCCTGAGCAAAGGCGACCTTGCAGTTATCTCGTCAACAGATCCGCTCTCCTTGAAAAAAAACGAGGTTATTGCCTACAAAAACTCAGAGGGCAAGCCTGAGATCGGACGGATTGTCAAAGTCGTTAAGCCGAAACAGGGAAAAGGCAAAGAGAAAAAAGAGGATAAGGATGCGGATCCTGTCGGATTTAAAGTTCGTGGTGACGCGGAAGATACTGATACGGATGACTGCTATGAAGCGACTCCATCGGATGTTCTCGGCCGCTATTCCCTTAAGGTTGACAATGGCGCAAAAAAGTATTATTTCTATTCTCATGCAGGCGGACTGATTACTTTGGGAATTCTGCCACTCGTAATGATTCTGGCCCTGGCAGCGGTTATCCTGCTTCTGAATCGCCCGAAAAAGGCAGAACACAGAGAACCGGAATATACACCGGAAGAATTTTCTCTGGATGTATCTGGTGGAACAGAAACAGAAGAGGAACTGAAGTACGATGAGGACAAACCCATCCATCTCGTTCAGGGTCGTGTGTTAAAAAAGTAATTCTCTCGGAGGTTTTGGCTATGGATATTAATGATCAGAGAGAGCTTCTCGATATTGCAACCAAAAGTCTGTGCGCTGTTACGACAGAAATGCGCGTAGAGCTTATACATGTTCCCAAGGAAATAGACCGGTATATTGTAGAAAACTTATGCCTTACGGCAGACAATACCAATCTTGACCCGGAGGTCCTCAGCAAGCGGATTGATGAGACGTTTGCCAAGAAGAAAGAGCTGATGGGACAGCTTAAGGCGACTCGCGTCCTGGCTAAGGCTGCACAGTGGAATCCGGAATCACCCGACGAATATGAGGCAAAGCTTGACGAAATCCGCGCAGAAGAGACGGAAAACATGGATGCCCATGCTCTCCGTACTCTGATTACCCGTGGACTGAAAGGCGTTGCCCAGGTTGCCAATGAGGCCTATGCTATTGGTTACGAAGACGAGGGGATTGATCCGTTCCTGCAGCGTGTTCTGCAGAGAACCCTGAAGTTTACCCTGAGCATTGGACTTTTGTTTAATCTTGCCATGGAAGTTGGCGGGTTTGGCTACCGTGCTATGGGTCTTTATGATAAGGCAATGACTGAACGTTACGGCGCTCCGAAGATTACCAATGTAGAACTCGGCGTTCGCAAGAATCCCGGGATTCTGGTCGCTGGACAGGATATCCGTGTCCTAGAATGCGTTTTGAAAGCAGCCGAGGGGACTGGCGTAGATGTCTATACCCATGATGAGTTGATGGGGGCTCACGCTTATCCTACTCTTCAGAATATTGACCATTTTGCCGGAAATTACGGCGGCTCCAACGAGACCCAGCAGGCTGACTTTGAGTCCTTCAATGGTCCGATTATTTTCGCAGGCTCCGGTCTGAAAGATCCTCTGGATTCTTACAAGGACCGTTTTTACACAGCAGGTCCGACAGGATATCCAGGTGTTCGTCATTTTGAAGCTGACGAAGATTTCTTCTATGATTTTTCGGACGTTGTTGAGCAGGCTAAGACCTGTCAGCCTCCGAAAGAGCTGCAGAAAGGAGAAGCGGTTATCGGCTTTGCACATGATGCTCTCTACAATATGTCCGACCGGATTACCGGAGGAATGAAAGATAATTCTATCGAGCGGATTGTTGCCGTTATTGGTACCGATGGGCCGGACAGCCTCAATGATTATTACACCAAGATGGCACAGGCTCTTCCCAAGAATTCAGCTATTATGACGGCGGGTTCTGTTCAGTACCGGGTAAATAACCTCGGTCTTGGAACCGTTCTTGGGATTCCGAGAGTCATGTCAGCAGGACAGCTTTCTGATATGTACTCCATTGCCATGACAGCACTCAAGTTCCAGGCTGACCTGGAGAAGTATGACTTGAATGGTGTTCCGGTCACTTTTGTTACCGCTATCAATGATGAGCGTTCGCTGCTGGCATTCCTGGTTCTGACATATATCGGGGCCAAGAAAATCAACATTGGGCCGCAGGTTCCAGATTTCCTGACGGATAATATCTTCGGCATTTTCCAGAAGAACTTTAATCTTCAGGTGGTTTCAGACCCTGAGACCGATGTCGAGGGATTCTTTGCCAAAAAAGCTCCGGCAGCCGACGGAGAGATCTCCACAGATATGCTCATTATCGATCTCATTGAAAAATATCCGGAAGCGGCAAACATCCTGATGAGCTGCGGCATGTCGTGTGTAACCTGCGGCGCTGCCTTGTACGAATCACTAGCAGAGGCCTGCATGGTTCATGGACTGGATCCGGATGACGTTAAAGAGGTTCTCGACCACGAACTCGGCCTCGTCAAAGACGACGCATAAATAACGAAGAGCTCCATCGCACAGGCGATGAAGCTCTTTTTAATGCTTGTACTGCTGATAGGCGGCAACGGCGAGGCTGTCGCACCGTTCATTTTCCGGATGTCCGGCATGACCTTTAATCCAATGCATGGTATAGTCGTGCCGGTCGAGTTCTTTTAACAGAATGTCCCACAGGTCAGGGTTTAAGGCCGGTTTTCCGTCGCCTTTCTTCCAGCCGCGTTTTTTCCAGCCTTTGGCCCAGCCTTTGGTAATACCGTTGACCACATACTGGGAGTCGGTGTAAATGTCGACATAGCAGGGACGTTTCAGAGCCTGAAGGCCAACGATGACAGCAGTCAGCTCCATTCGATTGTTGGTTGTCTCGGCATAACCGCCACTCAGTTCTTTTTCGTGACCACCGGAACGGAGGATAACTCCATAACCGCCGGGACCGGGATTTCCGGAACAGGCGCCGTCGGTGAACAGCTCAACTTTGGTTAAATCTTTTTCCATTTTTTCGCCGTCCTGTAATATAATAGAATCATATTATCACAACGTCTGTCAGCTTGACAATGTGTGGGGATTTCTTTAAAATTTAAATCTATGTTTGAAGAGTACAGCCCGGTTCGTGGAGAGCAGATGGCTCTCACCGGCATCCCCCTACTGTTTTATACATAAAATTTCAAAGAAAGGAGAGTTCCATGCCCAAAGAGAATAATCGGAACCCATCGAATCGGAACCCGGCGGCCAGGAACGGAAAGCAGAAAAGCCGCAGAAGAAGAGGAGGATCCCGCGGGTCAAAAGGACAGAAAAAGACGTTCTCTAACCCGGTCAAGATCTCTTTCCTCGGAGGCCTGAACGAAATCGGCAAGAACATGACTCTGTACGACTACGATGGAGACATGATTATTGTAGACTGCGGACTGGCATTCCCAGAGCCGGATATGCTCGGGGTTGACCTTGTCATTCCGGACTTCACGTATGTCCAGCGAAATGAAGATAAAATCCGCGGTATTTTTATTACCCACGGTCATGAGGACCATATTGGAGGTCTGGCCTTTTTACTTCAGAAAATCAATGTTCCGGTTTACGGTACCCCTTTAACTTTAGGACTTATCAAGGGAAAGCTTGAGGAACATGGTATCCTTGAGCAGTGTGATCTCCGCGTTATTAATCCCGGAGAGACCGTACAGGCCGGAAAGTTTGCTGTGGAAGCCATCCACGTCAATCATTCCATTCCGGATGCACTGGCTTTTGCCATTCATACAAAAGTGGGTGTTATTATTCAGTCCGGAGACCTAAAAATTGATACGACTCCTATTGACGGCCAGATGATTGATCTTGCCCGTTTTTCCGAACTGGGAAAAGAGGGAGTGTTATGTTATCTTGCCGATTCTACCAACGCAGTTCGTCCCGGATACTCAAAGAGTGAACGCACGGTAGGAGAGTCGTTCGAAACTCTGTTTGAAAATGCCGGCAAACGCAGAATTATTGTGGCAACTTTTGCCTCGAATATTCACCGCGTTCAGCAGATTATTAACATGGCAGTGAAGCAGCATCGAAAAGTTGCTCTTTCCGGTCGAAGCCTCGAAAACGTCATGTCTATTGGAACCGAACTGGGGTATTTACATGTCCCGGACGGAGTAATGATCCCTATCGACGACATTGACCGGTATCCACCGGAACAGCTTCTGTTGATTACTACCGGAAGCCAGGGTGAGCCTATGTCGGCTCTGACCCGTATGGCATTTTCCGAGCATCGAAAAGTTAAGATTACGTCCCGTGACTATGTCATTATTTCAGCCACTCCTATTCCCGGAAATGAGAAAAGTGTCACTAAAGTTGTCAATGAGCTGTTAAAACATGGTGCGGAAGTCATCTATGAGAGAATGTACGAAGTTCATGTTTCCGGACATGCCAACCAGGAAGAGCTGAAAACTATGCTCGGTCTCATTCATCCGAAGTTCTTCATTCCGGTACACGGTGAGCAGAGACATCTGCAGAAACACCGCGAGCTCGCCATCAAGATGGGCATTCCGGCTTCCAATATTATTATTTCCGATATTGGTCACACGGTAGAGCTTACCGAAAACAGTATGCGGGAACATGGAACCGTTCCTGCCGGTCGTGTCTTTGTAGACGGCTACGGGGTCGGCGATGTAGGTTCTATTGTCATGCGTGACAGAACCCGTCTGGCACAGGACGGCCTCATTACTGTAGTTGTCACCATGGACAGTGAGACCGGTGAAGTGCTTGCCGGTCCAGACATTGTCTCCCGCGGATTTGTCTATGTCCGTGAGGCGGGAGACTTGATTGAGGACGCCAAGTCCATTGCCATGTGGGCCATTGAAAACTGTCTGGTTAATGATGTCCATGACTGGTCCACCATTAAATCGCGCATCCGCGATGAAATTTCCCGTCTGGTCTATGAACGGACCAAACGCAGCCCGATGATCCTTCCGATCATCATGGAGGTGTAAATTCTTGAGTAAGGGAACCGCCGCTTTATTTTCCGTCATTTTAATTATTGGTGCTGCTTCCACAGTAGTCATGTATTTCTTTAACACGACTGCGGGGGTAGTACAGACTATACTTTTTGCGGCGTTAATAGCGGTGTTCCTGATCTATTATCTTCGAAAAGCCCGGTATTATCGGGATGTCATTGTTCAGGCAAATCGGTATTTTGATAACACTGGAAGCAGCCAGGATTATCCTATTCCAATTGCTGTCATTGGCAAAGAAGGGGACATTATCTGGTACAACGACCATTTCAAAGATAAACTCATGTCCGATGTCCCCCTGGGAACCCGGAAAATATCTGAATTTCTGGGCGACGTTACCCCGGAAGAAGCTATTGCCCATCCTGAAGGCGTAGATATTCTCTATGCTGACCGTACCTATACTGTGTATACAGGGAAAATTGTTCAGGATACGGAATCTTACTGTATGTTCTTTATTGATAACACAGAGTTAAAAGAGGCCGCATCCGAATACAGAAAGTCCAAGCCAGCGGTTGTCTATCTTTCCCTCGACAATCTCGACGAAGTCCGGAAAGATTTCAAGAGCAGTGAAGTGGAAGTCATCAACGGAGGCATTGAGACTATCCTGGAGCGCTGGGCAGAAGATTACCCGTGCCTTCTCCAAAAGCTGGATGACGGCTATTATTTCATGATTGTGGAAGAACAGGGACTTCAGGGTCTGATTGAAAACCGATTTGATATCTTAAAAAAAGTTCGGGAATACAAATTCGGAGATCACCCTGTTGAATTGACTGTTTCCATTGGCGCAGGGCGTGGAGAGACTCTCGTCGAAGCGAATGACCATGCCCGTCTTGCCCTGGATATGTCTGAGAGTCGCGGAGGCGACCAGGCAACGGTGAATACCGACGGCTCCATGGAATTCTTCGGTGGAACGGTAGGCGGTACTACCAGTTCCAGCAAAGTCAAGGCGAGAATTATGGCTCAGAACTTTGCCGAAGAATTCAAACGTCATGATATTATCTTTACGACCGGACATACTTTTTCTGACCTTGACAGTATTGGTTCGTCTATTGGTGTTTACGAGATGGCTAAGGCACTGGGAAAACCCTGCTATATCATTGCTAATCGTGACACGACAATGGCTGCCAAGCTTGTCGAAGACTATATTGAGAAAGTAGATTCTGAAGTTTTTATTGATGTTCCCACTGCACTGGATCGCAAGAAGGGGAGGAAAAGCCTTCTGGTTGTTGTAGATACTCATCGTCCGAACTCACTGGAAGATCAGAACCTGTCCTTTGATTTCGATACAGTCAGTGTCATTGATCACCATCGAAGAACTGCGAACTATATTAAAAATGCGGAACTGTTTTATAGTGAGCCCAATTCCTCCAGTTCCTGTGAGATGATTACCGAGCTCATTGAATACTTCCCGGAAGATGTCAAAATTGACCCCATGAGCGCCAATGCACTTCTGTCCGGAATTATGCTGGATACCCGAAATTTTGTCCTGGGAACAGGAGTTCGTACTTTTGAGGCTGCAGCCTATCTGAAAAATCATGGTGCGGATACTGTGGCTGTAAAACAGCTGTTCTCCAACTCTCTGGACAACTACAAAATTAAGGCATCTATCTTAAGCTCAGCAGAGACTTACCATGGCTGTGTTATCGCCAAGACCAAAGATGTCGTTCCCAATATGAGAATGATTGCGTCTCAGGTTGCTGATGACATGCTGAACGTGACTGGAGTACAGTCCTCCTATGTACTCTTTGAGGAGAATAACCGGATTAACATCTCTGCTCGTTCTCTCGGACAGATGAATGTCCAGGTCATTATGGAAAAACTGGGAGGCGGCGGCCACTTTACCATGGCTGCTACACAAATTGAGAAGATAACAATGGATGAGGCTGTTGCTCTCGTGAAAAAATCCATTGATGAATATCTAGAAATGGAGTGATTCCCATGAAGGTTATTTTAAAACAGGATGTGAAAGGCCTTGGAAAAAAGGGTGAGATGGTCAAAGCATCTGATGGCTATGCAAGAAATTACCTCCTGCCCAAAGATCTCGCCGTTGAAGCAGACGCACAGAATGTCACGGAGATGAAAAACGCCGAGGCATCCAAGCAGTACAAATATGATACAGAAAAGGCGGCTGCTCAGGCTGATGCTGAAAAACTGAATGGAAAAACACTCGAAATGAAAGCCAAAGCCGGAGTTAACGGTAAATTGTTTGGTTCGGTTACGGCTAAGGAAATTGCCACCAAGATCAAAGAGGATTATGGCATTTCTGTCAACAAGCGGAAAATCAAAGTCGGTGAAATTAAGGCATTTGGAACTTATGATGCTGTAATTCGACTGTTCCAGGGCGTCGAAGCCACCGTTAAAGTCAGAGTTTCTGAGCAGTAAGCGGATATGGCAAACGAATTTACAGATTCTCTGACCAACGCCAGCGTTCCCTACAGTTTAGAAGCTGAACAGGCGGTCCTGGGATGCCTTCTGGTAGATCCGGGATGTCTGACGATCATCCAGTCTGAGGGATTTAAGACGGAGTATTTCTATCTACCTCAGCACAAACTGATTTATACCGCAATTCTTCGTCTGGATGCGCAGGGCGGCTCTATTGATCCTCTTCTTGTTCTGGAGGAAATGAAGAAGACCGGAGGGTTTGATGATGCCTCTGGTAAGCAGTACTTAGCTCAGTTGGCGGAATCTATTCCGTCCACTGCTAACGTAGAGTCGTATGCCAAGATTATCCAGGATAAATACTATAAGCGTGCCTTAATTGAGGCCACAACAGAAATCCTGGAACGCACTCAGAATGAAGAAGCGGAATCCGATGACCTCCTTGATGATGCCGAACAGCGTATCTATGCAATTCGGCAGGGGAAAGGAACTTCAGAAGCTTCAAAACTTGGCGATATAGTTGTAGATAAAGTCTATGACACTCTGGTCAAACTTAACTCCGAAAACCGGGCAGACTATCTTGGAATCAGCACCGGATATCGACAGTTGGACCGGACTATTTCCGGTCTCAACAAGTCTGACCTGATTATTGTCGGAGCCCGTCCTGCAATGGGTAAAACCAGTTTTGCCCTGAATCTAGCTATCAATGTTGCTACAAGTGGGAAAAAAGTACTGTTCTTCTCGCTTGAGATGACAAAGGAACAGCTTGCATCCCGTGTTATTTCCATGCATGCACGGATTAAAGGACAAAAAATGAGAAACGGTCTTCTCGATGATGATGACTGGTTCCGTCTGTCCGCATCTGCTGACGCCCTTCAGAATGCACCTCTGTATTTTGATGATACCTCCAATATCAGTGTTAACGAGATGAAAGCCAAAATTCTGCGGATGAAAGATGTCGATGTTGTAATGATCGACTATCTTCAGCTCATGAAATCACCAAATCGCACCGAGTCCCGAGTACAGGAGGTTTCTGAAATTACCAGAAACTTAAAGCTGATGGCTAAAGATCTGGAAATTCCGGTTATTGTTCTGGCCCAGCTGGCACGTGGTACTGAAGCCAGAGGAAAATCTCATCGGCCGCAGCTCTCTGACCTGCGTGAATCAGGTTCTATAGAGCAGGACGCCGACATTGTTTTGATGCTTTATCGTGATGACTATTACTCTGATACCAATACGGAGGAAGAGGATGATGAAGACCGGGAAGTAGACAAGGTAGAAATCATTGTTGCCAAGAACCGTCATGGTCCTACCGGAACCATTGAACTCGGCTGGAACAGTGAGTTTACTCTGTTTACCGCGTTGGATAATGAACATGACCCACTCGCATAACATGATTGATAAAGTAAAACAGACTGTGAAGCGTTACTCGATGCTCTCCGAGGGCTCAGCCGTTCTGACTGGGTTCTCTGGCGGGGCGGATTCGATGGCGCTTCTTTCTCTATTATGGAGATTATCGAAGGAACATTCTTGGAAGGTCTGCGCTCTGCATGTGAACCATGGAATTCGGGGAGCAGAAGCAGATCAGGACGAGCAGGTATGTTCCCGGTTCTGCCAGGAGCGAAATATTCCATTTTATGTGCTTCATGCCGATGTCCCTCAAGTCTCCAGACAGACAGGAGAAGGACTCGAGGAGTGCGGAAGAAGAATCCGCTATGAGTGGTTTCAAAAGATGGGGGAGACACTGTATCCTGATTCTGACTGGAAAATTGCAACCGCACATACCGCTTCCGATTCTATAGAGACTGTACTGTTTCATCTTTCCCGTGGAACTTCGTTAAAGGGAATGACGGGAATTCCTCCAGTACGTGATCAGATTATTCGCCCGTTAATTGACTGTACCCGCGAGGAGACAGAGGCATATTGTCAAGATAGCGGACTCTTCTATGTGACAGACCGGACCAATTTTGATAATTGCTATGCCAGAAACCGAATCCGCAATAACATTCTTCCGGAATTCGAGAAGGTTCACAGTGAGGCTGCGGCTTCAATGAACCGCTCCATACAGAGCTTCCGCGTAGATGAAGAGTTTCTTGAAGCAGAAACCGAAAAAGTGTTGAATCTGGCGGAACAGGAGGGGACTTATCAGGCACAGATTCTCTGTGAGGCTCCTAAAGCTCTGGCTTACCGAGCGCTGGCAGAAATTATAACTCGGTACACTGGAGAACAGCCAAAGACAAAACACATTGAAAAAGCGTATTCGCTTCTGCATCAAGGCGGCACTATACAGCTTCCTACGGGGATATATCTAATTGTGAGAGACGGAATGGTATATTCGCAGAGCATAACAACCAAGGATGTGGAAGAAATCCCTCCTTTTGCTCTGAACGGCGCAGACCGGCTGTCGTTACCTTATGGCATCCTGCACCTGCGAGTCGAAAAAAATACAGGGGCTCTATTGGAAAATAAAGTGGACTATGATAAAATAACGGGTGATTTTATTGTCAGAAACCGTAGACCAGGAGACCGCTTTCGTCCACCAAAGCGTGGGGTCTCCAAGACTCTGAAGTCTCTTTTTGAAGAGCGGAACATTCCGCCTGAACGGAGAAATTCTGTCACCATTCTGGAAAAAGACGGGCAGATCGCCTGGATGGAAGGGTTTGGTCCATCAGAGCCGTTTATGGCTGACAGTAAAAGCCAAAACGTTATGTCGGTTTCCGTGGAACGGAACGATACTTGTGGAGGCACAAAACATGTTCAGTGAAAATATGCAGGATGATATTCAGAAAATCCTGCTCAATGAATCAGAAATCCAGGATATTGTGGACCGTGTTGGCAGACAGATTACCGAAGATTACCGGGGGAAAAACCTGGTGCTCGTCAGTGTGTTGAAGGGTTCTGTCGTTTTTATGGCAGACCTCATGCGGGCGATTAACCTGCCGCTGTCCATCGATTTTATGATTGTCTCCAGTTATGGAAATGGAACGGAGAGTACAGGTAAGGTTAAAATCATTAAGGACCTCGACCTGGATCTGTCCGGACAGGATCTTCTTCTGGTAGAAGATATTCTGGATACCGGCCGTACACTGTACAATCTTCGGGAAATTCTGAAAATGCGCTCTCCCAGTTCGATTAAAATCTGTACGTTCCTGGACAAACCGGAGAGACGAAAAGCGGATATTCAGGCAGACTATGTTGGCGCGGAAGTACCAGATGAGTTTGTGGTAGGATATGGACTGGACTTTGCCCAACGGTACCGCAATCTTCCCTATCTGGGAGTCCTGAAACCGTCTGTCTATCAGGATATGATTTAAGAATCTATTCACATATACGTCAAATTAGTTCTGTATGTTACAGAATTATAAAAAACTTTATGTGACAAAAAGAGGAGGAAAACAAGTGCCAGATAACAATATGGGTGGCCAGAATCCCAACGACAATAATCGCCGCAATAATGTCTGGGCGACGATTGCCTGGATTTTAATTCCCATCCTGATCATTGTTTCCCTGTACTTTACGTTTAATACAACGACAAAAAAGAGTACAGAAAGTTACTATCAGATTGTGTCGCAGTTTGACCAGGGAAAGGTAACTTCTTATTCTCTCAATCTGAGCAACGGCAAGTTGACCTACAAACTGAAGGGTGACAAAGAGGCAAGAACCTATAATGTCCCCAGTGTAGATCTCTTCGTCCGTGACGTGCACAACAACGTCCGGGCTTACAACAGAGCACACCCTGATGCACCAATTCATATGAACTATGTGGCCGGAGCATCATCCTCCTGGCTTTCCAATGTTCTTCCGGTTCTGCTGTCGACAATCATTACCTTGCTTGTTTTGGTATGGCTGATGAGACGCATGAACTCATCCATTATGAATGAGAGCAACCGTTCTATGGGATTCGGTAAAGCAAAGATTCATCAGAACGACAAGGATCATAAGACTACTTTTGCGGATGTCGCAGGGGCTGATGAAGAGAAAGAAGAACTGCAGGAAATTGTTGAATTTCTGAAAGATCCGCACAAATACGACAGGCTGGGTGCCCGTATACCTAAGGGCGTACTGCTTGTCGGCCCTCCCGGTACTGGTAAAACTTTACTTGCCCGGGCAACTGCAGGTGAAGCGGACCGCCCATTCCTCTCCATCTCCGGTTCTGACTTTGTAGAGATGTATGTCGGTGTCGGCGCTTCCCGTGTACGTGACCTGTTCGAGACCGCAAAGAAAAACGCTCCTGCCATCATTTTCATCGATGAGATCGATGCTGTCGGTCGGCACAGAGGTGCCGGCATGGGCGGCGGACATGATGAACGTGAACAGACCTTAAACCAGCTCCTGGTTGAGATGGATGGGTTCTCTGCCAACCTCGGTATTGTGGTTATTGCTGCAACCAACCGTCCTGACATTCTTGACCCGGCTCTGCTCCGTCCCGGACGTTTTGACCGCCGGGTAACCGTTAATCTTCCGGATGTCAAAGGCCGTGAAGCTATTCTGAAAATCCATGCGAGAAATAAACCGCTCGCTCCTGATGTCAATCTCAATGAAATTGCCCGCACCACTGCTGGCTTCTCCGGAGCTGAC
Organism: uncultured Eubacteriales bacterium; assembly: GCA_964425185.1. Taxonomy (GTDB): domain Bacteria; phylum Bacillota; class Clostridia; order Oscillospirales; family Acutalibacteraceae; genus RUG420. The sequence continues at coordinate 13,735 of CAYRKX010000044.1, forward strand.
CTGGAAAATCTTCTGAATGAGGCTGCTCTTTCTGCAGCGAAAAACGGAGAAAAAGCCATTACCAATAAGGACGTTGAAGAGGCAGCTATTAAGGTCGTTGTCGGCCCGGAAAAGCGGTCTCACAAAATGTCCACCAAAGAGAAGAAGCTTACCGCTTACCACGAATCTGGACATGCTATTACCAACTTCTATCTTAAGGATCTGGACCCGGTTCATGAAATCTCTATTATTCCTCGCGGACAGGCAGGAGGCTATACCATGTCTCTACCGGCAGAGGATAAGAGCTACATGACCAAACAGGGCATGCTCGATGAGCTGGTTACCCTTCTCGGCGGCCGTGTTGCTGAAGCTCTGATTATGGGTGACATCTCCACAGGTGCTTCCAACGACATTGAAAAGGCAACTAAAATTGCCAAGAATATGGTTACCAAATATGGTATGACTAAGGCTCTCGGACCAATTACATACGGCAGTGACAATGACGAGGTATTCCTCGGCATGGATTACAACCGAATGAGAGACTATTCAGAGGAAACCGCCGGAGCCATTGACCGCGAGGTTGCTGACATTATGAACAAAGCCTATGCACAGGCAGAGGGCATTCTCAGCAAACACATCGATCAGCTCCACAAGCTTGCGAAATATCTTGGTGTTCACGAGAAGATCAACGGCGAAGATTTCCAGAAGATCATGACGGATGACACCTTTGGTGTTGTAGAACAGGATCCATTCCTGGAAGCTAAACCGGCTGCTCCGGCTCCAAACCCGGCACCGGCTGGCGCTTAAATCCGTACGAAATATACTTTGACCACCTGTGTCTTTCGGCACAGGCGGTCTTTTCTTTCGCTTGACAACGTCTTAATTTGTGGAATAGAATTTTACATTGTTAACAGATTCTACGGAGGAAACTATGGCAAAATCGACAAAATATTCCAACAACCAGATCTCTCAGCTGAAGGGAGCTGACCGTGTCAGAAAACGGCCGGCCGTTATTTTCGGCTCTGATGGAATTGATGGCTGTGAACACTCCTTCTTTGAGATTTTATCCAACTCCATCGATGAGGCGCGCGAGGGGTTTGGCAAGGAGATTATCATTACCCGGTATCTGGATCAGTCTCTGCAGGTGCAGGACTTCGGCCGCGGTATTCCCATGGATTACAATGAAAATGAAAAAGAGTATAACTGGAAACTCGTCTTCTGTGAGATGTATGCTGGTGGTAAGTACAATACCAATTCCACGAGCGGAAGCTATGAGTTCTCTCTTGGACTCAACGGTCTGGGTCTCTGCGCAACCCAGTATTCTTCGGAATTCATGGATGCGGAGGTTCTGCGTGACGGAACCCGCTACACCATCCATTTCAAAAAGGGAAACCCGTCAAGCCGTCTGAAGAAAGAGCCGTATTCCGGTAAACAGACTGGTACCCGCATTTACTGGAAGCCGGACACGGATGTCTTTACTGACATTCGGATTCCTCTGGAATATTTCCAGGATATTATCCGCAGGCAGGCTATCGTCAATGCTGGTCTCAAATTTATCCTAAAAGACGAGATAACTCCCGGAAAGTTCAAAGACTATGAGTTCCTCTATGAGCACGGCATTATCGACTACATGAAAGAGACTGTGGGCGATGAAGCATTCTCCTCTATCCAGGACTGGTCTACCGAGAGAGTGGGTCGTGACCGTGCAGATAAAGACGATTATAAAGTCCGAATTCATGTAGCTCTTTGTTTTTCCAATAAACATAAGCTGAAAGAGTACTACCATAACTCCTCCTGGCTGGAACACGGCGGTGCTCCTGAGAAAGCAGTCCGAAGCGCATTTGTCTCCCAGATAGATTCCTATTTGAAGCAGAATAACAAATACGCAAAGAACGACAAGAAAATCAGCTTCCAGGATATTGAGGACTGTCTTTGTATTGTCATATCCTCGTTCTCAACCCAGACTTCTTATGAGAACCAGACGAAAAAGGCCATTACCAATAAATTCATTCAGGAAGCCATGACGGACTTCCTGAAGAGTCAGCTGGAAATCTATTTTATTGAAAACAAGATGGATGCAGACCGCATTACCGACCAGGTTCTAGTCAATATGCGGAGCCGTATTCGCGCGGAGACTACACGTCAGAATCTCAAGAAGACGCTCTCCGGGAATATGGACATGTCTAACCGCGTAGCCAAATTTGTCGACTGCCGGACGAAAGACGTTTCCCGCCGGGAAGTCTTCATTGTAGAGGGAGACTCGGCACTCGGTTCCTGTAAGCAGGCCAGAGACTCGGAATTTCAGGCAGTCATTCCAGTACGCGGCAAAATTTTGAACTGTCTGAAAGCCGACTATACCCGCATTTTCAAAAACGACATTATAACCGACCTCATAAAAGTTCTCGGCTGCGGAGTAGAGGTAAAGGCCAAGACAAAAGACCTCAGTTCGTTTAACCTCGATAACCTTCGCTGGAATAAGATCATAATCTGTACCGATGCCGATGTCGACGGTTACCAGATTCGAACTCTGATTCTTACCATGATCTATCGGCTCATGCCCACTCTGATTCGAGAGGGAAAGGTCTACATAGCAGAATCTCCGCTCTACGAAATTAACTATAAAGACCAGGTGTGGTTTGCCTATACCGAAGTGGAGAAAAAAGAGGTTCTATCCCAGCTGGAAGGCAAAAAGTATACCATTCAGCGCTCCAAGGGACTTGGTGAAAACGATGCCGACATGATGTGGCTCACCACCATGAATCCCAAAACCCGCCGGCTCATCCGCGTGGATCCTTCAGACCCCGCAGCGACCCGAACCCAGTTTGACCTGCTGCTCGGTGACAACTTAGCCGGACGGAAAAAACACATTGCTGAAGATGGTCATCTGTTCCTGGATATGACCGACTTATCGTAAGAAAGGATTGTCCATGCCTAGAAAGAAACGTAAATCGCCCGCTGCAAACCGGGAAGAAAGTCCAAACGCACATATTATGGGCGCGGGGGAAGTTGTCGACCAGAAAATTGTCGATACCCTCGAAATTAACTATATGCCCTACGCCATGAGTGTTATCATGTCCCGGGCCATCCCGGAAATTGATGGCTTCAAACCGTCTCACCGGAAACTGCTGTACACTATGTACAAAATGGGACTTCTGAAAGGGGCACGAATTAAGTCCGCCAATATCGTCGGCCGGACCATGCAGCTCAACCCCCACGGCGATGCGGCCATCTACGATACCATGGTACGTCTGTCCAAAGGTTATGAAGCTTTGCTTCATCCGTATGTAGACTCAAAAGGTAACTTTGGTAAAGCGTACTCCCGGGACATGTCATGGGCTGCTTCTCGATATACTGAGGCCAAACTGGCCCCAATCTGCGAAGAGCTGTTTCGGGATATCGACAAGGATACTGTCGACTTCGTAGACAACTACGATGCCAGTATGAAAGAGCCGACGCTGCTTCCGGTAACCTTTCCCTCTATTCTGGTTAACAACAATACGGGTATTGCTGTCGGAATGGCAAGTTCGATCTGCTCTTTTAACCTCCAAGAAATCTGTGATACTACCATTGCTCTCATTAAGAACCCGGATGCCGATGTTATGAATACTCTCCAGGCTCCAGACTTCCCGGGCGGTGGTCAGATTATCTTCGACCGTGACCAGATGGAGAAAGTGTTCCGGACGGGACGCGGCGGTATTACGGTCCGCTCCAAATGGGCTTATGACAAGGACAGCAACTGTATTGATATTACAGAAATTCCGCCGACAACGACCTCTGAGGCAATCATTGACAAGATAATTGACAAGGCTAAGGGCGGCCAGCTCAAAGAGATCAGTGATATCCGTGACGAGACGGACAAATCCGGTCTGAAAATTACGATTGACCTGAAACGCGGTGCAGACCCGGATAAGCTGATGTTGAAGCTGTTTAAGTTTACTCCACTGGAAGATTCGTTCCCATGCAATTTTAACGTCCTGATTGCCGGTATGCCGAAAGTACTTGGCGTTAAAGACCTTCTTGAAGAGTGGATTGCCTTCCGGACGGAGTGTGTACGCCGCAGAGTTTATTTCGACCTGAACAAAGCTCAGGAAAAGCTGCACTTACTTCAGGGCCTTCAGAAAATCCTTCTCGACATTGATAAGGCCATTAAAATTGTCCGGGAGACCGAAGAAGAATCTGAAGTAGTTCCCAACCTGATGATTGGCTTTGGGATTGATGAGACCCAGGCCGAGTATGTCGCGGAAATTAAACTGCGGCATTTAAACCGCGAGTTTATCCTCAAACGACTGAAAGATGTCGAAGAACTTGAGGCACGCATTGAAGATCTCCAGAAAACGCTGAAAGAAAAAAAGCGCATTCGTAAGATCATTGTCGATGAACTGCAGGAAGTGGCCAAAAAGTACGGCCAGCCCCGCAGAAGTGAGATCATCTATGCCTCTGAACTTCAGGAAGAAGAGGTCATTGAGGAGACCGTCTCGAATGATCCCGTAATTCTTCTGTTCACTAAGGAGAGTTATTTCAAGAAATTCTCTCCGCAGTCTCTGCGGATGAGCGGGGAGCAGAACCTGAAGGAAAATGATGTGGTAACGCAGAAGGTAGAGACCACTAATGACAAGGAACTTCTGTTCTTTACGGACCAGCAGCAGGTTTATAAAACGACTGTAGATGCTTTTGGCTACGGGAAAGCGGCCCAGCTCGGTGACTATGTTCCAACTGTTCTGGAGTTCGATGAAGGGGAGACCGCGGTATACATGGCGGTAACCAGCAAGTATAAAGGCTACATGCTGTTCCTGTTTGAGAACGGAAAAGTTGCCAAGGTTGAGATGTCCTGTTATCAGACCAAAACTCATCGTAAGAAACTGGTAAAGGCCTACTCCGCAAAATCTCCTCTTGCAGCGGCGATGTACATTTCTAAAGACTGCGATGTTGTACTTCAGTCTACGGAGGGAAGATTACTGTTAATTAATACTGCATCCCTAAATGCGAAGTCTACTAAAGATACCCAGGGAGTTGCGGTAATGCGTCTTCGTAAAGGACAGCGTGCACTCTCTATTCGCCTGTATAAAGAAGGGGAGTTTAAACGTCCTTCCCGGTATAAAACCAAGAGTTATCCTGCACTCGGAGCACTTCCGTCAGCGGAAGATACCGAGGGGGAACAGCTCACATTTACGACCGAATAATCTTCTTGCATTGAGTAGGAGAGTATGCTAAAATATCAGAGTTAATTGGCCAGGTACTTGGCATATCGATAATTATCGGAGGAATTTCCATGACAGGTTTACAGATGGCATTTGCCATTGTATTAATCATTCTTGCGCTGGTACTCATCGTTGTTATCAGCCTGCAGAAAAACCGTGAAGCCAACGCTTCTGGCATTACCGGTTCTTCTTCTGCCGAAATGAATGATAATAACTTCTTCGACAAGACCAGTGCTCACGCAAAAGATGATACCCTCGCTAAAGCTACCAAAATTCTTGGTGTACTCTTTGTTGCGGTAGCCCTTGCCTGCGTTCTGTGCACTCTTTTTGTGAAGTAATTTTCTCGGATTCTGGTTTCGTACTCTGATGGTCTTTCAGAGTACGAAATGTTTCTGGAGAATGAAAAAAGTCCTTGACTTCTTAGACGGGTTACAGTAGAATATAACACGTCGCAAGAAAGCGATATGACTCATTAGCTCAGTTGGCAGAGCACTTGACTTTTAATCAAGGTGTCCGGGGTTCGAA
>CAYRKX010000045.1:0-9023 GCA_964425185.1 uncultured Eubacteriales bacterium
AACAATATTCTTAGCCACATTTCTATTTGCAGAATAACATTTATGAAACAAATTCCATACAAACGTAAAATGTGATTATTCAAATGGGAGATTCCTTTTTGTTTAATGGAGAAAGCAAACATCATTTAGTAAAAGTGTTTCTGAAAAAATTACGAAACACGAGAAAACGAAAGGCCCCCTTGTATGAACCCTGAGAAAGAAATTTACCCTGTTACTGATAAGCCTTGGCTCAAATTTTTTACAAAGGAAACTTTGGAAAAACCCTTCGAAGAAAAATCAATGTACCAATTTATATACGATTTTAATAAGGACCATTTAAGTGATATCGCCTTGGAATATCTTGGCGTCAAAGTTACTTATGGTGAATTATTTAATAATATTGAAAAAGTATCTGCAGCTCTTAAAGGTCTTGGCGTACAGAAAGGCGAAATCGTTACGCTGGCAATGCCTGCTTGTCCTGAGGTTGTTTATCTTATTTATGCTTTAAATCGTATTGGCGCAGTTGCCAATATTATTCACCCGCTGCCAAGTGTAAATGAGCTTCACTTTTATCTGGATGAGGTTCAGAGCCGCTATTTCTTCTTGTTTGATGGTACTTATGATTTAATTCGTGACACTTTAAAAGACACGTCGGTTAAAAAGGCAGTTATTGTTTCTCCCGCTGCTTCACTTCCAACTTTAAAGCGGAAACTGTACCGTATGGTCAATAAGCTTCACATGGACAAAAACCAGTGCATGGAATGGGAGACATTCCTGAAACTTGGAAATGGCGTTGATGCTCCAGCGGTAGAGCGGGATCACAATGCTATGGCTTTGATTTCTCATACTGGCGGCACTACTGGAGATCCAAAGGGTGTAATGCTTTCGGATAACAATGAAAATGCGGAAGTATTCCAGATTATTAATAGTATTCCGAATGAACGTCAGAAAGTCATGATGGTCGTTCTTCCCCCGTTTGTAAATTACAGTTTTACTAATGGCATTCATGAGGGACTATCTGTAGGATGCAAGGTTGCCCTTCTTCCAAATTATGAAGTCGGTAAATACCATGAATATCAAAAAGAATATCAGCCCAATTATATCAACAGCATACCTGCCTATGTCCTGGCTATGACTAAGGAAAAGGAATTGAAAAATGCAGATCTGTCTTCTATTGAATTCCTTGTTGCCGGTGGAGAAGCAATGGATGCTGCTTCCGAGAAGTCAGTTAATGACTTCTTGCATGCTCATGGCTGTAAGTCTGACCTGCAAAAGGGATATGGGGCGACTGAAATGGTATCTGGTTCGACAGTGACTCGAGCAGATGTCAATGTACCTAACAGTGCTGGAATCCCTATGTTTATGCTTGATGCCTCAGCTTTTGATGTTGACACGAATGAACCGCTTCCGGTTAATAAACGTGGCGAGCTTTGCTTTGCTGGCCCTACAATTTGCATGGGATATTACAAGAACCAGAAGGCTACAGATGATCTGATTCGTGTTCACAGTGATGGTAAGCGTTGGCTCCATACTGGTGATATCGGCTTTATTAGTGAAGATGGTGATATTTTTATTACTGGTCGTATAAAGAGAATTATTATGACCAAAGGTAAAGATGGAAACCCAACGAAGATGTTCCCTGACCGAATTGAACGTAATATTCAGCTTGTTGATGCAGTTAATGCTTGCTGCGTAGTTGGGGTTAAAGACGAAAAACGAATTCATATTCCGAGAGCTTATATTGAGCTTAAAGATGCTAACAGTAATAAAAAAGCTGTGAAGAAACAAATTTTAGCAGTTTGCAAGGAACATTTACCGGAATATCAAATTCCAAAGGATATTGTGTTTGTTGACAAACTTCCGAGAACGCCCAGAGGAAAAATTGATTACAAAGCTCTGGATACTGACTCGGATGTTAAGGAATAAGGAAAGAATAAAAAGGAGAAATGCGCATGAGAAAAACAAGTAAAAAAATTATTGCTCTTGTTGCTTTGCTGGCATTGGTGGTTTCACTTTTCCCAATCCAGGCGTTTGCCAAAACGTTAACAAGTAAAAAGCACTACGATACTTATACTATTATTGGTGACAGTATCGCATCAGCTTATGGTCTGCCTGAAGATAGCAATTATAAGTCATTGGATGCGTTCGGATTCCGCCATGGAAAAATCATTGATGGTTCTTATCCAGATCTTGTAGCCAAAGCTGTTGGAGCAAAACATGTTTACAATGAGGCAAGAGAAGGCTATACTGCAGCATCAATTTTACGTATGATCAGTCCGGAGTTTGACGCTTATTGCGCTCAGCCGGAGCACTATCTGGATCGCTTCTTCAGTGAGCTGTCTACAGCTATTCCGAAGATGTCTGATCCGATAGATATTCAGAATCAGAAACATTCGATTGTAAACCATATTAAGAAGTCTGATATTATTACCATAAATCTTGGCTCTAATGACACTGGTCTTTATGGCATTATGGCTCCGCTGTTCAAACTTCAGTATTATACCTATGGTATGGCAGCTCAGCCAGCAGCAACAGCCGTAAAAAAACAGTTTAATGCCATTAAAACTCCAGAGCAGTTCTGGCAGATGGTAGGCGGAATTAAAGATCTTGATACTGAATATGAAGAAGGCTTCCAGAGATTTGAAACCTGGTATGATTTCCTCATCAAACGTATTCGAGAGCTGAATCCGACCGCAGATATCTATGTCCTTGGTATGACTAACTGCTTCCGCGACGATGATCCCCAAGATAATGCACTGAGGAAGCAGCTTTCAGAAAAGAATGACAATTCTGTTCGTCGCTTTCGCAATTATGCAACTAAAGTCAGCAAATATCGTGATCAGATTCACTATGTTAATGTCTATGATACCGAATCCCTGAACGCAGATCAGTTTGGAACAATTCCGTATCTTGCGTTTTTCCTGACTCATGTTCATCCGTCCTATGCAGGCCATGAATATATGGCAAATCAGATTATTACTGCTATTAATGGCGGCAGACCTGATTCTCGCATCAATGATGCTCCTTATCGTACTCTGCAGAAGAAAAATGGACAGTGGGCTGTTTGGCACACCAATGGCAATCTGTTTGACAGCTTTACTGGTGTAGCCGTTCGTGGTAATAAGTATTATTACGTTAAAGATGGTAAGTGGCAGAACACTTACAATGGAAATATCAAAGTTCCAACTGGCAGTTTTTCTGTTAGAAATGGTCAGGTCATTAAGAGACTGACTTATGGAACATCAGAATTTTTAAACTGATGGAGAGAAAATAATACATGAAGCATATTGGAAAGTGTTTACTGGCTCTCCTTATGACAATGGCAATGGCTGTCTCTGCGACAGCCATTGCTGTTTCTGGGGCCGCAATACAAAATGCACCTCACTATAAGGGCTACACTATTTTCGGTGACAGTCTTGCCTCTGGCTTTGCTGTAAAAAAAGAGGGAAACTGGGATAAAAACTTGAAGAAACCTAAGGTTAACTATGGATATCTGACCCCTCTTCTTAATGTCCCGGATGGGTATTATGATGCAGCTGATATTCAGGCCCTTCGAGATCTTTCGGGAGGCCAAACCTATAGGGTGCATGGAAGCTATCCAGATCTGGTTGGAAATGCTATTGGAATCCGCCAAAAAGATGATAGTCCAGCAAGTTATCGTGCATTAGAAAAAAACGGATTTTATAATCTTTCACGTCCTGCACTTCGTTCCGTTGAAGTACGAATGATGGTAGATCCAACTTATCAGGGCGATTCTTTGAGCAAAACAATTTGGGGATATATCGAACCAGAGGGTGTCAATGCCATTCGCAAAAAGGATGGGTATTATGATGCAGCTGATATTCAGGCCCTTCGAGATCTTTCGGGAGGCCAAACCTATAGGGTGCATGGAAGCTATCCAGATCTGGTTGGAAATGCTATTGGAATCCGCCAAAAAGATGATAGTCCAGCAAGTTATCGTGCATTAGAAAAAAACGGATTTTATAATCTTTCACGTCCTGCACTTCGTTCCGTTGAAGTACGAATGATGGTAGATCCAACTTATCAGGGCGATTCTTTGAGCAAAACAATTTGGGGATATATCGAACCAGAGGGTGTCAATGCCATTCGCAAAAAGACAGTAGAATATGTGAAAAATTCGGAGTTAATTACAATTAATATTGGTTCGAATGATATCGCTATAAATTGTTTAATGCGGGCATTAAATGTTTTACACTCTTTAGATGATTACGATATTCTTCAAAAAGAGGTAACTAAACTGGCTGCCCAGGGGCAAATGGATGAAGCAACAGCGCAAGTCTTTCATCGAGCCAAAGTCGTTGGTATGTTCCCAGCCATGGCGTCTGCATATTTGTATGGCTTTTTTACCGGCGCTCAGTTATTTACACAGAATTGGGATCCAATTATTGAAGGAATCCATAAGATTAATCCCAAAGCCAAAATCATAGCGGTTGGATTTAATAATCCATTTTCTACTTATGCGCTGACTGATTTTGGAGATGAAAACTGGCTTCGAGTAGGTCATCTTTTAGATGCAGCGTTGGGGATGATGGATGTCCATGAGAAAGAACTTGCCTCTACCCGGAGCTACTATACCTTTGTTGATGCCTGGAATGTTGAACCTATGGGTTTGCTTCCTCTGATTCCTGGAATTGTGACCTGGGCTTATTTAGATAATATGATGACTGCGGTTCACCCGACAAATCAAGGGCATGAATACATCGCAAATCAGATTATAAAAGAGCTTAATGGTGATAAAACTGTGGAACAGCTGGCTGATATTACACCCAATCTCTCAACAGATTTTTACCGAGTAAAAGTAAGCAGCACCGATGGGGGTCGAGTTACTTCGAACATGATTGTAGCTCGAGCTGGTGACTACATTCGGCTGAACATTCACCCGAAAAAGGGGTACAAACTCGCCCAGTTAAAAGTTATCAATTCTGCAACAGGCGAGGACGTAAGCCACATGAGTTATGTTAAAAATAGGTACACCTGTTACATGCCCAAAGGAAACCTTGAGGTGATGGCAGAATTCGTGCCAGAATAATTACCCAATCAAGGACCGTAACACTCTTTTGTGCTGCGGCCCTTTTTCTGCTTTTTCCAGGCGGTAAACTTTTTTGAAAAAATCTGAAATTCAGGGTTGACTATAAATGAATGTTCGTTTATTATAGACGCATGAGGTGAATAGTATGCGACAGAAAGACGACGAAAAAAAGCAGCGCATCGAAAACGCCGTCACCCGGTTAATTCTGGAAAAAGGCTTTAACGGGCTGTCCATGTCGAAGATTGCCAAAGAAGCAGGCGTGTGTCCGGCAACGGTTTACACGTACTTTGACAACAAGGACAGTATGCTGCAGGAAATTTATGTCGAATACTCTGAAGACGTCTATGACTATCTCCTCGGTCACGTCAATCGGGAGATGACCGGAAGCGAAATTATAGATTCTCTCATGCGCAACTATTATAACTATCTCGTTGAGTACAAAGACGTATTCAGTTATGTCAAACAGTACTCCATGGTTACGTCATTAGCCGAGAATTGTTGTGGGGCAAAAGGCTCGTGCTACATTACGGAAATCATTGAAGACCTGAAGAAGGAACACGTTCTCAGAGACTACAGTAATGAAACCCTGGAAGCTGTTATCTTCTATCCGGTTCAGTCCATCGCCGAGGACAAACATCAGAGCGAAGCGAATAAGGAAAAAGAGCTCAACGAGCTTATCGAAATTATTCAGCGTGCGCTTCTGGTTTAGCCGGTTGTATGGACTGGTGCAGGCCATGTTATAGCGGCCGCATCTTAAAAATCAGACCATATTTTCAGCGGGTACTCTTTTAGAGGAGTAACCCGCAAAAAAATCCAAAATAAATAAATGAACATTCATTTATCGCTCGGGAGGACGACAATATGGAAAATATGATGACAAAAAACGCAGTAGCTGTACCCGTGTATGACTATGTCCTTCTGCCGGGAGTAGATCAGGTAATCCGGCTCTTGGAACCGTCAACCGCACTGGCTACTTATTTTGCGTTAGGAAATAAATCTGCGGTCGTTGTACCGGTTAAGCACAACATCCCGCAGGGCAGCCCGAATGCAAATGAATATTATGATATTGGAATCGTTATTACGTCGGACGGCGTAGAGAAAAACGATAAGGGGACATTCCTCAAAGCCAGACTGCTGGAAAAGGTAGATATCAAGTCTCTCTCCTTTAACAGCGACATGGTCTATGCTGAGTATGCGGATCATCCGGAGCCGGCTGATATCAATGACGACGAGCAGAAGCAGATTCTGGACTATATGAAGGATCAGATTCGTGACTTCGCCAAACAGTTCCAGGGTGCTTCCAACTACATGGGAATGCTTGACAAAATCCATTCTCTGAACTCCCTGATGACCTATCTTGGCAACTATTCGGAAATCTCTCCGGAAGAGAAATATGAGCTCCTGAAAATGGACTCCCTCAGAGAGCGGAGCCTCCATTTCATTGACCTCATGATGAAACAGAAAGAGCACATTGAGCTCAATATGGAACTCAATGAGCGTATCACCAAAGAATCCAACAAGTATTATCGTCAGCAGGTTCTCCGGGAACAGCTGAAAGCCATCCAGGAAGAGCTCGGCGAGTCCGGGGATGACGAGGCCTATGGCGGGTCTATCGGTGCCGGCGGTAAGAAAGACGACTATGAAAAACGCATTAAAGAGGCTGGTATGCCGGACTATGCAGAGAAAGCAGCCCTTGAAGAGGTCGAAAAGCTGAAAATGCAGGGCCCCGGCAGCGCCGAGGAAAGCGTCATCCGCAATTACCTCGACTTCATGCTGAAACTTCCATGGAAACATGAGAAAGCAGAAGAGGTTGATCTCAATAAAGCAGAAGAAATCCTGAATGAAGACCACTATGGTCTTGACAAGGTAAAAGAGCGCATCCTGCAGCACCTTGCTGTAATGAAGATGAAGAAGGACTCCAAAGGATCCATTCTCCTTCTTGTCGGACCTCCCGGAACCGGTAAGACCAGTCTTGGCAAGAGCATTGCCAAGGCCTTGAATCGCAAATACGTCAGAATTTCTCTCGGCGGCATTCGCGACGAGTCGGAAATCCGCGGTCATCGCCGGACCTATGTCGGTGCTATGCCCGGACGCATTCTTCAGAGCATCAAACAGGCCGGAACCACGAATCCGGTTATGGTTCTCGATGAGGTAGACAAGCTCCAGGAGGGCGGCTTCGCTGGAGACCCGTCATCGGCGCTTCTTGAAGTTCTGGACCCGGAGCAGAACAGCACCTTTACCGACCATTACCTCGACCTGCCGTATGATCTCTCAGATGTCTTCTTCATTGCTACGGCCAACTCCCTGGACACTATCCCTGCTCCACTGCTTGACCGTATGGAGGTCATCCAGATTTCAAGTTATACCGACGAGGAGAAGTTCCACATTGGCAAAGAACATCTTATGAAAGAAGTTCTGGAAGATACCGGGCTTAAAGAAGGACAGCTTGTCCTCGATGACGACGCTCTTCGCAAAGTCATCAGCGACTACACCATGGAAGGCGGTGTCCGTGGACTGAAGAAACAGCTCGAGACCATTGCCCGTGTTGTAACACAGAAGGTGGTATCTGGAAAGGCAGAACTACCGTATGCTGTTCATGCGGACGACCTTGAAGATATGCTTGGACGAAAAGTTTCCTTCCATGAGAGAGCACAGGATGACAACCCTGCCGGCGTTGTAACTGGGCTTGCCTGGACTCAGGTCGGCGGCGAGATCCTTTTCATTGAGACCACCGACATGCCTGGCAGCGGTCAGATGATTCTGACTGGTCAGCTGGGTGACGTCATGAAGGAATCGGCACGGATTGCCCTGAGCCTTGTAGAGTCCAGACTTCCGCTCAACACCAAGAATCTGAAGGAGCGGGATATCCACATCCATGTTCCTGCCGGTTCTACACCGAAAGATGGCCCATCTGCCGGCGTAACTCTGTTTACTGCACTGGCTTCTCTGTTTACGGGTATTAAAGTAGACCCGCATCTTGCCATGACCGGTGAAATCAGCCTGAGCGGCCGTGTTCTTCCTATCGGCGGGCTGAAAGAAAAACTGATTGCAGCTGACCGCGCCGGAATTACCAAAGTTCTCATTCCAAAAGAGAATGTGGAAGATCTCAAGGATGTTCCGGAAGAGGTTCGCAATCGTCTGACGATTGTCCCGGTTGAGACTGTCGAGGAAGTTTTGAAAGAAGCTATCGGCATTTCCCTCCCGAAACCGCAGTACGTCTTCATGAAAAATACTGACGACAGCAGTACACCATTTAACAACTCAACCATTTCATAAACCCCTATAGAAAGAGAGCCGAGACCCGTCAAGGATCCCGGTTCTTTTTCTGACAATTTTTTGTCAAGACACCGTTCTATACTGAAGGCAGAATGGAGGATTCCGATGGAGAAACTGCTATTTGTGAACTGCTGCATCAGCGAACGGGGTGAGAGTTCCCGGACCAATTCCATCTGTAACGCATTCCTGAAGGGGTACCGCGAGACACACCCCAATGATGCCATTGAAATTGAGGATCTGCGGACAGCCATGCTTGTGCCGCTCAACAATAACGGCATTCAGGAGCGGGACTCTCTGATTGCCATGCAGAAATGGAATTCCCCTGTCTTTCAGTTTGCCACACGGTTTAAGACGGCAGACAAAGTCCTTATTGGAGCGCCATACTGGGATCTCTCCTATCCGGCTCAGATGGAACTCTACATTGAATATATATCCACGGAAGGATACTGTTACCACACAGACAGAACTGGAACACACGGCGATTGTAATGCGGGCAAGCTGGCTTACCTCACTGTCGGCGGAGAGCCGGAAAAGCCCAACAGCCTTGGTGTAGAACACTGGCGCCAGCTCAGTGAGCTGTTTGGAATTCCCAAATATGAGTATCTGTATGCCGGAGGCCTGGAGACATACCCGGAACAGACCAAGTCTCTGGTGGCTGCTGCAGAGGCGAAAGCGCATAAGATGGGCGCGGAATTTTAACAAGCTCCAAATATTGCAA
>CAYRKX010000045.1:9123-17956 GCA_964425185.1 uncultured Eubacteriales bacterium
ACATCTAAGAATCAGACCATTACCGCAAAAGTCCTGAATATGAAAGGCTTCATTCAGTGGGTGCTCTCCAGCCGCAAGTAAAAAAAGGACAGTAACATAGTCAAATTTGGCAATTGTGGACAGTTTTTTCACGCGGTACCCTAAAAACGAACAATAAACTTAGGGAGAGGATTCCATGAAAAAATGCCTGCATGCGGCCTTATCTCTGATTATGGCCGTTGTGTTCCTGACATGCGTCGCCATTCCGGCGTTCGCCGCAGGAAACAAGCTGACCCTGACGGATCTGACGGTCAATTCCGCTAAGAATCCGACAGGTATTGACAGCAATGTGTACCTGTCATGGATTCTGAACAGCAGTGAGAAAAACACCGTCCAGAATGCGTATCAGATTCAGGTTGCCAATGATAAGAAAACGGTTTATGACAGCGGAAAAGTAAACTCACAGTCTTCTGCGTATGTTCCGGTTGACCTCAAACTGAAACCGGCCACTACCTATAAGGTAAAGGTCACTTCCTGGGACAACCATGGAAATGTCGCCAAGGCAGACACACAGTTTACTTCCGGCAAAGTCAACCAGGGATGGGATGCGAAATGGATTACCATTCCGGAATCCTACAACTATGAGTCCCCAGACTTTATCTTCAAGAAAACGTTTAATGTTAACAAACCGGTTAAGAAAGCTACCCTTTACGGTACGGCACTTGGCTGTTATGTTCCGTTCCTGAACGGGTCCCGTGTCAGTGGTGACTACTTTGCTCCTGGATATACCCAGTACAGCAAGAGCATTCAGTACAACACTTATGATGTAACAAAGCAGATTAAGCAGGGCGCCAATACAGCTCTTACCGAAGTGGCTCCCGGCTGGTACACCGGCCGTCTCGGTCTCATCAAGAAGGCGGAACAGTGGGGCAAAGCCCGTGCTCTTCTGCAGGAAATCCGCATTGAGTACACGGATGGTTCTAAAGATGTCATTGGAACCGACGGTTCCTGGCAGTACTCCACCAACGGTCCGCGGCGCTTCACCTCGTTCTTCGACGGTGAGACTTATGATGCCACAAAGAAAGTTGGCGACGGCCCGTTTAAGGCAGTCTCTCTGTACAAGGACAAGACTCCGGAAATCCGTGAGAACACCGGTTCTCCGGTACGCAAGGGCCAGGTGATTCACCCGAAAGCGATCGGCCATGGAATCTATGATTTCGGCCGCAACTTTGCCGGTATTATCCATGTAAAACTTCGTGCGAAGAACGGCGACACGATTCACATTGGTCACGCCGAGCATGTAGAGAACGGCAAGCTCGACACTACATCGCTTCGTACGGCAAAAGCAGAAGTCAACTATACCTGTAAAGACGGTGAGCAGGAATACGAACCGCTCTTTACTTACATGGGCTTCCAGTACGCACAGGTAACTTCCCCGAACAAAGATGTTGTTTTGGAAGATATCTACGGCACTGAGCTCTACACCCAGATGGATCAGATTGGTACCTTCTCTACCAACGATTCCCGCATTAACCAGCTCGAGAAAAACATCCTGACCTCCTCCAAGGCCAACTTTGTGGACATTCCGACTGACTGCCCGCAGAGAGATGAGCGCTGCGGATGGACCGGTGATATTTCGGTCTTCTCCCCGACAGCCGCTTATAACTTTAATCTGGACCGGTTCATGGAGAAATGGATGACTGATGTCCGTGCATCACAGAAGAGCAACGGACTCATCCCGATGATTGTACCGACCAACAACGCAGAGAAAAATCTGCAGAACTTCTACCTCACAACCATGAACGATGCTGTCTGGGGCGATGCAGTTATTTACGTCCCGTGGGCGGTCTACGAGAGCACCGGAAATCTCAGGATGCTGGAAGACAACTACGATGCCATGAAGAAATGGGTCAACTGGGAGCTTGGACAGGCTGCCATTGGTGTTCCTTATATCTGGGGCATTGGCGGAATGCACTACGGCGACTGGCTGGCACCGGATACGAGCAAAGCTGGCGGAATGACCCGTGCAGACTTTACTTCAACGGAGTATCTGGCCCATTCCACAGATCTTGTCTCGAAGATTGCCGGCATTCTCGGCAAGGACTCTGACGCGAAGAAATACGCGAGGGAGAATCAGAACGTCAAGAACGCATTCCAGACCTTCCTCATCAGACCGGACGGGCATCTCAGAAAAGATTTCCAGAGTGCCTATGTACTGGCTCTTGAGTTTGATCTTCTGAAACCGGAGCAGCGGAAGATTGCCATGGACGATCTCATTAAGAACATTGAGAAGAACGGCAACCATCTGACCACCGGATTCGTCGGTACCCCATATTTGCTGCCGTCACTGTCTGACAATGGACGGACGGATAAGGCATATGACCTTCTGTTCCAGGATACCTGCCCGAGCTGGCTCTATGAAGTTAAAGTCGGCGCAACTTCCACCTGGGAGCGCTGGGATCTCCTGAATGCCGATGGAACTGCAAACTATCAGCAGGGCAGCGACTCTGACTCGTTTAACCACTATGCTTATGGATGCGTCGGTGACTGGATGTACCGCAACTCTGCAGGAATTCAGCCGGCGTCTGCAGGATACAAGAAGATCCGCATTCAGCCGCTTATGGATAAGGCTAACCGGATGACCTCCGCGAAGTCTTCTCATAAGACACCGTACGGTGTAGTTGCTGTAGACTGGACGAAGAGCGGCGGGAACTTCAAGATGACCGTTAAGATTCCGTGCAACACCACCGCAGAAATTGTCCTGCCGAACGGCCAGAAGACTACAGTCGGAAGTGGTACGTACAGCTTCAGCTGTAAGGCATAAAACTAAATAAAATAAAAAGAAAAGACCCGCGCTGCGTTGAGCAGCACGGGTCCTTATTATGCTTGCGTTTAATACACGCTGATGTTAGTTATTTGCCGAGATTGCTGACGGTGGAATAAATTCCATAAACCGTGTTAAAGACGGACAGTGCTGTGTCAACAGCGCTGACAGGAGCTTCAGCGACTTTGCTGGCTACGGAAAGGCCGGTATTGGCAAGACCGAGTCCGGTAGAAGCAGCGCTGAGTGCGCCATTATTGACGGTAGAGCCAACTTTAACGCCGACGTTTGCTACGTCAGGAACGACTTTAGCAGCTTTAACTGGTACGGTTGCAATCTTAACACCAGTAGTTGCGGCGTTGATTGGAGTCTGGATGCTCTTGGCACCAGATTTAACTCCGACAGCGGCAACATCCGGTACGACTTTTGCAACTTTAACCGGAACAGCAGCAACATCAAGAGCAGTTGCGCCGATACTTTCGCCGGTGGCAACCGCGTTTTCCCCGGCAGTGACAAGGCTGAGACCTGTGCTAGCTACTTTGCTGGGAATTTCCGTTGCGGTTGCAGCCGCATTGTTGACAGTGGTGAGAGTTCTCAGAACTGGTCCGGCAAAAGCACTCATGGCAAAACAGCTGACAAACAACGTTGCACTCAAAACGATTGCAAGTACTTTAGAAAGTGATTTTTTCATTGTAGTATCTCCGTTTGTTCAAGTGTGCTTAATCCATAGGACCATCTGTGCTGGCAACAACAGCGCTGGCTGCAGAAGCAGCAGGAGCGGGAACTTCTTCCTCAGAAGCACTGAGAGAAGTTTCTTCTTCGGTTGTACCAAGATCCTCACCGTGGTCGGTAATCTGTGCGGTTCCGACAAGCGGTTTGGCATTTTCGTCTTTATCGCCCTTGGCAATAGATACGATGTTCTTGACGGCAGTGCCTGCACGGATTGGGAACTTAATGCCCTCAATAAGATCGGACAGGGACGGGGTAACAAGGCCTTTGGCTGTGTTGACAACTTTCAGACCGTTAACGCCGAGTTTGACATCGTTGCTGAGGTTGGTGGCAAGGCCGCTGGCAACTGTGCTGCCCAGTTTTCCAACGCTGACGGCGTCCTTCAGGACAGCCGGCGGGAACTGAACCAGTGCAATGACCAGTTTAACCGAACCAGAGGCGGTATTGACAGTGCTGCTTGCTACTGCGCTGCCCAGCTTAATGTTGGAAACAGTCAGTTTGGGCAGAAAAGTGAGGTCGGAAATTCCATTCTGAATGAGCGCCTTGACAAGGTCGCCGTTTGCTTTCTGAAGATCTACGTAAGAAACGACAATATTAACAACACGCTTCGGAAGATTCTTTCCGGCGTCAACAGCCTTGCTGCCTAAAGTAACAAGGCTCTTTCCGTAGTCGACCCCGCTCTTAACTGTGCTCGCAACCTGAAGAAGCGAGGCGATAGAGCTGCCGGGTGCGGCAAAAACTGAAGTGGCAGAGCAGCTGACTAACATGATGGCGCTGAGGATGACGGCAAGCACTTTTTTCAGTGACTTTTTCATATTCCGTTTCTCCTTTATGCGTTGGTGGTTTCGGCTACGTTGACTTCAGATGCGCTGGAAACCGGTGTGGTCTGATCAGCAGCATTTTTGTTGTCATGGTTCTCTTTGATCTCTTTGATGTTCTCAACGAAGGTATAACCGTTGTTGAACAGGCTGAGACCGTTGTTGACTTTCGGAAGTGGATTAATAGCATCCTTGGCAGTGTCAGCAAGTTTGAGACCGTTGTTGGCAACATTGAGAGTGTTGGCAGTGCTGGTCTTCAGACCGGAAATAACACTGGAGCCGAGTTTGGCATTGCTGTTAGCCAGGTCAGCTACGGCGCTGATGTTGTTTGCGCCTGCGGTGCCGAGTTTGACAGCGCTGGTGGCAGTGTCAAGACCGTTGCTTGCAGCTGCGCCGGCAAGTTTGACATTGGAAGTTGTCAGGTCAACCCAGCTGATAGCATTTTTCTTTGCGGAATTGGAGAGGTTGAGCGTGTTTGCGGCAACCTTTACTCCTCCTGCAGCAGCATCAAGTCCGGAAGCGGCAACATCAAGTCCGTTGTTTCCGAGATTTAGCAGGCTGGCGGCGTAGTTGTTGAGGTCGGTAAAGAAGTCAAGAGAACCAGCAGCAAAGGTGCTGACCGCAAAGCAGCTGACAAGCATGGCGGCACTCAGAACAATGCCGAGCACTCTTGCGAGAGCTTTCTTTTTCATTCGATAATCTCCTTTCTTTATTGTTCTCAAAATCACCGGGAACGAGCACGCTCCCTGTAAGACTTAATGTAACAAAACTACATCAGTCCAACAATCAGAAGGAATACGACAAATTGCAAAAAGTGTTGAGAAATGTCTCAATCCTCTGAAATTGTCAAACTTCACAATAAAATGGTTGAAATCTGTGTAAAAAGTCTGTGAAAAGCTTGTTCGGCTTTTCCCAACTAGTCAATCGCCGGAGTTTGTTATACTATAATATGATGTAGGAGAAAGAACCAGAAAGGATGTCAAAAAATGAAAAAGAATTTTCATCGCACAGCGCGTGCCGTTTGCGCATGGGTCCTTGCGGCAGTTATGGTCGTTTCGACTTTTGCCTGCAGTGTATTTGCTGCCGGACCGGCCAAGGTCTACACCGGTAACCCTCACCATTACATTCTCTATCCAAACGAGACCCTCACGGCTGTCAACGAAAACACAAAAATTACAGCATACAAGGGCGACGACAAAGTCGACAAGTTTATTGAGCAGGGCGGCGCCGGTTCCATTAAAGACCTCGTCCTCTTCCTCGCCAAGAATTTTGCCGTGCCGACAAACCTGAACCTGAAGCTTCCGAACTTCGGCTGCTCCTCTCTCCAGGTCTCCAACGGCAAGGGTGGATACCTCTTTGGCCGCAACTTTGACTACAGCCCATGCACCAGCCTGATCCTTTACAATGATCCGACCGACGGGTACAAGAGCATTTCTACTACGGACCTTGACCTTGTTACTGCCAGCCTGGGCGATGCAGCAAAATTGATTCCCGATTACATTATGAAAGCCATAGCTCTTTGGATTCCGGTTGACGGTATGAATGAAAAAGGACTGACAATGTCCGTCAATATGATTAACGATCCTGACGCGGTCATCAACCAGAACACCGGAAAGACCAATCAGATCTGTGTTACCGCAATCCGCACCATTCTGGATAAATGTGCAACGGTCGATGAAGCTCTGAAAGTTCTTCAGAACAGCGACTTCCACACCTGGGACGGTTTCATGGTCCATATGGCAATTACCGATGCATCCGGTAAGCATGTAGTTATTGAGTACGTTAACGACAAGCTCAGCATTCTGGACAGCCCAATCAACACCAACTTCTACCTGACACCGGGTCCGAAGTACGGCATCGGAACTCACCAGTCTGTCATCCGTTACAACACCCTGACCAAGACTCTTAAAGAGCATCCGACTATGGACCAGAGTTTCCTGCGTGACACCATGCACTCTGTTGCCAAGTCCAACTTCCCGGATGACGAGCATACCACGGAGTGGAGTGTCATTTATGATCAGGCAAATCTGACCGGCACCTGGTACCGTCAGGAAAACTACAAGGTTGCTTATACAATTAACCTGAAATAACAGACAGAACTTTCTGATAAGACCTGTCAGAAGATCTGTCAGGCAAATAAACAATTGGGGCGCACGCTTTTTTCAGCGTGCGCCTTGTGTTATAATTACGATACTTTGAATTTAACAGAAGGGACGAATCGCATGAAAATTTTGGTCATCAACTGTGGTTCTTCCTCGCTGAAATATCAGCTCATCGATATGGATGGCGAGAAGGAAATTGCAAAAGGTCTATGTGACCGTGTCGGCATTGACGGAAAGGTCAAGGCCAGCACCGCGGACGGCAGAAAAGCAAAATTCGATGTAGACATGCCGAACCATACCGAGGCATTCAACCAGGTCAAGAAGCTCATCACTGAGGGAGACCTCAAAGTGGTCGACTCTCTCGACGAAATTGCCGCTATTGGCCATCGAATCGTACAGGGCGGCGCTCTGTTCAAAGAGTCTGTTCTCATTGACGACAAGGTCAAAGAGGGCATTGCCTCCTTAAGCGACCTCGCTCCGCTTCACAACCCGGCACACATTGAAGGCATTAATGCGGCACAGGCCGTTTTCGGTAAGGACAAACCGCAGGTTGCTGTATTCGACAACGCCTTCCACAGCACGATGCCACCAAAAGCGTATATCTATCCGTTCCCCTATGAATATTATGAGAAATATCAGGTTCGGAAGTACGGCGCACACGGTACTTCTCACCGGTATGTCAGCACCCGTCTCCATGAAATCAAGCCGGAGTACAGAAATGTCATTGTCTGCCACCTCGGCAACGGTTCTTCCATTACCGCCATTAAAGACGGCAAGGTTATTGATACTTCCATGGGCCTGACTCCTCTGGATGGCTTTATTATGGGTTCCCGCTGTGGTGCAGTTGACCCGTCCGCCGTCACCTATATTATGGAAAAAGAGAACCTCACCCCTGGTGAGATGAGCGACCTCATGAATAAGAAGTCCGGCTTCCTCGGCGTTTCCGGTGTCTCCTCTGACATGCGTGACGTTGAGAATGCAGCCGCTGAAGGCAATGAGCGTGCGCAGCTGGCGCTCGACATCTTCTACTATGAAGTCCCGAAGATTATTGCCGGCTACATGACCGCACTTCAGGGTCTTGACGCACTGGTATTCACCGCCGGAATTGGTGAGAACGGTGCCAATGTCCGTGAGGGAATCTGCGAGAAACTCGAATTCCTCGGCATTAAGATTGATAAGAAAAAGAACGACGGTCTCCGCGGTAAGGAAGCCCAGCTCAACACCCCGGACTCCAAGGTTGATATCTGGCTCATCCCGACGAACGAGGAGCTCATGATTGCCCGCGACACCAAGCGTATTGTTGAGGGACTGAACAAGTAAGTTTCCCGAATACGACCAGCGTACTGAGTGCCGTCATTCCAGGCGATGCACGGCTTATAAGAAAAAGAAGAGAGATTTCAACGCAGCTGCGTTGAAATCTCTCTTTTACTTTAGTGAGCAGTGGCTGTGGGCTGACTCCTACTGAGCTGCACATCCTTAAACGGCTCGCTCTGTGAAACTATAAGTCGTACCACGAAAATCGAACTGCTTTACAGAACCGTCTTCAAAATACTGAATATTTGAGACCGTGTCCGGATCATCTGCTTCTATGACGGTTTTGCCAATATAGTTAATCCTGCCATTATTATCATATAAATAGGTATAGTTCATGGAGGAAACCAGACGGCCGCTGTCGTCATAAGTCAGTTTGTTTGACTCATAACCCGGGTTGATTTCGCAGACTTTCCCATCTTTGTAGAAAACCTGTGTAGGAATGGACGCATCCAGGAACTCTTTAACATTTCCCTGCTCGTCATAGTTTAAAACCTTGCAGTAAAAGTAAGAGACCTCTTTTGTGGTTTCCATAGAGGTGAATCGCCCGTTCTCTTCTTTGAAGTTAATGGTCTGGTCTCCGCCGAAGGTCAGAGACGTGATTTTGCCGTCCGCTACGAGGTCGCTCATGGCAATGTCGAGTGCGTAAGATCCCCGGCCGAGAGCAAGCTCTCTGCGGCTGGAATCCCGGCTGTTGAGAACCATGGCAATGGCCAGCGCGTCAGCAAACGTCTCCGGGTCTGAGTGACTGTAGTAGGCGAGTGTTTTCCGGTGCTCGTTGTATCCTACAGTGACACTGATTCCAGTTCCAGTCTTAATTCCCGTGACCATAAAATCCTTAGCCGGAGCGGCATGCTTCCCCTTGGAAGTTTTCCCCATGGCCGAGGCGGCAATCGGCGCACAGATGGACAGCGCCAGGATGGCCCCGAGAATAATTGGTGTTACATGCTTTTTCATTTTCAAGACTCCCAAATATCTCAAATAAAAAAGGACCCTGAAACTCGCAGAAATACGTAGTTTCAAGGTTCCTGATCTGGTGGACCTGAAGGGATTCGAACCCTCGACCTCTCGGA
>CAYRKX010000046.1:0-13660 GCA_964425185.1 uncultured Eubacteriales bacterium
GAGTATCCTTTGACATCCCCATAAGGCAGCCGGTCCGGGTACAGGCCGGATGCCGGAACCGAGCCGCCCTGGTTAATAACTTTCGCATAATTTTTCTTGTCGATGCACATGCTGAGAGCCTGACGAACAGCTTTCTGCTGAAGGACCGGACGTTGGAAGTTGAAGTATACAATCTCCGCACGGGAGCCAACCGCTTCATCAATAATGAATTTGTTCTTATCTTGAAACAGAGACAGATTGGCAGCGGGAACATACATGGAGAGGTCGGTCTCCTGGTTCTGCTGCGCCATGGCAAGCGTGGTGCTGTCCGCCAGGACATTTACCGTGACCAGACGAAACTTCGGTCTGCCGCGCCAGTAGCCGTCAAACCGCTTCTCTTCCGCACGGGTGTTGGCCTGGTAGCTGATCGGAATATACGGCCCGGTCCCCACCGGCTCCTTCCCCATATCCGTGCCGGAGTCTACATCCATAATTCCCGTCAGAGGATCGCACAGCTGGTTCTCCATGGTGGGGACCGGCCGGCTGGTCTTTAGAATCAGACGGTTCCCATCCGCCTGTACGTCTTTTAATCCGACCAACTCCTGAAATCGCGGGTTTTTCTCAGCGGTCCGACGCCAGCACCGGATGACGGCCTGCGCCGTCATAGACTTTCCGTTTTGAAACCGCACACCTGGACGCAGCGTCACTTCCCAGGTCAGTCGGTCAATATTCTTTATGCCCGTCGCCAGGCATGGCTGCGGGTTCAGTTTTGCGTCCAGCGAAAACAGAGTTTCGGTAATTCCCCAGCGGCTGGTAAACCAGCTGTTCCAGCTCTCCGCCAGGTCCAGATTACTCGGACACTGGGTATCTGCCACAACAACGTGGTCTAAATCTTTATTCGGCATGCCGCAGGCGGACAGGGTTACGGCACACAGTACCAGACAGAGAAGAGTGCATAAAAATCTTTTTCTCATGACAGCCCTCCTCAGGATACCTGCATCTGGTCCCGGAGCTTTTCCCCGAACAGGTTGAAAATAACCGCCGTTACAAAGATGGCCAGTCCCGGAATGAGAACCAGACGGACATCCGTCTGCATATAAAGTCTGCCGGCATTAATCATGGCACCCCACTCGGACATAGGCTCTTTGACCCCGACACCAAGATAGGACAGGCCGGCAATTTCTGCAATAATGCTGGAAATTCCCAGACTTGCGTTGACAATCAGCGGCGAAATGATATTGGGAATGAGACGCCGGGTCAGGATCAAAAAATGGGACTCGCCGCAGACCCGTGCGGCCTTCAGATAAGTGCGGTCTTTTTCCCGAAGCGTAAAGCTGCGTGCCATCCGTGCATAGTCCGTCCACTCTACAAAGCAGAGTGCAAGGATAGTGTGCTGTATACCAACACCGAGAAGTCCGCCAATGGCAATAGCCAGAACAAATTTGGGAAAGGCCTGTACAATCGTAATTATTTTATTGAGCACAGCGTCGAGCCAGCCGCCAAAGTACCCTGACAGAACCCCCATGAATACACCAAGGGCAAAAACTATCAGGGTAATCAGCAGACTGGAAAAAATAGACGTCCTCGCACCGTAAAGAACCCGGGAAAGCATGCATCGCCCGAGTGCGTCAGTGCCCAGTGGATATTGTGAACAGGGGCCAAGCCGGGCCGCCATAAGGTGCGTCGCATTGGGATCATTCGGTGCGAGGAGCGGAGCAAACAGAGCAGTCAGGAAAAGAACGACAACCAGAGCGGTCATCACCCAGAAAGACTTTTTAGGCTTCATCTTCGGGTCTTCTCCTTTCGCGTATATTTAATGCGGGGGTCAATAACCGCCGCGAGGATATCAGCAAGTAAATTTAAAATCAGGTAGACCAGAGTGCACCACAGCACAAAGCCGAGAACCAGGTTATAGTCCAGGTTTCCAACAGCACTGATTGCCATGCGGCCTAGACCGTTGACCGAAAAAATACTCTCAATGACCACGGAGCCGCCGAGCAGAGCGCCGGCATAAATACTGATATTGGTAAGAATAGGAGCAGCGCTGTTCTTCAGGACATGAGAGAACAGGGCCTCCCGTTCTCCCGCTCCGCGCATCAGGGCACCTTCGACATAGGGCTTATGCAGCTCATCCAGAACGATGGCACGAACCTGCCGTGTCATCTTGGCAGTTGTCTGGAGTGCCAGAACTAAAACAGGCAGCACAAGGCCAGCCGCTCCGGACATGGGCACAATGGTAAACCATCTGAGCTTAATGCAGAACAGCCATAAAAACAGAACACCGAGGACAAAAGAGGGAATAGAAATTCCGAGGAAAGAAAACACCCTCATCAGATTATCCACCCAGCGGTCCTGTTTAACCGCACATAAAATTCCCAGGGGAATGGAAACTACAATGGTCAGCAGCAGGGAAAACAGCGTCATCAGGATAGTCGGCATCATCCGCTCTCCCAGCACCTGTGTGACCGGCTCCTGAGCCATAAAAGACATTCCGAGATCTCCGGTGCAGGCATGCTTCAGCCAGGTCCAGTACTGAGCAAAGAAGGACTTGTTCAGCCCCATCAGTTCCTCCTGCTGATGAAGTGCCTCTTCCGAAATCATGCCCACATTGCCATCGGTTCCTACCAGGGCAATCTGCGCGGGGTTTCCTGGAGACAGGTAGAGCAGGAGGAACGCAAGAAGAGTAATTCCAACCAGTATAAGAAAAACCTGCAGTACATCAGAGAGCAGGTTTTTCATCACTATCTTTGTTCGGCTGTTCATGCGGACTCCACCTGAGCATAGCCCTTATGTGCCTTAACCATGAAGCACGGAGTAAAGCGGTACCAGTCCTGTTCCTGCTCACTCCAGACTTTCTCCCAGATATTCTTGTCTGCCGTAACACGGGAGAATCCGGCACGGTCCAGAAGCGCCAGGTCTGACATGGGACGACTGAACCGGCTGATCTTCAAATGCCGGGCAATCTCCTCCATCTGGTCCGACTCCTCATAGGCGTCGAAATTGCTGGTCTTTCCCTCGTCTGCCAGATGGTTTTCCGTAAGTATCTTTTTCTCATTGGTCTCCTCGTCAAAGAGGTAACGGTACCAGTTGGCGTCAAAGTTCAGCAGCACTCCACCGGGTTTCAGCACCCGGAACCACTCCTGGTATGCCTTGCCTGGATCTTCCAGATTCCACACGAGGTTTCTTGTGGTAATGACATCGAACTGATTGTCCACAAAGCTCAGATGCTGGGCATCCATCTGCTGAAAGTGGATGGCATCGGCATAAACCCCTGCATTTTCCCGTGCCTTGGCGAGCATCTCCGGTGTCAGATCTACCGCGGTAACATCATATCCCCGCTTTGCAAGACCAATGGCAAAGAAACCGGGGCCGGTACCAATATCCAGGACCCGGATATTCTGCGGTCCGGGAATCTCCTTCTGAATGACATCCATCCAGCGGTCCGAATCCTCCAGACTGACATCCTCAGAAAAGGACTCTGCGCGTCGTCCCCAATACGCCTGAATTTCGTCCAGTAATGTTGTTGTTTTCATCGTAGTAACCCATCCATATGTTTGCAATTAAACAATTTTAATGTACCATGCCGGTCACCTGCTCACAAGCTCCCCAGGGGGTTATAAAATTACACAAAAAGGCTGTGCTCTCCGTCTCCGGAAAACACAGCCTGTATTCTTTCTTATTGGCGATTCACTGGTGAAAAGTGGTCTTAGGCCTTTTCTATACCAATGGTTGCTTCTTCGCCGTTGATCTTCCAGTCCTTGGTCTTTGTGCCGCCTGCTTCGCCTACATGGAGGTCATTGCAGAGGACATTGGACTTCAGAATGTCAGCATCTTTTTTCACAATCTCGTTGAGCTTGTCGGTGCTCTGGAAGAAGACATTGATATGATCGGTGACTTCAAGAGAAGAATCTTTTCTCATGGTCTGGATCTTACTGATTACTTCGCGGACATAACCCTCCTGAAGAAGTTCTTCGGTGAGTGTTGTGTCAATCGCCACAGTAATGCCCTTGTCAGAGAGAGCATAGAGGCCCTTCTCCTGCTTGGCGTCGATGAGAAGCTCATCGGCAGTCATGGCAAGTTCAGTGCCATCGCTCAGAGTAACCTTGAGAGAACCGGTGGAGTCGAGCTCTTCCTTGGCAGCAATGCCGTCCTCAATGGAAGCGAGAGCCTGGCGGATCATACCGACCTGCTTGCCGTATTTCGGACCAACAACTTTGAGCTGCGGCTTAAAGCTGTAGTCAAGAAGGTTGGTGTTCTCGTCAGCAAACTCGACATTCTTGATGTTGAGCTCATCCTTGATGATATCGGTGTAGTAGCTGCTGAGCTCTTTGTCCGCCTTGATGATCATGCGACTGAGCGGCTGGCGGTTCTTGATGTTAGCGCCGTTACGGCACGCACGGCCGAGAGTGACGATGTTGAGAACCTCGTCCATGTCAGCTTCAAGCTCTTTGTCAACCCAAGCCTCGTTGACCTCCGGGAAGGAAGCAAGGTGAACAGACTCTGGCGCGTCCTTGTCAATGGAGCGGACCAGGTTCTGGTAGATTTCCTCAGTCATGAAGGGAATCATGGGAGCTGCTGCCTTGGTGGTAGTAACCAGAGCGGTGTACAGCGTCATGTAGGCGTTGATCTTGTCCTGAGACATGCCCTGTGCCCAGAAACGGGAACGGCAGCGGCGTACATACCAGTTGGACAGGTCGTCAACAAACTCCTGAAGATAGTTGGCAGCCTCCGGAATCCGGTAATTGGCAAGGTTGTCATCGACACCCTTGACCATGGTATTCATCTTGGAGAGACACCATTTATCCATGACGGAAAGCTTGTCGTAATCAATGGTGTACTTGGTGGCGTCGAAATTATCGATGTTCGCATACAGTACGAAGAATGCATAAGTATTCCACAGAGTACCGAGGAACTTGCGCTGACCCTCAACAACGGCCTTGTCGTAGAAGCGGTTCGGCAGCCACGGAGCAGAGTTCGTGTAGAAATACCAGCGGATGGCGTCGGCGCCGTGCTTGCGCAGCGCCTCCATTGGGTCAACCGCGTTGCCCTTGGACTTGGACATCTTCTGTCCGTCCTCATCCAGTACCAGTCCGAGAACGACAACGTTGCGGAACGGTGCCTTGTTGAAGAGCAGGGTGGAAATGGCGAGCAGAGAGTAGAACCAGCCGCGGGTCTGGTCGACAGCCTCAGAGATGAAGTCTGCCGGGAACTGCTGCTCGAAGAGATCCTGGTTCTCGAACGGATAGTGATGCTGCGCAAACGGCATGGAGCCGGAGTCGAACCAGCAGTCGATAACTTCCGGAACTCTTGTCATGGTTCCGCCGCAGTCCGGGCACTTGATGTGAACGTTATCAACGTACGGGCGATGCAGTTCAATTTCATCCGGGCAGTCGTAGGATTTTTCCTTTAACTCCTCAATAGAGCCGATGGACATCCGCCTGCCGCAGTCCGGGCATTCCCAGATGTTCAGCGGAGTACCCCAGTAACGGTTACGGGAGAGATCCCAGTCCTGGACGTTCTCGAGCCAGGAGCCGAACCGTCCGGTACCGATGCTCTTGGGAACCCAGTTGATGGTCTCGTTGTTCTTGATGAGGTCGTCTTTAACGGCGGTCATCTTGATGAACCAGGACTCGTGAGCATAGTAGAGCAGCGGGGTGTCGCAGCGCCAGCAGAACGGGTAGTCATGTTCAAACTTCGGTGCGTCGAAGAGAAGTCCGCGCTTGTCGAGGTCTTTGAGAACCTCCGGGTCAGCGTCTTTGACAAACAGACCGGCAAACGGGGTAACGTCTTTCATGAGGCCTTTTTCGTCGACGAGCTGAACGAACGGCATATCGTATTTGCGGCCGACACGGGCATCGTCTTCACCGAAGGCCGGAGCTTCGTGAACAATACCAGTACCATCGGTCATGGTTACGTAGTCATCAACCTCAATGAAGAAAGCTTTCTTGTGCTGTTTCTCGACAACCGGTACAGCGCAGTCATACAGAGGCTCATACTCACGGTACTCGAGGTCTTTACCTTTCATGGTTTCCAGAACCTCGTATGCTTTCTGGCCCTCTTCTTTGGCGAGAGGTCCAAGGACCTTGTCCGCCAGTGCTTCGGCGATGTAGTAGGTATAGCCGTCAATCGCCTTGACTTTGATATAAGTCTCATCCGGGTTTACGCAGAGAGCGACGTTGGAAGGCAGGGTCCACGGTGTGGTTGTCCATGCCAGGAAATAAGCGTCTTCGTCTTTGGCCTTGAAGCGGACAACAGCAGAGCGCTCTTTGACCTTTTTGTAGCCCTGAGCGACCTCGTGAGAGGACAGCGGAGTACCGCAGCGCGGGCAGTAAGGAACGACCTTGAAACCCTTGTAGAGGAGGCCCTTGTCGTAGATCTGTTTGAGAGCCCACCACTCGGACTCAATGTAGGTGTTCTCATAGGTGACATATGGATGCTCCATGTCGGCCCAGAAGCCGACGCAGTCAGAGAACTTCTCCCACATGCCCTTATACTTCCAGACAGACTCTTTGCACTGCTGGATGAAGGGCTCAATGCCGTACTTCTCAATCTGGTCCTTGCCGTTCAGGCCGAGTTTTTTCTCAACCTCAATTTCAACCGGCAGGCCGTGGGTGTCCCATCCGGCTTTTCTCGGGCTGTTGGCACCTTTCATGGTGTGGTAGCGCGGGATCATGTCCTTGATGACACGGGTCTCCACATGGCCGATATGCGGCTTACCGTTTGCGGTTGGCGGGCCATCGTAGAAGACAAAAGATGGTCCTTTTTTCTCTTCCGTCTTCTGGAAGATCTTGTTTTCTTTCCAGAACTTGGAGACCTCGTCTTCACGGGCCACAAAGTTCATGTCCGTGGGCACTTTCTTGTACAAGCGACTTCCTCCTTATAAGAATTAAAAAAGCTCCGCCCTGTGCGTTTACAGGGCGAAGCTTGCGTTTCGTTGTACCACCTGAAAAACTCATACTGTCATATGCGTCCCGGGTAACGGCGGGTCCGGCGGGGCTTACTGGAGATTTCGTTCAGCCTGCGACTCAGGAGGGATATTCAATTCGGTGGTTCATCTTCGGGCTCTCACCGTCCCCGATTCGCTCCTGATGTCCCGCTCCGGATCTACTTGTCTCCGTCAACGTCTCTAGATGTAGTCAAGAGTGTATCATAACGAAAGCGTTTCGTCAAATTCTTATTTTCCGGAGGCGATTTTGTTGATGACGGTGTTGACGAACTTGTACAGATCCTCGTCTTTGTGTGTGGAATCTGCCGGGCTTGCAACAGGCTTTCCGTCATTCATGACGCCGTTTCCGCGGTCAGTCAGAACGATGTTGAATTCCCTGTCATCCGGGTAGTTTTCATCGTCAACGTAGGAGTAGAGAAGATCATAAAGGAAGTTGTTAACTTCTTTGGCCGTTTTGGCGTCGAGAATCTGCTTCTCACCGGGCTTGGCAGCAAGGATGCGGTCGACCAGGTCATGATCCTGTGCGGGGATGACACTGTTGAGGGCAGCAGCTGCAATGTCTTTGGGGAGATTGCGTACATCGCGCAGGAGAATGTTTAACGCGTCATAGACCAGGGTGCCATCCTTGATTTGCGTGGCGCCTTCCTGGAACCAGGCCGGAATGTTTTCCTTACTGTCTGTACCGCCCTGGTGTGCGCGTCTTGCATATACAATGAGGTCAAGAATATGATGGTTGTCCTTGGAAACAGGAATTTCTGTGACGTCGTCAATGACTTTGTACAGAGAAGATTTCACTGCGCCGTCATACGGAATATTGTGCTCTGTGAGATAGCCGCCGACATAGTTGTCACACATTCCCTTGATTTGTTCGGCAGAGAGGTCATTCTTGCGCGCATAGGTGGAAATGTCTGGGATATTTTCGGTCTTGCCGGTCTCAGGGTTAACGAGCTTGACCGGCATGTGGTCAACGGTACTGCCCTGTGCAGTCTCAGTCTTGCTGCCACGGGTGAAGATGACCTGGCGGATTGGTACCGGGTAGGCACAGGAGGCACCGGTCTCGAGGTCAAAGAGGTCGTTTCCCTTGGGCGTCTGCATCTTGGAGACATCCTGAGCGTGGTAGTGTCCGGTAAAGCAGAAGTGCATTCCCGCGTCCGCAAACTCCTGGGAAATACGCTGGTAGTCCGCGAGCATGTACTCCGGGGCAGCAGTGCTTTCCATAGTGAAATGCGGCACGATGGTATGGTGCATGACACCTATGACAAAGTCACCGCGCTTCCTGCCCTCGGCAATCTGCCTGAGGACCCACTGCTCGAGGTCTTTGCTGATGGCGCCGGACGTCTCGTGTTCATCTTTCCCATTCGTCGTATTGTCAGCGCTGTACCGGCAGGAGTCCATGTTGATGATGGTGAACCCCTTCTTCGGCCGCGCCGCATAGGACAGCTGACCGGCCTGCCTGCCGGCTGCCGGTGTGAATTTGGCAATAACGCTCGGGTCGTCAAACGAGATGTCTTTATAGGTATTATAGAAGTCCTGCGGCTCCGTACGGGTGGCAGGTACTTTCTTCCCGTCAGCCGTGTTGAAGTTGTACGCATTTTTGTTGCGGATATCGTGGTTTCCGGGAATAACGTAAACCTTCAGCTTCGGCATCTGCTTCTTGAGAGTACGCAGCTTGCGGGCAAACGCGCGATGTCCTTCAAGCTCGCCGTCCTTGGTGAGGTCGCCGGTGACGAGAAGGACGTCCGAGTTCTCTTTTTTCACGCGATCCAGCTCGGCGTCGAGAATACTGTCACTCTCTGTGAACATCTTGTCCATGCTCTTGGCAGCATGGTAGTCATCAGTGGCTTTGATGAGTTCCCGTGCAAGAAAGTGCGTATCGGAGATGGCAAGAACTTTGAGGGTGTTCTTATTGCTGGTCTTCGCAGTTTTCTTTGTGGACAATGGGCTCTTAGCGCTTTTGGCGCCGGCGGCTTTGGCATAGGCGCGTCCCGCTCGGCTGCGTGCAGCGCCGGCGTTTCCAGCGGCGAAGGCTGGCAGCGCCAGTGTCACTGCCAGAACGGCCGCCAGCAGGATGGCGATCAACTTTTTCATTTTGCTCTCCTTTTTCTTCTGAAAATCCTTAGGGTGAGTGCTCATTGCACTCGTTGTCTTGGTAGGCTGTCTTTGTCTGCTGTCTTTCCCGACTGAAGCAGTGCCTCTGTCGGTTATCTTAATAAAATTGTATAAGAGAGCCTTCCCTCTCTGTCCTACAATTTTAGCACATGTGTAGTCAAAATGTGGCGTGTGGGCAGGTTTGTACAATTTGGGAGGCGGGCCGCAGAGATTAGAGGACGGGCCGCAACTGAGAAAAGGCGGGCCGCAGATGAGAGAGGGCGGGCCGCAGCCGCTGGCTTTTTCCGGGCAGGGGCGTTGCGACATGTACGGCTTTATGCGTAGCACCGGACATCTCACGGGCAGGGAAATTTTCACTTTGGAAAAAGCACCCCGGTTTTCGTGGGAATTTTCCCACGGTTTTCCGGGTTTTCTTTCCAAAGTTTTGAAAAAGCGGGCTGTTTCGCAGAGTTTGGAAAAAAATCCCCAAATTCTCTGGAAATTTTCCAAGCCGTGTTCGAGCACGGTTTCCAAAAAGTTGAGGCCAAGGGCAGAATCGGTCCCAGGCAGCGGTTTATGCTACGCTTTGCGTAGGTGTGTCCGGCATCTTTTGGAAAGAAAGCGGCGCTTTCGAGGAATTTTTTCCAAGCCCTGAGGCTCCGGCCCCTGGGAAAGTCCAGAGCGCCTCGGAAAACTCACAGAAAGCGCGGAAAACCGGGCTGCAGCCACAGCCCGGTTCTCCTCTTACAGCCCCTTATTCGCCGCTGTCATTCCGGCAGCCACCAGCTTATTCAGAGCCGTCATTTCAGCTCCCGCCGGGTTTACCCTGCCACCGTCGTTCATAATGTCGCCGCCGCTTATGGTACTGCCACTCTGTTCAGCAGCTTTCCGGGTTTTGTCATTCCCTTTAGCGCCAGTGGTGTCACTGACCCGATACTTCTCATAGATGTTGAAAGACAAGTCATTCGGATAGTTTGTATCATGGCTCATCGAGTCGATAAGATCAACCAGGAATGTATCAATTGTCTTGGACACATCCGGCGCAAGGGTCTTCGCATGTCCTAAGATCACCGGGCCGAACGCCTTTCCTAACTGAGACACCAGTTTGTTCGATACGCCGCCGAACAGCCCTTTGACCAGTAAGTTTCTGGACTCAGACAGGGCACTTACCAGATCGTTTGACAGCGTTAAGACAGCCTGGTCAATCAGCGACCCATCCGCTACTTTGGCTCTCGCCTCTTTAAACCATGCCGGGTCATTTCCGTCATCGGTTCCGTCCAGATGACTCTGGTACGTGTAATTGGCAAACTGAATGAGATTATGACCGTCGGCTGAAACCGGAAGCTCAGTCAGGTCTTTTATAACTTTGGCCACAGCGTTCTCCAGGTCCTCCGGGTATTTCAGTCCTTTCCCCTCAAACAGAGTCTTCAGATACCCATTTACGGTAGTCTGCAGCATTTTTGTGGTAATACCCTGACTCTTACCATATGCGCTCAGATCATTAATCGTCTGGTTCTGACCAGTTACCGGGTTCGTAAAATTAACTTTCAGATTCTCTACAGTTCTACCGTTGACTTTCACACCATCTTTGGTTCTTGTAAACGTCTGAACTCGGAACGGAGACGGATATGTAATGGAAGATCCGTTCTCGAAATCATACAGATCGTTCCCTTTAGCGGTACGCAGTTTCGACATGTCCTGTGCATGCATATGGCCTGTGAAGATGAAATGCATGCCGGCGTCAGCAAATTCCGTACCAATCCGGTCGTAATCGTTTACTAGATACATAGGAAGCAGGACCGGTTCATACGTAAAATGTGGAACCAAGTTGTGATGCTCCATACCGAGCACTACATCGCCGCGGGACTTTGCCGCCGCAATCTGCTTCAGCACCCAGCTCTCAAGGTCCGGGCCGATCTGCCCGCTGGTCTCATGCTCATCCCTGCCGGAAGCGGTGTTATCCGCACTATACCGGCCGGAGTCAATGACAATAAACGTGAAGCCTTTTTTCGGCCGTGCCACATAGGACAGCTGGCCTGCCGACTTGCCCGCTGCGGGTTTAAACCGGGCAATAACCGAGGGATCCTTATACGTCATGTCATAGTTCTTCACAAACGCCGCAGGCGAAGTGCGCGCTGCCGGCACCGCCTTGCCGTCCGCCGTGTTGAAATTCTTGCCATTCTTATTATTGATGTCATGGTTCCCGTTAATGACATATATTTTCATCTCTGGCAGATCTTTCTGGATGCTCCGCAGTTTGCGTGCCAGCGCCTGATGCGCCTGCAGCTCGCCGTCCTTGGTCAGGTCGCCAGACAGCAGCAGCACGTCCGGTTTTTCCTTTCTGACCTGGCGAAGCTGCTCGTCAACAATAGCGTCGCTCTCCGTGAACATCTTGCGGTCGCTGTTGAGGTCTATGTCGTAGTCTTTCGTATTCTTAATGAGTTCTTTCGGGAGAATGTGGTCGTCAGAAATGTGGACCACTCGGAGACTCTCTTGTTTTGGCGATTCAGCCATGGCAGAAACCATGGGAATCATTGCTGTCAGTACCAGTACCATACACAGCACAATGGACAGCAGTTTTCTTTTGTTCATACTTTCTGTTCCTCCTTTTGGAAACATCTGCCATTTTAGAGAACAAAAGTTAAATCGCCTGTCAGGAAACCGTAAGAATCCCGTTATTCTTTCGTAAAAAATTTGACTTGCCTACTTTTCCTATATAAAATACAAATATACTATGTAACTAAAATCTTAATTTGAAAGGAGTCATCCCATTGATCTCAACCAAAGGTCGTTATGCTCTCCGCGTTATGATTGATCTCGCAACATACTCCCAGGGAAACTACATCACCCTTAAAGATATTTCCAAACGCGAAGCCATCTCTGTCAAATACCTTGAGCAGGTCATTTCTCTACTCAACCGTGCCGGCTTCCTGCACAGCCTGCGCGGCAACAACGGCGGATATAAGCTTGCAGTTGACCCCAGAAACATTACCGCCGGCGACATTCTTCGTGCAGCTGAGGGAAGTCTTGCGCCAGTTCCAGGACTCGAAACCGGTCATTACGGTGAAGACAGCCCCACTACTGTTTCTACCATTGACTTCTGGAAAGGCTACAATAAGGCAATTAATGATTACGTTGACAGCATCTCCCTGCAGGATCTTGTAGACCATAACCAGGAGATGTCTGGAAACTTCTACGTTATTTAGAAATATTTTTGTAATTCCTATTGACATGCTAGGAAAGTAGGAGTAATATCCTATTAAACAAGTAGGAATACTGATAAAGGAGTGTATCATTTATGTCAAAAGTTTATGATTCTGTATTAGACCTCGTAGGAAGCACACCCATCGTTAATGCACATAACTTCGCTGCAAAACACG
Source organism: uncultured Eubacteriales bacterium (assembly GCA_964425185.1). Lineage (GTDB taxonomy): Bacteria > Bacillota > Clostridia > Oscillospirales > Acutalibacteraceae > RUG420. The sequence goes on from CAYRKX010000046.1 coordinate 12,394, forward strand.
CACCGAATGCCAATATCCTTGTTAAGCTCGAGTACTTCAATCCGACCGGATCTGTTAAAGACCGTATCGCCAAAGAAATGATTGAAGACGCTGAGAGAGACGGTACCCTGAAGCCAGGCGCAACCATCATTGAGCCGACCTCTGGTAACACTGGAATTGGTCTTGCCGCTGTTGCTGCTGCTAAAGGCTACAGAGCCATCATCACCATGCCGGAGACCATGTCCATCGAGCGTAGAAAACTCATGGCTGCTTATGGCGCAGAGCTCGTTCTGACCGAGGGTGCCAAGGGTATGAAGGGCGCCATCGCCAAAGCTGATGAGCTCGCTAAGGAAATCCCGAACTCTTTCATCCCGAGCCAGTTCACTAACCCGAACAACCCGAAGGCTCACTATAAGACCACTGGTCCGGAGATTTGGGACGCTACCGACGGCAAAGTTGACTACTTCGTAGCTGGTGTTGGTACCGGCGGAACCCTTACCGGTGTTGGCCAGTATCTCAAAGAGCAGAATCCGGACGTCAAGATCATCGCTGTAGAGCCTGCTTCTTCTCCGGTACTCTCCAAGGGCGTTTCCGGTGCACATAAGATTCAGGGCATCGGCGCAGGCTTCGTTCCTGACACTCTTGACACCAACGTATATGACGAAATCATCCCGGTTGAGAATGAAGACGCTTTTGAGACCGGCCGTGAGTTCGTAAAAGCTGAGGGCATCCTCATTGGTATCTCCTCTGGTGCAGCACTGTGGGCTGGCCAAGAGCTCGCAAATCGCCCGGAGAACAAGGGTAAGAATATCGTTGTTCTTCTTCCGGATACCGGTGACCGTTACCTCTCCACCGCTCTCTTCAGCGAATAATTAATTAACCTATTCCAGCCATAGAATAAATACCTCACACGAAACAGGCGAACGGGGAATCACTTTAAGTGGTTCCCTGTTCGTTTTTATTTTTTATTATGTGCGATTCACTTGTGGGGTTAACCCGCCCCACCCCGCACTCGCGTGCGGCTATAAGCAGCACAAAAGGGCTGAGACACTCCCGTGCCTCAGCCCTTCAGCCTTATTATTCAGCGATTAATACGCTTCAATTTCCTTGACGTTAATCTGGTCTCCGGTCAGAAGATAGGTTTCCTCTGACTGACAGTAAGGACAGACTTTCGCGTACTTAACTGTCTCGTACTTTCCGCCGCAGTGTGTGCAGTACGTAACCGCAGGGATAGTCACGATCTTGAGCTCAGCGTCCTTCATAACTTCGTGTTTTTTTACAGCCCATT
>CAYRKX010000046.1:13760-17841 GCA_964425185.1 uncultured Eubacteriales bacterium
ATACGCTCCTCGCAAGGATACATATCGTTGCCGTGCTTATGAGTTCTGTACAGGTGAATTGCGTCGAACTCGCACTTAGTGGTGCACTGGCCGCAGCCGATGCACTTAACTTCGTCAACTACGGAAGCACCGCAGGACAGGCAGCGGCTGGTCTCGATCTTAACCTGATCTTCGGTAAGGCACTTCTTGTACTCTTCGAAGTTCATAGCCTTGGTCGGATCCGTAGCGAGAGCCGGAAGCTGTCTCTTAGAAGTATCGTAAGAGTCAACAGAGATGTTGTTCTTATCGAATTCGAAGAAATGTCTGTGGTTTCTGCCAAGAGTCAGGGTGTCGCAGGTCGGACGTACGAAACGATGGATGGACTCTGCTGCCTCATGGCCTTCGCCGATGGCATTAACTACGAAGGAAGGACCATGATAGAGGTCGCCGCCTACGAAGATGTCGTCAGTAGCGGTCTGATAGGTGAAGCTGTCAGCCTTCGGATAGTTGCCGTGTACGAACTCGATGTTCTGGCCATCGATAAGTCCGCCCCACTCGATGCACTGACCAATGGACTCAATGACGAGATCTGCGTCAATGGTCATGGTATCGTTCTCATCATACTGCGGGTTGAACCGACCGTTCTCATCACGAACGCGGGTGCACTTCTTGAAGACTACGCCCTTAACATTACCCTTGTCGTCCTTAACGAACTCCTTCGGGCCCCAGCCATTGTGGATGGAGATATTCTCAGCGAGGGTCTCCTCAACTTCTTCATCAGAAGCAGGCATTTCCTCAGCGGACTCCAGGCAGACCATGGAGATTTCTTCACCGCCGAGACGAGCAGATGTACGAGCGGAGTCAACAGCTACGTTACCACCGCCGATAACAACGACTTTCTTCGGAACCTTGTAGTCCTTGTCGCCGTGTACTTTTGCAAGATGATCAACAGCGGAGATGATTCCAGCTGCGTCTTCGTTCGGAACGTTTGCTTTTCTGGAGCCCTGAAGACCGATAGCAAGGTAGAATGCCTTGTAGCCCTGGTCACGGAGTTCCTGAATGGTTACGTCCTTACCAACTTCAACGCCGCACTTAATCTCAACGCCGAGTTTGCGGATAACATCGATTTCAGCGGCAACAACGTCTTTCTGAAGTTTGTAAGACGGAATGCCGTAAACCATCATGCCGCCAGGCTCGTCATGTTTTTCAAAGACGGTCGGCTTGTAACCCATGGTAGCCAGGTAGTTGGCACAGGTAAGACCTGCAGGGCCGGCACCGATGATAGCGATCTTCTCGCCCCACTGCTCAATCTGGTTGGACTGAACGGTAACTTCCGGAATATAACGGGTCTCCTCGAAGAGATCGCGCTGAGCGATGAACTTCTTAACCTCGTCGATGGAAACTGCCTCGTCGATAGTACCACGGGTGCAGGCTTCCTCGCACTTACGGTTGCAGACACGTCCGCAGACAGCCGGGAACGGGTTCTCTTTCTTGATGAGGGCAAGAGCGTCATCGTAACGACCCTCTTTAGCCATCTGAAGGTAGCCCTGAATAGCGATGTGAGCCGGGCAGGCAGATTTACAAGGAGCAGTACCGGTCTCCCAGGTCTCCTCACGCTCATGGTCACGATAGTCCGGATCCCATCTGGACTTGAGCCAGATATGCTCAGCCGGATCTTCCATGAAGTTGTAGGTCTGCTCAGAACCATCTTTGAGTTTGAGTTTCTGACCAAGACGAACAGCGCCAACCGGGCAGTACTCTACGCAGCGACCGCAGGCAACGCAGTTGTTCGGGTCAACATGGGCACGGTATGCAGAAGCAGACATTGCCGGAGTGTTGAACAGCTGAGAGGTACGGATACCGTTGCAGATCTTCGGGTTACAGTTGCAGATAGCGAAGATCTTGTTCTCGCCGTCGATATTGGTAACCTGGTGTACATAGCCGTTCTTCTCGGCCTGATCCAGGATTCTGTAAACTTCTTCTTTAGAAATATAGTGGCCAGGTTTCTTGGACTCTACGCAGTAATCTGCGAAGTCGCCAACACCGATACACCAATGGTTCGGGTCGTCGGTGCAGCCCTCGCCGCGCTCATGACGCTCAAGTCTGCAGGTACATGGACCTACGGAGAACTTGTCGTACTTGTCAATCCAATAGGAAAGGTGATCCTGGTCAATGGAGCGGTTATCATGCTCAATAGCCTTTTCAACCGGGATAACGTGCATTCCGGTACCAGCACCGCCGTCCGGGATCATCTGGGTCAGACCCATCGGGCCGACGCCCTGGAACGGAAGATAGGTGGAAAGGTCGAACCACTCGGCGATTTCCGGATGGTCACGATACCACTCAGGATGCTCGTTGAGCATCTCAGCCATGCCTGGTACAAATGTCTTGATTTCATAACGTTTGATGTGGTCGGGCTGCTCACGGTTGAACTCGCAGACACCGTTGAAGCACATCTCTTCAAGGACATCCTCAATATGAAGCTTCTCTTCCGGAGTCTTGGCGCCCATGAGGTCGCAGATCTCGTCGAGAGTTTTCGGTTTTCTCTGTTTCATCTTGAGGGCGATTCTCGCCATCTCAGGGGTAGTAGTAGCGGCAATACCGTAATAGTCAGGGCCGTGACCGTCGATTTTCTGAAGCATACGATCGGTACACATCTTGGCCATCTTCAGAATATCCTTGTCAGGATTATCTGTGCCGTAATCTCCAATACGGTTCGGAATAGCTTCCCGCCACGTATAGGAATATTTTTTCTTTTTCTTCTGGTCTGCCATAGAATTTTCCTCCCATAAATCTTGAAAATAACTGGCATCTAGATTCTATAGTGGTCAGAGCGATATAGGAAAATCACGCTCTAGTAAATCTCTCAGATTTCTTTGCCGTCAGCGTATGCTTTGACGATCTTCTTGGTGTTCTTGTCAACAGCAATAATATTGGCAGGAATTCCTGCAACAAGATACTCACGCTGACCTACACCAAAACCGGTCTGTTTACGATACGCAATGGCGAAGTCTTTGTAGGTGTCGCCCTTAGTGTCGGCGTTGATTTTGTCTACAAACTTCTGGTAGTCGGCCTTCGTGAACGGGCCCTCACCAACCATAGCGAATGCGAAAGCTTCCGGATAGGAGCCGCCGCCTGGCGCGTCGCTGTTTTTGAAGTTGTCGATTTTGTCGTAAGTCGGTTCCTCTCGGATCAGAATGTTTTCACCGCTGCTGACAAGCTTAACCTTGCCATCTTCAAGCAGGATGTCTCCCCAGTAGGGAATCCAACCGGTGCCGTCTACGATGAGGACGTTCTTCAACAAAGTTGTCATAATATATCCTCCCCCTAAAAAGGCTTGTACAACGAGGCCGTCAGGCCCCTTCTAATTTCATGGGCATGACGGCCTATATAGCACAATATACGGATACACTAATCCTTTCCCAAATTAGTGCTCCGTTTTTCATAACCCATAAGTCGATAAGATTATAACACACTCTTTGGGTTTTGCACTATCAATATTTAGAAATTTCATACAAAATTTTTGGTTGTTTTTTCCCATAACTGCGCCATTTTTCAACATCTTGAATAGTTAGGTTAGGCTAACCACAATCTTTGAGAAAATAGCCCGTTTTAGGACGCACGTTTGCAAATATATTAACATACATTGTTTGGACTTTTGTCTAATTTCGGTTGTGAGTATGCAACGCTAGTTAGCATATTCTAACTTAAATTTTTCCAATTTTCGTACACTTCTCACAGCATAAAAGACAGGACCCTCCCACCTTGTGAGAAGGTCCTGTGTAATTGCTTTAAATTCAGCTAATAATCCGAACTTACTTTCTCGGGTTCTTCAGGTTAGCCTGTGCAGCAGCAAGGCGAGCGATCGGAACGCGGTACGGAGAGCAGGATACATAGTCGAGGCCAATGTCGTGGCAGAACTCAACAGATGTCGGGTCGCCGCCGTGCTCACCGCAGATACCGCAGTGAAGGTTCGGGTTAACCGGCTTGCCGAGGTCAAGAGCCATCTTCATGAGTTTGCCAACGCCGTCCTGGTCAAGACGAGAGAACGGATCGGACTCATAGATCTTGGCGTCATAGTAAGCGTCAAGGAACTTACCAG
>CAYRKX010000047.1:0-17798 GCA_964425185.1 uncultured Eubacteriales bacterium
AGCAGTCTTAAAGAGTTTGCTCTTGGAGCCGTAATAGCCCTTCGCAAGTTTCAGGGTCTTATTTCTTCTTTTGCGCGTCATCATTGCGCCTTTAACACGAGCCATGTTTAATTCCTCCGTTACGTAAACTTAATGAAAGTGGATAAGCAGATGTCCGGTGCTTATTTATAAGGAACGAGACGTTTGATCTGCTTCTGGTTCGTCTTGTCGGCGACAGTCTGTTTACGCAGATTTCTCTTTCTCTTGGTGTTCTTCTTGGTCAGAATGTGAGATTTATTTGCGTGAGCAATTTTCGGCTTTCCGTTTTTAGAAATCTTAAAACGTTTTTTTGCGCCACTGTGAGTTTTAATTTTCGGCATGATTATGATCCTCCTTGGGTTGTTTCTTCTTGTTGTTCTTCCCCTTGCCGCCTTTTTTCGGGGGCTTGGAAGATTTAGCGGCTAAGAACATCAGCATCTGACGGCCTTCCAGTTTCGGCTTCTTTTCTACAACGCCGTACTCACTGCAGGCCTCGGCAAATTTATTCATTACATCGTAGCCGTTTTTCTGATGAGCCATCTCTCTGCCGCGGAACCGGATGGAAACCTTGACTTTGTCCCCGCTCTGCAGGAACTTGATGGCACGATTAGCCTTGGTGTCGAAGTCATGCTTGTCAATTTTAAGAGAGAGACGAATCTCCTTGATTTCAATGACATGCTGGTTTTTCTTGGCCTCTTTTTCCCGCTTGGTCTGCTCAAAACGGTATTTGCCGTAATCCATGATTTTGCACACAGGCGGTTTGGCCTGCGGAGCAACTTTTACCAGATCTAGGTTTTTCTCTTCTGCAAGGCGGTTGGCCTCTCGAGCAGACATGATTCCGAGCTGTTCGCCGTCCGCGGAAATGACACGGACTTCTCTGTCCCGGATATCGCCGTTGATCTGTGTGTTCATCTTGCTAATGTTCAAGCACCTCCAATTAGAAAATACAAAAAAACACGGACAGATAAACTATCCGCCCGTGCAATACTCAAGAAAAAACTAAAGAATATTGACCCATGAAAACTTGCTTTCATCAGGTGAGAACGGATCTGTTCTGCTTTGTTTGCTTTAATAATTTAGCACTGTTCTCACTCAATGTCAATATGAAATTTGATACTGGCTCTGATACTGCCGCAGATAGCTGTTTATTTTGAGAACGATAGTTCTCCAGGATGGATGCAGCTGCGGCATTTCCGTAAACAGATAAGAGACCCAGGCCTGCTGCGTCGTTTTCGAGTCCGGTTTGGTAATTTCAACCGAGTTTGGAATTCTCATAAGCGTCGGTGTGGTCTCCTTATACTGAACATTCAGCGCAAAGGTACCCAGATTTCCAAAGCTCAGTGTTCCGGTCTGCTTCATAACTTTCCCGTCTTCTGACGGTTGCAGAGTCGTATCTATACTGGTGATTCCCAGAGCTTTCAGACTTTCCGGAATAAAACCGTCTATTTTAAACCGTCCGGTCGGCAGCCCGTCAATCATGGCGAAGTTGTCCCAGCGTAAAGTAGTGCTGGTTGTGTTTCCTATTGTAATGTCGGCCTTTCCTGTCCGGTCTGTCTTGTTCTGCGTATCTACGAAGAAAACCTGATGACCACCGTTTCTTACCTTAACCGCCAGTCCGCGCCCGAGATCATCCTGCAGGACAGAATTAACCACTATGTCGCCCGCGTCACGCTTGATGAGAATGTTTGCCGCCGTGATTACGTTGTGGCGATTCAGGCAGAGGTCAATAGAAATACGGTCAATTCCACTGGTATCCAGCTTAGACAGAATTCGAGAACCCAGGTCATAGATATAAGAGGTAAAGGTGTCCTGATTTTTAAACTTCTGTCCGGTTGGGAGAGCATCATTGCATGCTTTTAAGAGAGCCTTGCTGCCTTTCATTTCCCAGAATGCATTTTGAATGAGAGCATCTGCGGTGTCCGAAGACAGAACAATATTTTCCCGATCCCCGTTGGCATATTTATCTGCGACAATAAAGTCTACATGATCCTGTTCGTTGACACTGATTGTGTTCTGAACCTGTTTAAACCCTTTTCGGAAGCATTTCTGTACCTGCTTCTGAACTTTCTTGTTATTCAGTACCGTTTTTGTGCGGGAATCCAGAACAGAGTCCCAGCCGGTTCCGTCGTCAGGGGAAACCTGTCTTCTGGTCCAGCCCAGCCCCAGCTGGTCATGATTAATATCTACACGGCCGTTTCCTGCGACCATCTGTGTGTTCATAACTGGTCCAGCGTCGTCACTGGTGTTGAGAACACCACAGAGGTTGCCGCCCTGCATTCGAACTCTTCCGGTGAAAGAGAGGGAATTTACATAGTTCTGCAGCTGGTCTGCAGTCAAATTGTCTCCAATTCCATCCCGGATGGAAGAGGCCATGGTCCAGTCCAGAGACCCGTCCGCCTCATATTCTTTGGAGCGGTCCAGATAGGACAGAGTAGGGGCAGCATCCTTTTCCAGTCGTCTGGTGTTTTTGGCGGCGACAATTCTGGCATATCCTGGTTTAGTAGTGAAAACCTGCAGAAAATCTCTCGGATTGACCGCATAGAAAACAATAAGCGTTATAAGTACCGCCGCAATGGATATTCCCGCTGTCAGCCAGACTTTGGTGTTCTGACCCATCCCACTGATGGAGCGGTTCCGCTGATAGGGCATTCTCAATTTCCTCCCGATAAAAGTACTTTTATCTTACCACACGGAAAATCATATGGAAACGTACAAAACAAATGTTTGCTTTTTTACTATAATTTGTTATACTATAAGAGAACATTTGTATGGGAGGTCCGAGATGGATAAAATCAACAATACCCAGGAACGAATTTTACAGTACCTCATTGAGCGCTCTCAGAGCACCAGTGTTCCACCTACTATCCGTGAAATTGGACGCGCCGTCGGCCTGAAGTCAACGTCTTCCGTGCAGTCCAATCTCGACGCACTGGAAAAGGCCGGTTACATCTATCGGGACCCGAAACTGAAACGGTCCATTCACATTACTATTCAGGACAACAAGCCTCAGTATAAGGATGTTCCTCTTGTCGGTACAGTTACCGCCGGAAAACCAATTCTCGCAGTAGAAGAAATTGAAGGTTATCTCCCATATAACGGAACGGTCACATCTGACAAGCCAGTATTTGCTCTCCGCGTACACGGCGAATCTATGATCAATGCCGGCATTCTCGACGGCGACATCATCTTTGTGGAAAAAACTCCCTACGCCGAAAATGGAGACAAGGTTGTCGCTCTTCTTGAAAATGAGGCTACAGTCAAAACCTTTTATAAGGAAAAGGACTGCTACCGTCTCCAGCCAGAAAACGATCTCATGGATCCCATCTACTGTGACGAACTCGCCATTCTCGGACGAGTTGTCGGACTCTATCGGACCTATTAACCAGATAGATTGATTTCTCTCTCCGTTTCTGCGGAGAGAGTTTTTTTCACCCTTTTTTTGTACTACAATAGCTGTGGGAATCAAAGAGTAGGAGAGTGCTCAACCAATGCGAATAATCATTCTGGGCGCCGGATACGGCGGTCTTCAAGCTGCAAGACTTCTTGCCTCTGCCGGAAACGACGTCCTGTTATTTGAAAAAAATAAACGAGAAGACATCGGGTTTAACTGGCCCATCGACGTTGAACCTACCGTCTTTACCGATCTTCAAATTCCGCTCCCGGCCGGTTCTGTACGGTGCACTTCCTGTCTGGAATGTTATGTATCTACATCGCGGAAAGTCAGAAAAATTGATATTCCGGATGAAAAGCGGCCATGGCACATTAACGGACACGAGCTTTCCATGGAACTGGTCGATCTTTGCGAGCAGGATGGCGTAGACTTCCGGTTCGAAAAGCCGGTTTCTGAACTTCTCCGCGACGAAACCGGCTCTGTTCATGGCGTATTTCTAGATGGATTTCCTCTCGAGGCGGATCTCGTCATTGACAGTATTGGGCTGCAGAAACAGGAAGATAACGGACAGTCTATCCGTATTCTTAACGGTTATCTGACAACAGCCAGACCGAAAGAGGAGACGAATGCCAGACCTCGCAAGGTTTTCATGCTGAATCCAACTGGGAAGCCAGGCATTACGGAACTTTATCAGGAATCTGACGGTACCGTGCGAATCTTTACCGGGCTGTTTGATGACTGTGACTCCGAGACGTTAAAAATTCAGCTCTCAAAGCTCCGTATGGAGTTAGATATTCTGGAAGGAAAAACCATCCACGAGGGCTGTTTTAGGAAAATGCCTGTCCGCTCTCCATCTCTGAAAATGGTGGATGACGGCTTTGCCTGTATAGATAAATCCAATTTTTTATCGGATTCTCTGCGTTCCGGAGATATCCTCGCCAAAAGCATCCTTCAAAAGGGAACTGCAGCAGACAGTCTCTGGAGTTATCAGGTTCAGTATTATAAGGAAATTCTTGCAGATTCTTACTATTTACAGGCTCTCAAACAAGCTCTGTTTAATACAGATGGAAAGACATTGAAGGCCGCCTATGAAGATGACCTTCTCACAGATCAGATGCTGATGTTCATAGCAGCAAAAACTCGCCTGGCACCAGAGAAGTCCAACCTTCTCCCTCCATTTCGAATTCTTCTGAAAAAGCCTCTGTTTTCTGCCTCTCTGGCTAAAGCCAATGCCGGCGGGCAGGCCCTTCAGAACCTGGCGCAGCAAATTCCGGAAACCTACAGTTCGGACCAGATTACCGATTGGACAGAACAGATGAAAAATCGCCTTTAATCCAGCTTTTCAATCATCTGATACAGTTCTGTATACGTTTTCAAAATATCCAGATGTTTATTCCAGGGAAAGTAATATCCGAGTACGCCGAGATGTTCTCCCGGCAGTGTCGGCAGATTATACCAGACCCCTTTCTGCGGAACAGTCTCTTCCGTCCATGTCTCTACATGGTGAGAGCCCTCCGTGAAGGGGGCTTTTTCTAACTCGGTACTGACTAGCCCATCGTTAGCATAATAGGCATCTTTCCATCCGCCGGGAACTTTTTCATCCCTGTAATGGCCAATAATAGATGCCGTCACCCTGTTAATTATCGTATCTCGGTCTGGTACTTCTTTTGATCCCGACTTTGACGGGTGAGTCGTTCTTGCCGGACATGCAAAATAATAGACGTTGGGATTATCCGGGTATTTGCGATTAATCTTCTTCGTTCCATGTGTGGTCAAATCAAAGAAGCCGAGATCCGACGTGGACCATATCGGACTTTTCCGCATACGGTTCCAATAGGTTTTCCATTCTTCCTTCCGGTGTTTATTTCGAAAATCCCACTGGTCTAAAGACGGGTCAAACGCCTTATAAAGTGGTTTCTGGGTAGACAGCAGACCAATCGCCGAAAACAGGAAGGATAAATTCTTCTTTCCGACGGTCTGTTCTGTAAAATCTGCCAGCGTAGTTCCATTGTTTACGCCTGCAATGGTCACTGTGCTGTGTATCATATGCCGGCCTTTTCCCGAGAACAGGAAGGGACAGTCATCCAGCGAATTCTCCTTTTCCTGATAACTTCCCCAGTAGAGGAGTGAGGTCAGAATCCGAACGGTCGGCGCACCCATGGAGTGTCCCCACAAATTAATCGGATGCTCATTGTCCCATTCCGGATAAATCCCGGGGTAGTACCTTCCGAATCGCTCATGTCCGTAGGTCTTCGAGTGAATTGCGCCATAGTCCACTCTTCCACCTTTAATGTAGGTATACAGTTCACAGGCCCGGTCCCAGTTCGACGACAGCGGCGATGTACGTGCTTCTCTGACATCCATACCCTGGGAAGTCATGACGGATGCAAGGTCTTTTTCCGCAAACCCTCCCCATTGATGCGCAAGCGGTGTCTTACATAGGACAGAATCTGGCCCATATCCAAAGAAGCCGTTGACAAGAATCGTGGGAATGGCAGTTTCCAGTTTCATATCCAATTCCTCCTGATTTCACTTCATCCTGTCTCCATCATAGCATAAAAAATCCGCGGCAAAACGGTTGTCCCGTTCTGCCGCGGTGTTTTCTCTGTCATCATATTGTCGTTTTATTAAAATACGATTCTTTCCTTTAAGTAATCAGAAACGGAGTCGATTGGAATTCTTACCTGCTCCATAGTGTCTCTGTCACGTACTGTTACACAGTTGTCTTCTTTAGAGTCAAAGTCATAGGTAATACAGTAAGGAGTCCCAATTTCGTCTTCTCTTCTGTAACGCTTACCGATAGCTCCGGTAATATCGTAATCAATCATGAAGTCCTTTGAGAGCTGCTCATATACTTTGCTGGCCTCTGCATCCAGTTTCTTGGAGAGAGGAAGAACAGCAGCTTTATATGGAGCAAGAGCCGGATGAAGATGAAGAACGACACGGGTATCTTCTTTGCCCTTGGCATTGGTAACGGTCTCTTCGTCATATGCTTCAATGAGGAAAGCAAGAACAACACGGTCTGCACCGAGAGACGGTTCAATAACATAGGGAATATATTTTTCATTGGTAGTTGGATCGAAATACTCCATGCTCTGACCGGAGAATTTCTGATGCTGTGTCAGGTCGTAATCCGTACGGTCAGCAACGCCCCAGAGTTCACCCCAGCCAAATGGGAAGAGATACTCAAAGTCAGTAGTTGCCTTGGAATAGAATGCAAGCTCTTCTTTTTCATGATCTCTAAGCCGAAGGTTTTCCTTGCTCAGACCGAGATCATAGAGCCAGTCACGGCAGTAGGAACGCCAGTAGTCAAACCACTCCAGGTCTGTTCCCGGTTTGCAGAAGAATTCGAGCTCCATCTGTTCAAACTCACGGGTCCGGAATGTGAAGTTACCTGGAGTAATCTCATTTCGGAACGATTTACCAATCTGGCAGACGCCGAATGGAACTTTCTTCCGGCTGGTCCGAAGAATATTTGGGAAGTTGACGAAAATACCCTGAGCGGTTTCTGGACGAAGGTACAGGGTAGAAGTGGTATCTTCGGTTACGCCCTGGAACGTCTTAAACATCAGGTTGAACTGACGAATTCCGGTGAAATTCTTAGAACCGCATTTCGGGCAGGTAATGCCATGGTCTTTAATGAACTGTTCCATCTCTTCGTTGGTGAGAGACTCCGCAACAATATCCAGACCATTTTCCTGGGCATAATCCTCAATGAGTTTGTCTGCACGATGTCTGGCATGACAGTCTTTGCAGTCCATGAGAGGATCAGAAAATCCACCGACATGACCAGATGCTTTCCAGACTTCACTGTTCATGAGAATAGCGGCATCCAGACCTACATTATATTTGCTCTCCTGGACGAACTTCTTCCACCAGGCTTTTTTGACGTTATTTTTTAATTCCACGCCAAGAGGGCCGTAGTCCCAGCTGTTCGCCAGTCCTCCGTAGATTTCGGAACCGGCATAAATAATTCCCCTGTTTTTACAGAGGTTGACTATTTTTTCCATTGTTTTTTCGTTATTGTTCATACTCGGCCTCTTCCATGAATTTTTCTTTACACGTGCTAAAAATGTTAATATAATACCTATAAATTGTCAATGACAAACTTAAACCAGGGAGGTCTTTTCGTGTCCAGTACAGTCGCCGCCGTTGCCACGCCGAACGCGGCAGGAGCCATCGGCATAGTGAAAATTTCCGGTCCTGAATCCGTGTCAATCGCCGCAAAAGTGTTTCATCCTGTCGGGAAACGGAAGTTAGAAGATACTCCTGGCTACTCGGTTCTCTACGGTCATGTGGCAGATATTGACGATGCCATCTGTCTGGTCTACCGTGCTCCAAAAAGCTATACCGGTGAAGATGTTGTAGAGCTCCAGTGTCACGGGGGCCTCTTTTTAATTCAGGAAGTTTTGCGCCTGGTTCTTGAGGCAGGAGCTGAACCGGCCGGACCCGGCGAGTTTACAAAACGAGCTTTTTTAAATGGAAAGGTGGACCTCTCCGAAGCCGAATCTGTTATGAATTTGATCTCTGCTCAGGGAAAACAGGCGGCAGATGCTGCTTACCATGCTCTGGAAGGAAACCTGAGCAAGGAAATTCGCTCTGCGGCGGATACGCTGGTAGCAGCTTCTGCTCATATGGCAGCATGGGCTGACTATCCAGACGAAGATGTGGAAGAGCTGGATTACGACGTTCTTCTGAATAATTTCCGGAAAACTTATGAAGACCTGGACAATATGGTCTCTAAATTTGATGCTGGACAGGCTGTTACTGCCGGAGTCAATACGGTCATTGTCGGACGCCCTAACGTGGGTAAATCAACGCTTATGAATCTTCTGCTTGGCCGGAACCGTTCCATTGTAACAGACATTGCAGGGACGACCCGTGATGTCATTGAAGAGAATGTCAGTATAGGCAATGTTCTTCTTCGACTTTCGGATACAGCAGGACTTCATGACTCCTCCGATCCTGTGGAGTCCATTGGAATTCAGATGGCCGAAGACAAAATGAAGCATGCCGATTTAATCCTCGCTGTCTTTGAAGGAAATCATCCTTTGAATGAGGAGGATCTGGATATTTTACGGGAATGCCAGGGGAGACCCAGCATTGCCATTATTAACAAGTCGGATCTTGGAAATGTAGTAACCGAAGATCAGGTAAGTCCCTATACGTCTTCAACTGTCGTTATTTCCGCTAAAGATTCCGGTTGTTATGACCTTTTGAAACAAGAACTCGAAAAGCTTCTAGGTACTGAAGATTTTGATCCGAGCGCAGCCATGCTTGCCAACGAAAGACAGCTTCTCTGCGTTCGAAAATCTATGGAGTGTTTGAAAGAAGCAATAGATGCTATTACCTCTGGCATGACTATGGACGCCATTAACGTCTGCGTCGATGCCAGTTTGGAACCACTGTTGGAACTGACAGGAGAAAAAGTCAGTGATACTGTAATTGACGAGGTCTTCTCCAAGTTCTGTGTAGGAAAGTGAGGAATTACTTTTGGAATACTTCGCGCAGCATTATGATGTCGCGGTAATAGGTGCCGGCCATGCCGGAATAGAGGCAGCTCTGGCTTCTGCCAGACTTGGATGTCAGACTTGTATTTTTACCATCAGTGCTGACTGGGTTGGCAATATGCCATGTAACCCTGCCATTGGAGGAACGTCAAAAGGACATCTTGTCCGCGAAATTGACGCTCTCGGGGGGGAGATGGGAATTGCCGCTGACCACAATATGATTCAAAGCCGCATGCTGAATCTCGGTAAAGGTCCTGCTGTTCACAGTCCCCGTGCGCAGATTGATCGTCGAAATTACTCTGCGTATATGAAAAATGTCATTGAGAGTCAGGATAATCTTGATCTTCGGCAGGCCGAAATTGTAGATCTTCAGCATCTGGAAGATGGGCAGTGGCAGTTAAAGACTAAACTAGAAGCTATCTATACAGCTTCTGCAGTTATTCTGGCCACCGGGACTTTCCTTGGCGGAAGAGTTTATGTTGGGGATGTCTCGTATTCTTCTGGTCCTGACGGATTGTTTCCGGCCAATGAATTAAGTCAGTCCCTGAAAAAGTTAGGCATTCAGACTCGGAGATTTAAAACAGGAACTCCATCGCGCGTGAATAAACGGAGTCTAAACCTGGATAAGCTCGATGTTCAGCATGGAGACAGGAAGCTTGTTCGGTTTTCTGACGATGACAGTTTCACCCCGGACAATTCTTCTGTCTGCTACATTACTTATACCAATACAGAGACCCGGGACGTCATACTTGCCAATCTTGACCGTTCCCCACTGTACAGTGGAAAGATAGAGGGCATTGGGCCCAGATACTGTCCAAGCATTGAGGATAAAGTGGTTCGGTTCAAAGATAAGAAGAGACATCAGATTTTCATTGAGCCCTGCGGAAAGAATACCCAGGAAATGTATTTACAGGGTCTTTCTTCATCTCTGCCGGAAGATGTGCAGCTCGCGTTTCTTCACACTATTCCAGGACTGGAACACTGCCAGGTTACGAGAACTGCATATGCTATTGAATATGACTGTATTGATCCTCTGTCGCTTCGAGCTACGCTGGAATTTCTGGATTTTCCTGGATTATATGGTGCCGGACAGTTTAACGGGTCCAGTGGATATGAAGAGGCTGCCGCGCAGGGTCTTATAGCTGGAATCAATGCTGCACTGAAGGTACAGGGAAAGAAACCTTTTGTACTGGATCGCGCAAGCTCCTACATAGGCACCTTAATTGACGATCTTGTAACCAAAGGCTGCAATGAACCGTACAGGATGATGACTTCCCGTTCCGAATATCGCCTGGTTCTTCGACAGGACAATGCCGATCAGCGTCTCATGAAATACGGACACGATCTTGGACTGGTCTCTGACGAACGTTATAACAAGCTTCTTCATAAAGAGCAGCTGGTTAAAGACGAGTTGGAACGCGCTAAGACAACGACAATTCACGTTTCTCCAGAGCTTAACAGTATGCTTGTTTCACGTGAAACATCTCCTCTTGAAGGCGGCACAAAGCTCGTAGATCTGCTAAAAAGACCACAATTAGACTATGATGTTTTAAAGCCTTTTGATCCCACCAGACCGAATGTTCCAGAAGAAATCTTTGATCTTGCACAGACAGAGATTAAATATGCCGGTTACATCTCCCGTCAGAATTCTCAGATTAAAGAGATGCGGCGTTTAGAACAGAAAGAACTTCCTGAAGATATTAATTACAGTTCTATCGAAGGTCTACGCCTTGAAGCTCGAGAAAAGCTCCAGAAAATTCGGCCTGCAAATATTGGTCAGGCTGGAAGAATTTCCGGTGTTAGTCCCGCCGATATTTCCGTTCTTCTGATTTATCTGGAAAAGGAGAGTACCAGCCATGATAAATAAAGATCTAATGACCAATCTGGCATTAAAAAATGATATAACTCTTTCTACGGAGGCTGTTGATCAATTAGATCTCTACGCAGACCAGCTGGTCCAATGGAATGAAAAAATCAATCTAACGGCCATTACAGATCCCGACGAAATCGTCTATAAACATTTTTTGGACAGCTTAATGCTTTTGAAATACGTAGATATTCCAAGTGGTGCTTCTTTAATCGATGTCGGAACTGGAGCTGGATTCCCTGGTCTCGTTTTAAAAATAGCGAGACCAGATCTGAACATTACTCTTCTGGATGGAACTAACAAGAGATTAAAAGTTATTGCAGATATCGAACAGAAGCTTGGTCTTACGACAAAAATTCTTCATCTTCGAGCCGAAGAAGGGGGACGAAAGCCGGAACTACGAGAATCTTTTGATTTTGCCACAGCCAGAGCTGTAACCTCTATGAGAAACCTCTCGGAACTTTGTCTCTGTTATGTAAAAAAGAATGGCTATTTTACACCTATGAAGGGAAAAGACATTACAAAGGAATTGCAGGAGGCAACCCATTCCATCAGTGTTAATGGAGGTACCATAAAAAAGGTCATACCTTATAACATAGGGGAGGCCGGGGACAGAAATGTTGTAATAGTCCAAAAAACGAAAAATACGCCAAAAAAATATCCTCGTCCCATGGCTAAAATCAAGAAAAATCCTCTATAAAACATAAAAGTTACACACTTTCAAGTACAGCAATGTTTCACGTGAAACATTGCTGTATTATTTTTATTATGGTACACTGTTATTCAGCTTTTTTAAGAACAGGGTGAGGAAATGGCAAAAACGATATCAATCGTCAATCAGAAAGGCGGCGTTGGAAAAACGACTACCGCAGTCAATCTTTCCGCAGCTTTAGGCCAAAAAGGGCTTCGAATCTTAATGGTTGACATCGATCCACAGGGAAATACCACCAGTGGATTTGGCATTGATAAGAGAGAATTAGAAAATTCCATTTACGACGTCATAATTAATGGAGTTCCTGCAAAAGATATTATTGTCCATACTGAATTTAAGGGAGTCGACGTACTTCCAGCTAATATGAACCTGGCAGGAGCAGAGTTAGAATTAGTCGACATGAAGAAGAGAGAAAGCCAGTTAAAAATAGCACTTTCACCACTGTATGATGACTATGATTTCATGTTTCTCGACTGCCCGCCATCTCTTGGCTTAATTACGTTGAATGCCCTCTGTGCATCAGACTCCTTTATGGTACCAATTCAGTGTGAATACTACGCACTGGAGGGGTTAAGCCAGTTAATGGCTACCGTTCGACAGGTCAAACGTCTCTATAATCCATATATAGAGTTAGAAGGAGTTCTTCTGACTATGTATGATGGCAGACTGAACCTGACACAGCAGGTTGTCGAAGAAGTAAAGAAATATTTTCCCAAGAAAGTCTTTTCAACGGTTATTCCAAGAAATGTCCGTCTTTCTGAAGCTCCAAGCTTTGGAAAACCAGTAGAATACTATGACAAAAATTCCAAAGGAAGTACATCCTATATTCATTTAGCAGATGAACTCATCCGAAATAATATTAAACAGGAATAAACAGAAGGGAGTAACCAGCCGTGGCAAAACATAATGGACTAGGAAAAGGGCTGGATGCCCTCTTTTCAGACAATTCCGTAGAAGATCTCGGCGGTAACAGTGCGCCGATCACATTAAGACTGTCTGAAATTGAACCTAATAAAGAACAGCCAAGAAAAACATTCGATCAGAAAGCACTGGATGAATTAGCAGAGAGCATTAAGAAAAATGGTGTTCTTCAGCCGCTCCTCGTCCGTCCCATGAGAGATGGATCTTACCAGTTAGTAGCAGGGGAAAGACGCTGGCGTGCATCCAGAATAGCCGGACTCACAGAAGTTCCGGTTATTATTAAGGAAATGACCGATGAGCAGGCAATGGAAATTGCCCTCATTGAAAATCTACAACGAGAAGACCTGAATCCCATTGAGGAGGCAGAAGGCCTGCAAATGCTGATTTCCCGCTATAATCTCACGCAGGAAGAAGCAGCGGAGCGGGTTGGAAGATCCCGCCCGGCCGTTGCCAATTCCCTCCGTCTTTTAAATTTACCGGATGAAGTCAGAGAAATGACAAAAGCAGGAGACATTTCCGCCGGTCATGCCCGTGCTCTTCTCGGATTTATTGACAAAGAGGAAATGAAAAAGACCGCGGAAGAAATTAAAGACCATGATCTTTCCGTCCGTGAAATCGAAAAGAGAATCCGAGATTCACAGAAACAAAAACAGAAACGGACACCAAAGAAAAAACCAATTGATGTCTTTTACAGTGAGGCCGAACTTGCCTTATCTGAAGCTCTGGGAAGAAAAGTCAAAGTCGTCAAATCAAGAAAGGGCGGCCATCTGGAAATCGAATTTTTTGATAAAGACGATTTAAAAAAGCTGTCCCAGCAGCTGGATCAAGCAGAGTGAAAGGGGTAATTCCTAATGTTAGATATTAAAAGAGTAAGACAGGATCCTGAGTTAGTGAAGAAGGCCGTCCGGTCCAGAAATATGAACCTCGACACGGAGATTGATGAACTCATTACCATTGATAAAGATCGCCGGGCCCTGACCCAGGAGACCGATTCACTGAAACAGAAGCAGAACGAAGCCAGCAAAAAGATTCCTCAGATTAAAAAGGCCGGTGGAGATATTCAGGATATTCTCGCTGAGATGTCTAAGATCAAATCGCAGGTCAAGGAAAATGACGATAAGCTGTCACAGCTGGCAGCCCGTCAGAGAGAGATCATGCTGGAAATTCCTAATATTCCAGATTCCTCCGTACCTTACGGAAAAGATGACTCAGAAAATGTAGAACAGAGAAAATGGGGAGAACCCACAAAGTTCGACTTTGAACCCAAAGCCCATTGGGATATCGGTAAAGACCTCGACATTCTGGATCCGGATACCGCAGCTAAAGTTACTGGCACTCGGTTCCATTTTTACAAAGGTCAGGGTGCAAGACTTGAACGTTCCGTTATCAATTATTATCTGGATCTCCACACCAAGAACGGCTACACCGAAATTCTTCCTCCGTTCCTGGTAAATCGCGCTTCCATGACCGGTACCGGCCAGCTTCCTAAATTTGAGGATGATGCGTTTAAGACCACAACCGATCTTTTCCTGATCCCGACAGCAGAAGTTCCCGTTACTAACATGTACCGCGATGACATTCTCAACGGAGAAGATCTTCCACTCCGCTACTGCGCTTATTCCGCATGCTTCCGTTCCGAGGCAGGTTCTGCCGGACGTGATACCAGAGGACTTATCCGCCAGCACCAGTTCAACAAGGTTGAGCTTGTTAAATTCGTAAAACCAGACCATTCTTACGATGAGCTGGAGTCTCTGACTCATGAAGCAGAAATTGCACTGCAGAGACTTGGCCTCCCATATCATGTTGTCACCCTCTGCTCCGGCGATGTAGGATTCAGTTCCGCAAAAACATATGATATTGAGGTATGGATGCCGTCTTATGGCCGTTATGTTGAGATTTCTTCCTGCTCCAACTTTGAAGACTTCCAGGCACGCCGCGCCAATATTCGGTACCGTGACGAAAATGGTAAAGTTCAATTTGTTCATACTCTGAACGGTTCCGGTCTTGCCATAGGACGTACTGTTGCAGCCATTCTCGAAAATTATCAGAATGCTGATGGCACAGTGACTGTACCTGAAGTTCTGAGACCGTACTTCGGTTCCGATAAGATCGGCTGAATCGCCTGAAAAAAGACAGAAAAGAAACCCGGTACTCCGTATTGGAGCACCGGGTTATTTTTTTATACGAAGAAATCAGTCTTCGCTATTCGATTCATTCTCATTAGAAGCAGGAGCTGCAGGCTTCTTCTTAGGAGTAATTTTTCCGTAGAGAACGCCCTCGGCATCACTTCTGGGAGCGCGGCTCGGTTTTTCCTCAATATTTTGTGTCTTTGGTGCAGAATTTCGGTTTCCACCGCGATATCCGCCGCCGTTGCGATTACCACCGCGACCGCCGCGATTATTATTATACCTACGATTATTATTTCTTCTCGGTCTGTCATTGAGCGGTTTTACACCTTCAGCCAGAGCAATAACAACACGTCTGTCATTTTCAGCACCAATAGAGTAGGAAACGACGCCATCAATATCAGCAACTGTGGTATGAATAATTCGTCTCTCAGAAGGATTCATAGGATTCAGAGTTACGTTTCTTCCAAACTTACGAACGCGTCTTGCATTCTTCCGGGCAATCTCCCGAAGAGTTCTCTCTCTCTTCTGACGATAGTCTCCAACATTGATAGAAATTCTGACAGATTTACCTTCCTCATGTCCGCGATTGGCAGCAAGACGGACGAGATACTGGATAGAATCGAGAGTTTCTCCACGTCTGCCGATAATCAGGCTGTAATCCTGCTCACTGAGAACCTGGAAGAAGTACTCTTTATCGTTTTTAAATACGTTGATCTGCGCATCAGAAATGCCGATCTTACTGATAATTTCTGCAAGATAATTGTAAGCACGCTTTACGGCTTCCGGGCAGTCCTCAAGATTAACAGGCTCACGAACTTCTTCTGCAGGAACAGTAACTTCTTCTGCAGCTTTCTCCTGAACAGGAGCTTCCTTCTTCTGCTGCGGTTTGCTCTGCTGTTTCGGCTGAGCTTTCTGCTGTGGTTTAGCCTGTTTCTTCGGCTGTTTCTTCTTCGGAGTCTTATCTTTTTTCGGCTGAGGCTGAGGTTTAGGCTCAGCTTTCTTTACCGGAGCATCCGGAACTTCATAATAAGCCCGAACTTCTGCATCCTTTCCGCCAAAAATTCCAAACTTTTTCTTTTCCGGGAATGTCAGAACTTCAAATTTGACATCCACTTCTTCCGGGGCATTCAGGGCCTTAATAGCGGCCTGCTGAGCCTCTTCGATGGTAGCCGCTTTTGCTACAGCATCGATAATCATAGTATTTCCTCCTTTTGATCCGAGACGATGATGTAAGAGGTAGTAGAGGTGGTAATCATATACACGGATCCAGATTCAAATTTACAAAAAGCCGCAGCTTGTAATTCTTTAAAATTACTTGCAACGGCTTACGTTCTAACTTAATTTTCTGTGGATTCCTGATAATCTTTCAGGAGTTTGTATTCCTGTTTATAGGCCAGTTCTTTCTGCCTGCGGACATTGGTCTCGTCGACCATAATCTCGGCAATAACTTTTTCCGGGGTATAGACACGGTCCAGAATTATCATCTGAATGAGACCGAGAAGGCTGTTGAAAGCCCAATATACACCGATACCTACCGGGAACTCAAATGCCAGCCAGAGGGAGATGAGAGGCATAAATAACATCATGCAGCCCATGGACATCATGCTGGACTGAGACTGGTCGTTCATCTTTCTCATACGGACCATGCTGTAAATGGAGCTCAGCATAGCAAAGACGAAAGAAAGAATAGGAACTAAAACAATTAAATGCTCAGTATGCATAAGCTGTTTCGGAATATCTCCGAAGTTAAAGCCTACCGCATTGAAATGCTGAGCAAAGTCATTCAACACAGGGAAAACTTTGGGATTAACACCAGTGTGCATATTCTGCAGCTGACCGGCATATTTCAGAACTGTAATTTCATTATAGTTCCGGGCTCTGCCGCTGGTGGCATGACTTAGAGTCTGAACCGCATTCGTCAGTTTCTCAATGGTGCCTTTTCCATAAATCCGATCAATTCGAAGAATATAGGTCAGCGGCTTGTAGATAGCACCGTAAAGACCCATGATGATGAAGAACTGAACAAAAAGAGATCCACATCCTGTGGACATTGAGCTGAAGCCCTCTTTTTGGTAGAACTCCTGGATGGCTTCGTTCTGCTTCTGCTGATCGTCTTTATATCTCTCTTTGATCTGGTTAATCCGCTTCTGCATTCGCTTCGATTTTGCCTGATTCTTCTGCTGAGAAATAGAAGAAGGAAGAAGGATTAACTTAATAATAATAGCAAAGAAAAGAATGGCAACCAGGTAGTTGTCATTAAAAAGGTGATACAGAAAAGCAATAACATAACCGAACGGATAGGAAAAAATGTTATAGATAAAGTTGTAAAAACCGTTCACCTGATAATATCCTCCATCAGTAATACTCTTTGATTTCGGGTACAGGATCGTATCCTCCGCTGGTGAGCGGACTGCATCGGATAATCCTCCAAATAGTCAGAAGAGACCCTTTCAGAGCGCCAAACCGTTCAATGGCTGTCAGTCCATACTGAGAGCAAGTTGGATAAAACTTGCAGGTCGGTGGCTTGTGCGGGGAAATGTGTTTTCTGTAGAACCGAATTAGAGCGATGAGTATTTGTTTCATTTGCTTTTACTCTTCAGGAATGAGTCCGGCACTTCGGAGCTGCTGCAGCATAACCTGAGCAATCTCCGTGCTTTTTTTATAGCGGGTCCGGACCCGCGCAACAAAAACAAAATCGTAACCCTGTAACTTTTCACCATACTGAGAATAGACTTCCCGGAAAGCAGCTCGGATTAACCGGCGGGATTTGTTCCGCTCCACCGCGTTTCCAATTTTTTTACTGGAAGTTATTCCTATACGACAAATTCCCGCACGGTTCTTTAAAAAATAAGTAACCAGTGCAGGATTCGCGTAGGATGACCCTCTGCGATAGAGTCTCCGAAAGTCCGTGTTACGTTTTAAAGTAATTGCTGATTTCAGATTAGCCATTAAGCAGACAGTTTCTTTCTGCCTCTTGCTCTACGGCGGGCAAGCACTTTACGGCCGTTGCTGGTGGACATTCTTTTTCTGAAGCCATGTTCTTTCGCTCTATGACGCTTTTTCGGCTGATAAGTTCTCTTCATGTCGCTGCCTCCTCCACTATGAGATTATACAAATTAAGCTTTGTAGGAAAAGATTATATACTAGGAAAGAAATGAATGTCAATCCTTTCCTTTCAAAAATTCTTAGAAATGGCTTGTTTTAGCCATTTGTCAAGAATTGAAAAAAGCCTTTGTATATGGTATTATTT
>CAYRKX010000048.1:0-12727 GCA_964425185.1 uncultured Eubacteriales bacterium
ATATTAAGAACATGATCACCGGTGCTGCTCAGATGGACGGTGCTATCCTTGTAATCGCTGCTACTGATGGCCCTATGGCTCAGACTAAGGAGCATCTTCTCCTTGCCCGTCAGGTAGGCGTACCTTACATCATCGTATTCCTCAACAAGACCGATCAGGTAGACGATCCTGAGCTTCTCGAGCTCGTTGAGATGGAAGTTCGTGAGACTCTGACTGAGTATGAGTTCCCGGGCGATGACGTTCCGATCATCCTTGGTTCTGCTCTTCAGATCCTCAACTCCGACTCCAAGGACCCGAACGATGAGGTTTATAAACCAATCCGTGAGCTCCTTGACGCTGTTGATACTTACATCCCGACTCCGAACCGTAAGGACGACCTTCCGTTCCTTATGCCGATCGAGGACGTATTCACCATCACCGGTCGTGGTACTGTTGCAACCGGTAGAGTTGAGCGTGGTATGCTCAAGATGGGCGACGCTGTTGATATCGTAGGTCTTAAGGACGAGAAGTCTTCTTCCGTTGTTACCGGCATTGAGATGTTCAGAAAGACTCTCGACTATGCTGAGGCAGGCGACAACATCGGTGTTCTTCTTCGTGGTATCCAGAGAACTGACATCGAGCGTGGACAGGTTCTCGCTGCTCCGAACACCATTCATCCTCACAAAAAGTTCCATGGTCAGGTTTACGTTCTGACTAAGGACGAGGGTGGTCGTCATACTCCGTTCTTCAACAACTACAGACCGCAGTTCTATTTCAGAACTACTGACGTTACTGGCGTTATCTCTCTTCCTGAGGGAGTAGAGATGTGCATGCCTGGTGATAACGTAGAGATGGACGTTGAGCTCATCACCCCGATCGCTATTGAGAAGGGCCTTCGTTTCGCTATTCGTGAAGGCGGCCGTACTGTTGGTTCGGGCGTTGTTACCGAGATCAACGAATAAGTTAAGTTTCTAAACTTGTTCTGCGTTCTTGTTAGCGCATTAAGACAATTTATAAAAGACCGGATGCTTCGGCATTCGGTCTTTTTTTGCAGCATCTGGAGTCAACATACCAGAAACAGCTGCATTGCCTCAAGACAAGAAACAAAAAAGCCGCGTGGAACCACGCGGCTTAATTACTAACTTATTTACTTCCAACTGTACGATACATGTGAGCTGAGATAATCATCTGGCAGTACTTCCAGCCAGGAGATGTTCGGAGCAATATCGTGAGAGGCTATGCAGTTAATGATATTTCCCAACAGAGTGAGGGTTTCACTGGGATACGCTCTTGCCATCCGCTGGAGCCGGGGAACCAGAACCTGGAGCATATCTTTAATCTGATTGTAATTGTAGTCGATGTAATTTTCTTCCTGAAAACTTTCTACCAGGTAGCTCAGAATAACGTCGACAGCATTGACCTGCGGGCTGACCAGTGCTTTAAAAATGGTCCCTGCGTTATCCTGTACTTTCTTCCCAAAGTTTGCCAGAGCGCGGCTGGAGCTTAAGTCTTTATCACCCTGAGAATAATAGGCTTTAAAAATGTCTATAAGGTACGTCTGGACATTTTCTACATAGTCCTTACGTGAGGTCACAAATGAGGTGGTAAGTGCCGTCCCGAGCCTGTCATACAATTCTTTCGGGGACTGTGGAGCATTCACGCCCATTGGCGTGTACAGATCCGGCCAGTAGATGTTAAACAGCTGGTTTGGCACCTGTTTCAGCTCGGCTTTTTCCTTCTCCGAATAGGCTGCGTAGTCTGCACCGTTTATCCGTTTGCTCGGGTAAAGGTGGTCGGTCCCGTATCGGCAGAATCCCCAGTCTTTAGGCGGAACGGCGGTCACGATATCATTTTCTGACAGTAAATTTTGAATATTGTTGTATTTAGTGTTGGATGCCTCATCTCTTTGAGCTCCCATAGGTGCTTCGAAGGTGTAGCAGTAGACGTCTTTCGGCTTCAGGGAAACCTCTTTTCCAAGGTTCCATCCGTCGTCGAGGTTTGCTCCTGTCAGATTGGCGACCGCTCCGGCTCTGCTGTACCCGGCGATCCACACTTTGAGTGACCCGCGTACATCATTTTTCCGAATATAACTGCGGAGAAATTCCAATACCTGACGGCTCGCATTGTCCCAGTTTTGATGATTTCCACTGGGACCTAATTCCAGATTCCCGCCCCATTCTGAGCGGTAGAGGTCACCACGGATTCCTACAGCGAGAAGAGTGACTGATTTGCCAATCTTTTTCTGAGAGACATTTACCCCAATGGAACGTGTTGTCGGTGGCTTACTCATCCACTTGTTGCTCATGGGCTTTTGAAAACCACATTCTCTCACAAAAGCCAGATAATTTTGATTTTCCTTACTATAGTTTTTAACCTTTGTTGCCTCACGGCTGGACGTCGATGAGAGGGCAAGCCCCAGAGATATCTTGGCTAGATTGTTATTGTAACTGTAGGATGATTTATCAAAATATGAATTACTATAGGGAAACTGCCAGGAGGTATCTCCGGTCTTTCTCATATGATCTTCTACATAGCGAAAGGTCACCATTTTAGAAGGAGAGGCGAAGGCGGCTGTTGGCATCAGAGCCAGTACCATAACCAGCGCCAAAAGGGTACTTAACAATTTTTGTCGCATTTTCTACTTGTCCTTTCCATTTGTAGTTAGTAAAAAGCGAGGCACGTCTCTGCAATCAGAGAACGTGCCTCGCTGCACTTCACTTAATTATTATACGTCTTATTTCAGATTATAGCTATAGGTAACGTTGTTCTTCATGAAGTCTGCCGGCAGGGTCTTGAGCCAGGACTGGCAGGGAGCAGAGCTGTGACAGGTAAGAATGGAAATCAGATTGGCAATAAGTGTGGCGGTAGTGCTGGGATAGGCTCTCGCCATTCTCTGGGCACGCGGTATAAGCTGTTTGACAACCGGTTTAAATTCACCCTCATCAAAGTTATTGATGTTGGCATTCTTAAAGCCTTCATGGAGATAATTCAGGGTATGATCTTCGATCTGATCTCTGCTGCCACTGAGAAGATCAGCAAGAACAGTCTGCCAGTTATCGGCAAGAACTTTTGCAGTCTGTTTAAAGCCTTCGGACATCTTGTAGTCCTCGCGTCCGTAGATCTCACCGAGGTCAATCATGGCGCTCTGAAGATTGTCTACATAATCCTGACGGGATGTAGTAAAGGACTTCGTAACAGCCTGGCCAAGGTCGCTGTAGAACTCCGGCTGAAGCTCATCACTCTTGGAAATACCGGTAATCTGGTTTCCGTCGGTTGTAACGTTCCATGCCTGGAAGAAGTCCGGCCAGTAAACGTTGTAGATGTCGTTCGGGATGGTCTTTAGGAAATCCTTCATGTCCTGATCGTATTTGGCATAATTCGGATCCTTCTTGGTAGGAACACTGTGGTCCTGACCATAGCGGGCAAATCCCCATGCCGGGAAACCGGCGTAGCAGACAATATCATTCGGGTTGACAATGTTATGAATGTTATTGTATTTGGCATCTCTGACTTCACTCTTTACTGCACCGAGTGCTGGCTCTGCCGGATAAATATATATATCATTCCGGTCAAGAGTGACATCCTTGCCAAGGTCATAACCGTCGTCAAGAGAACCGCCGATCAGGTTGGAAACGGCACCGCCGCGGCTGTAGCCTGAGGACCAGATTTTAATTCTGCCCTTGATTCCGGCATCACGAATATAGTCTTTAATAAACTTCAAAGCCTTGTCGCGGGATTGGGAGAATCCTTCATGGTCTCCGGAAGCACCGAGCAAAAAGTTATTGCCCCACTCGTTCTGATATCCGAATCCACGGACAGCGACGGCAATAAGAGTAGCTTTGCCTTTGCTGTCGGTCATCTGTTTGCTGGCGCAGTTGACTCCGATAGTGTCGACTTTCGGACGGGTTTTCATCGGAATATTGCTGGCATACTTGGAGAAGCCGCAGACATCCGCAAAATGACGGAAGTTCCGGTTCATGGTCGTCATGTCGTTGGCGTTTCTGGCGGTTTTGCTGGCTCCGCCGGAAAGTCCCATGGCAAGAGACATGGTGGCGAGATCCTGTCTGTAATTGTAACCACTTTGGTTGAACAGGGAGTCACTGTAAATAAACTCAGCTGACTTGTCGTTACTGCCGACTACGTAGTTGATGTTTACCTTGGTGCTGTTCGGAATTTCCCGTGCAAAGGCCGGAACACATAGACAGCCTGCAAGCATAACCAGCGCCAGTACCGCTGCTAAAAACCCCTTACTCCTCTTTCTCATTTCATTTCCTCCTCGATTTCTCCTCCAGTCACGGAGTTGAAATTTTCATGAATCAATTATTAAGTAATTGTTATTATAGCGAAATATGCCTATAAAAACATCACATTCTTGTAATATTCTAGATAAATCTGTACAAAAATTGAGCAAATTTAGGCAACTGTAGCACGGTAATGTCAACATTTTTCACCTTCATGGGCTGAAGCTGTCAGAAAATCAATTTTGTTTACACCATACTTGATTCGTGGTAGAATAAAACACCATTGTCCAGAAAGGAGAAGATATCGTATGGCGGTTTCCGAGAATGAACTCAACCGGCAGTTTGAATATTCCACAAATGTAAAACAGCTTCTTGCGGAACGGTTTCCCGACCGGGCTCCGAGAGCATTCACCCATACCTATGGATGTCAGGGAAACGTCTCCGACGGAGAAAAAATCGACGGAATTCTGGACGAACTGGGCTATGAATTTACGGATGACCCGGCGGAAGCCGACTTCATTCTTTTTAATACCTGCGCGGTCCGTGAACATGCAGAGGACCGGGTGTTCGGCAATGTCGGCCGCCTGAAGAAATACAAGACCACCAATCCCAACCTGATCATCTGCCTCTGCGGCTGCATGGTACAGCAGCCCCACATTTTACAGCGCATTAAAGATCACTTTCGGTATGTAGACCTTGCTTTTGGCACCCATGTTCTCTATAAACTGCCGGAGTTTCTGTACCGTCTGATGACCGAGGGCGGACGGATTTTCGACATTTCTGAAGAGTCCAATGATATTGCAGAGACCGGTCTCATCCGTCATAACAACAGCTTTAAGGCATTCCTTCCGGTTACTTATGGCTGCAACAACTTCTGCACTTACTGTGTCGTTCCCAAAGTCCGTGGACGGGAGCGCAGCCGCTCCTACGAGGAAGTCATGAACGATGCGCATTCTCTTGTTGACCAGGGCTATAAGGAAATTATGCTCCTCGGCCAGAACGTCAATTCTTACGGCAACGATTTTCATGAGAAAGAGCTGTTTCCACGTCTTCTCCGGGACATCAACGACATTCCGGGAGATTTCCGTATTCGTTTTATGACCTCACACCCGAAAGATTGTTCCCGGGCACTTTTAGATGCCATGGCTGACTGCGAGAAAGTGGAAAAGCATTTGCATCTCCCGGTACAGAGCGGCAATAATCGGGTTTTAAAAGCCATGAATCGCCGGTACACACGGGAGCATTACCTGGATTTAATTCATTACGCGCGCTCCGTCATGCCGGACTTGTGCATTACGAGCGACATCATTGTTGGATTTCCGGGAGAGACTCACGAAGAATTTCTGGATACCGTCTCTCTTGTCAAAGAGGTTGGCTACTCGGCACTCTATACCTTCATTTATTCCCCGAGAGTGGGAACCCCGGCGGCATCCTGGCCGGATCCCATGACCCGGACCGAAAAGCAGCAGTGGTTTGAAGAGCTGCAGTTTGCCCAGGAAGAGAGTGCGGGAGCCAGAACCAAACAGTATCAGGACAAGGTGTTCCGCGTCCTGGCCGAACGGCGAAACAAGCACGGTAAGATGGAAGGCCGCAACTCCGGAAACATTCTCATTGAGTTTGACGCGCCGGACGAGGTTATGGGGACGTTCTGCAATGTCCGCGTTACAGAGCCACTGACATTCGTTCTCAAGGGAGAACTGGTTAAATAAAGGAGTACACTATGGACGTAATTGAAATCACCAGACAGCTCGGTGCCGCTCTCCAGCAGGATGAGCGATACATCCGCTTCATGGAAGCCAAGGATGCCGCCGACAACGACGCCAATGCCGCACTGATGATGAGCCAGATTGAGGCTATCCGCACCCAGTATCAGACCGAGGCCTCCAAGCCTGCGCCAGACCAGAACACGCTGCAGAACCTCGACCAGTCGTTCCAGAAAATCTACCAGGAACTGATGGGCAATGAGAATATTCAGAAAGCCAATGCGGCGGGACAGGAGCTTGACAAGCTCATGAATTACATCATGCAGATTCTGTCTCTCTGCGTGAACGGCGAGGACCCCGCAACCTGTGAGCCGAAACCGGAAGATCAGAAAGGCTGCAACTGCGGCGACGGAGACTGTGGCTGTGGTGACGACTGCAGCTCAGGAACCTGCTGAGACAAGATCGACAACTGAACTTTCAACAGAGCTGCCAGTGGGGCGGCTCTGTTTCTTTTTGCCTATAAAAGTGGTAAAATTAAATACTAATTTGTATATCTTAATTTCATGGAAATGGAGATTGAAATGCCGGAATTTACGCCGCTGATGCAGCAGTATATCAACATAAAACAGAATTATCAGGATGCCATCCTCATGTTCCGGGTCGGAGACTTTTACGAGATGTTCTTCGACGACGCCAAAACTGCCTCCCGGGAACTTGACCTGGTCCTGACCGGAAAAGACTGCGGCCAGGAGGAGCGGGCACCTATGTGTGGCGTCCCCTTTCACAGTGTAGAGCCGTATATCGCCAGGCTGGTCACCAAAGGATATAAAGTGGCCATCTGTGAACAGATGGAGGACCCGGCACTGGCAAAAGGTCTGGTAAAACGTGATGTTATCCGCATTGTCACCCCGGGTACCGTTATTGAAAGTGACATGCTGGACGAGTCCCGAAATAACTTTCTATGCGGCATTTACCATGGAGACGGGGAGACCGGCATAGCCTTTGTAGATGTCTCTACCGGGGAAGTACAGGTTACCGCTGTAGAAGAGGGCGCTAATGGAGAGAAGACCATCAATGAGCTTGGCCGGTTCTCTCCGAAGGAAATTCTGACTAACAGTCAGGGCGCCAAGCTTAAAGGTCTGGTCTCTTATGTAGAGCGGCAGGAAAAGAACATGAGCCAGACGCTTCCGGACAGCGCATTTGACCTGGAAAAGAACGAGAAACTCATTACAGACCACTTCGACAAGTCACTCGAAGAGCTGAACCTCACATCAGAAAACGCGGTCCGCGCGCTCGGCGCTGTGCTGGACTACCTCTTCGGAGTCCAGAAAAATGACCTTGAGAATATCCGGGAAGTCCATTTCTACACAGATGCCAAATACATGAAGCTGGATTTTTCGGCCCGACGAAACCTGGAGCTGACCGAGACCCTGCGCAACCGGGAAAAGCGAGGAACCCTGCTCTGGGTTCTGGACAAGACCCGCACCGCCATGGGCAAGCGGCTTCTCCGCTCCTGGTTGGAACAGCCGCTGATGTCTGTCGGCGGTATTCTGAAACGACAGAACGCAGTTGCTTACCTCACAGATAACATGGCCCTGCGCGATGAGCTGGCGGATACCATGTCGAGCATCCATGACATGGAGCGTCTCATTACTCGAATTTCTTATGGAACCGCAAACGCCCGCGAGCTCCGCAGCCTGTGGGAGACGGTGAAGAGCCTGACCCCAATTAAGGCCATGCTGGCTGACGCCAATACGGATCTCCTCCAGCAGATCGAGGAGCAGATTGACCCGATGGACGACCTTGTGGATCTCATAGACCGCGCCATCGTCGAAGAGCCGCCGTTCTCCGTCCGCGAGGGCGAAATGATCAAGTCAGGCTACAACGAAGAGCTCGACAATCTGCGGGATATTGTCTCCAACGGCAAAGGCTACCTCGCCCAGATTGAGGCGGACGAGCGCGAGAAGACCGGAATTCCCAAACTGAAAATCGGCTACAACAAAGTCTTCGGCTACTACATTGAGGTGCCAAAATCCTATAAAGGCGATGTACCGGACAATTACATCCGCAAACAGACCTTAACCAATGCTGAGCGCTATATTACCGGAGAATTGAAGGAACTGGAGTCCAAAGTGCTGGGAGCCCAGGAACGGATTACCCATTTGGAGTATGAGCTTTTCTGTGACGTCCGGAACACGGTAGCGGAGAGCCTGGTCCGCATACAGACAACGTCTCATGCAGTTGCGGCTCTGGATGTACTGTGCTCCTTTGCCAAAGTCTCTGTGGAAAACAACTATGTCTGCCCCATCATTACCGATGACGGACGGATTGAAATCCAGGAAGGCCGCCATCCGGTAGTGGAGAAAATGTTAAAGGGTGTTCCCTTCGTTCCAAACGACACTCTTCTGGACCGGGACGAGAATATGGCGGCTGTCATTACCGGACCGAATATGGCCGGTAAATCCACCTACATGCGTCAGGTTGCCCTCATTGTCATCATGGCGCAGATTGGCTGTTTTGTTCCTGCCCGCAAGGCACAGATCTGTCTCTGCGACAGCATCTTTACCCGTGTTGGTGCATCAGACGACCTCGGATCCGGCCAGTCCACATTTATGGTGGAAATGAACGAAGTGGCCATGATCATGAAGAACGCCACGAAGCACAGCCTCATTATTCTCGACGAGATTGGACGTGGAACCTCTACCTTTGACGGTATGAGCATTGCCCAGGCAGTACTGGAATATGTCACCAGCAAGAAGATTGGAGCGAAGACCCTGTTTGCTACGCATTACCATGAGCTGACGGACATTGCCAATGAGAATCCTCATGTCAAGAATTTCAACATTGCCTGTAAAAAACGGGGAGACGATATCATCTTCCTGCGCCGCATTGTCCCCGGTCCGGCGGACGGCAGTTATGGTATTGAGGTGGCCAAGCTGGCCGGTGTACCAAACCCCATCGTCAAACGTTCCCGCCAGATTCTAAAGGAGCTGGTGGCCGAGGAGGAAGCCCGGCAGAGAGCTGTCGAAGAAGAGGGCATTGACCTGAATGCTGTTGCCGCTAAGGCGGACGAAGAGGAAGACAGCATGCAGATCAGCTTTGCCAGTGCCAAGGGCGATGAAATTGTCAATTCCCTGAAAAGGCTGGACGTCACAACACTGACGCCCATTGAAGCAATGAACTATCTGTATGAACTGGCCGAAAAGGCCAAGGAGTTATAACCAATGGCGAAAATCAATGTGCTGCCCAAGCATATTGCGGACTTGATTGCCGCGGGAGAAGTGGTAGAACGCCCGTCTTCTGTCATCAAGGAACTAATGGAAAATGCTATCGACGCCGGAGCGGATTCGGTCACTGTGGAAATCCGTCACGGCGGCATTACCTATATGCGGGTTACGGATAACGGCTGCGGCATTGCCCGGGAAGATATCCGGAACGCGTTTAAGAGCCACGCAACCTCGAAAATTCTGCGTGAGGAGGACCTCCACGCCATAGGAACCCTCGGGTTCCGCGGCGAGGCACTGGCCTCGATTGCCGCTGTCTCTAAAGTGGACATTCTGACCCGGACACCGGACAATGAAATTGGCACGGTCTATAAAATTGAGGGGTCGGAAGAAGTCATGCTCGACGACGCTGGCTGTCCGCTCGGAACTACCATTGTAGTTCGAGACTTGTTTTATAACACCCCGGCACGTATGAAGTTCCTAAAACGGGATGTTACCGAGGGCAACTCGGTTGCCGGAGTTGTAGACCGCATTGCGCTGTCGCATCCAGAAGTGTCTGTTCGGTTTATCCGTGATGACCGCCAGCAGCTGGCCACGCCTGGCAACGGAAAACTGACTTCAGCGGTTTATTCCGTGTTTGGCAAGGACTTTGCCTCAGGCTTACTGCCGACAGAGTATGAGCTGAACGGAGTTAAGGTCGACGGACTGGTATCCAAACCGACGGCGTCTCGTGCCAACCGTTCCATGCAGTTTTTCTTCTTAAACGGCCGGCTGGTGAAGAGCCGTACCGCCACTGCCGCTCTGGAACAGGCTTACAAAGGTGCCATTATGGTGGGCCGCTTCCCGTCCTGTGTCTTAAATATCCACATTCCGCTGGACACTGTGGATGTCAACGTGCACCCGGCTAAGACGGAAGTCCGTTTTTCGAATGAGAAGATGGTCTTTGACGCGGTTTACTATGCCACGAAGAACGCCATTGAGAAAAAGGACGTCCCGAACCGGCTGGAATTGACAAAACGTGAGCTGAAACACCAGTCTCCCTTCAAAAAGGAGACCGGGGAACAGATGAAACTCGACGATTCGAAGCTGCCGGAGCGGGTAGAAGGATTCTGGAAGAAAGAGACCGCTAAGGACTGGCGGGAGGAGCGGAACAGGAACACTGCATCGCCTGGAAAGAAGAGCAGCCAGAAGAAACCTGAGCCGAAGAAGAGCAAACCGCCGAAGCCTTATATTTCCCGCAATGAGCGGCTGACGGCGTCGGTTGTGGAAGAGGGGAAGAACAAGGTCTCCATTGCGGTTCCTCTGGAGGACAATGCTCCGCGCAAAACAACAGTGGAAAAGCCGCAGCCGGTGAAATCGAAGCCGACACCAGAGAAAGCTAAGGCAGCCCCATCTGTGAAACCACAGCGGGCAGAACAACTCAGAAGCGAGGAGCCGCCGGCTGTGCCGTACTCTGAGCAGACAGAAATTCCAGATTTTCGGATTATAGGCGAGGCGTTCAAGACATACATTATCTTTGAAACCGAGGGAAAGATTACCCTGGTTGACAAGCACGCTGCCCACGAGCGGATTCTCTACGAGGAACTGCTGGCGGAGCGGGAATCGGTGAAGTCTCAGCTGCTTCTGACTCCGGTTACGGTCACGCTGAGCAAGGAGGAATATTCGGCAATTCTAAACAATGTTGACCTTCTGAAGCAGGCAGGGTATGATATCGAAGACTTCGGTACAGGGACCGTGGCGGTCCGTGAAGTACCGGTTATGCTCATTAATTACGATATTCCCTCCATTATTCAGGAGATGGCGGGGCAGCTTTTGAATTCCCAGGAGCCGGTGCCGAAAAAGCTCAAGTGGATCTACGCCAACACCGCGTGCCGCGCCGCTATCAAGGCCGGAGATCACACCCCGCTGGAGGAGCAGAAAAAGCTGGTAGAATTTCTCCTCTCCCATCGCAATATTCGCTACTGCCCGCATGGACGTCCCATCTGTATTGAGATGACGCGGACAGAGCTGGAAAGAGGGTTTGGACGAATCCAAAAGTAAAGGAGCGCAACTATGATGCTGTTCAACGACAGCCCGGAGAGTCTGAACAGACTGTCCCGGCGGCATTCCATCGGACTGAAGGGAGTCCTGAACTCCCGGGAGCTCGGCGGCTATAAGATGAAAGACGGCCGGACAATCCGCAAAGGAAAACTTCTGCGGACCGCCCAGCTGAAAAATGCGACATCGGCGGATATCCGCAGGCTTAGTAAAAAGTATCATCTGGATACTATCATAGATCTGCGTGTTCCCACCGAGCGGCTGAAGGCCCCCGATCCGAGGATTGATGGGGTGAAGCATACGACGCTGTCGCCGCTTGGAATCGGTATTCCCATTTTCGACCTCGGCAGTTCAGAACATATTAAAGCTCTGGCCAACGCTATGGAGACCGGTGTGGTTGAC
This sequence comes from uncultured Eubacteriales bacterium, assembly GCA_964425185.1. Classification (GTDB taxonomy): domain Bacteria; phylum Bacillota; class Clostridia; order Oscillospirales; family Acutalibacteraceae; genus RUG420. The sequence goes on from CAYRKX010000048.1 coordinate 11,587, forward strand.
ACGTATATGACCAATATGTACCATATGCTGGTTACGGAGGACAGTGCTATCCGCGCTTATCGCCAGATGTTTGTGGAACTCATGAACGCCGGCGGAAAGACCGTGCTCTGGCATTGCGTTGACGGAAAAGACCGGACCGGTGTGGCTGCCGCGCTTATTCTCTCGGCCCTTGGAGCGGACCGGGATGTCATTATGGCGGATTATCTGGTGTCTAATAAGTTCAACGCCAAGCTTGTCAAAGATACGTACAAAAAGGTACTGGATGTGACGCACAGCCGGCGAATCGCCCGGGATATCAGCCTGGATCCTTCGGTCAAGCGCGAGTGGATGGAGCATGCTTTGAACACCATTGACAAGACCTATGGCTCCATGTATTCCTTCCTGGTGAATCAGCTGGGGATGACCCCGGATAAGCAGGAAGAACTTCGAAATCTGTACTTGAAATAAAGGAGACGTTGCATGGCTTTCTCGGAAGAGGTGTACCGGGATATCTACCAAAGCCTGGATGAGGTGTCACCCATGGCGTTCGACTGTGGAAAGCTCTGCAGTGCCGCGTGCTGTGGATGTACCCGTGTGCCGGAAGATCAGCAGGACGACATGGGGATTTTCCTTCTCCCGGGGGAAGAGCAGATGCTGGTGGACGACGCCGACTGGCTTTACTGGTGGACCGGCAAGGCGGAGGATTTCTTCTTCCCGTATTCCTGGCGCGGGACGGACATCTACTTTGTCCGCTGCAAGGATCCGTTCCACTGTCATCGAAAGAAGCGGTCCATTCAGTGCCGCACGTTTCCTGTGACTCCTCATCTTTTATCCTCCGGGCGATTGAGTCTTGTATTCAACGACCTGGAACTCCCGTACTTGTGTCCTTTAATCGAGGAGGGGGTTGAACTGGAGCCCGACTTCCTGCACGTGACGTGGGAAGCATGGAACGAGCTGATCAGGGACCCGCTCATCTATGACTACGTGTCTATGGATTCCGACAACCGCCGCCCGGATTTGGAACCGGAAGATATCTTATATACCGAATAGTATTTGAGGGCCGTGCAGCTTATCGCTGCCCGGCCTCTTTTGTGGTTTCTGACTTTGTCAAACACCTCGCGGGCAGCACTTATTTCAACTGCCGAAAATATGAGCAGGGACA
>CAYRKX010000048.1:12827-17422 GCA_964425185.1 uncultured Eubacteriales bacterium
AAAATATGAGCAGGGACACAATGACAGCTGATTTATGGCGCATAGCCTGGGAGGCAAAAAATGAAAACCTGACTTGTTGCCACTTTGAAAAAAACTGGGGGTGAAAATTAAGTTTTCTCAAAATTGCTTCTCCAAACCGGTGGTAAAAATTTGTATATAGAAAACTGCTACATGAAGTTTAGATGCATGTCAAGATGACGAACAATTTGTGGCAAAGATGTTCGCTAAATAAAGAGCAGAACTGAAATTTGGACAGCTCTGCCTAGGATACTTTTTAGCGCCGTCGTCAAGCCGTTTTTTTGAATCATTTACCGGCGGCAAAATATTGAAATTTCCAAAAATACTGTCGGTTTTCAGGGGCAATTTTCTGAAAAGTGAATGATAGCCACCTCTGGGAGGAGGCTATCATTAGATTTCGAAAAGCTTGCCACCCGGCGCCCTGTCAGTACGTGAGTGCAAACTGCTATTTTTGGCATTATTCATCAGGCTCTGGTCCACGGCAGCCATAAGGTTTCTGAGAAACAGGCCTTGACAGCGGCTCAGAAATACGCCCCAGGGTATCGCTTTGCCGGCCGGGGTCTGGACGACGACCATGAGAAAACGGTATACGAACTGGAAGGTATCAACCAGAGAGGTCAGTCTGTGGAAATTGATGTCAACGCAGTCACCGGTAAAATTTCCCATGTGGAAACAGAATAGAACTGACAGACAAAAAAGCGGCCCTGCCACAGAGATGTGACAGGGTCGTCTGGTATTATAATTTACTGAATTTCGTCTGCCAGCTTCTCCGCTTCATCGAGAACCTGTTCAAACTTGTCGAGTGCGCGGTTGACCGGCTCCGGAGTGGAGAGGTCGACACCGGCGTGGCGGAGCTCATCCAGCGGATACTGGCTGCCGCCCATGTGCAGAAACTCCAGGTACGGAGTGACTGCGGACTCTCCGTCGTTCAGGATAGCCTCGGAGATGGCGACTGCAGCAGAATAGCTGGTTGCGTATTTGTAGACGTAGAACGGGCTGTAGAAATGCGGAATGCGGGCCCATTCGCTCTCTACCTCGTCGTCCATAATCAGGGCCGGTCCGAAGTAGTCCTTGACCAGACCTCCGTACAGGGCATTCAGAGCGGCCGGAGTCAGAGGCTGTCCCTGCTCTGCCATGGCGTGTGCACCCTTTTCAAATTCGGCGAACATGGTCTGGCGATACACGGTGCCCTTAAATCCTTCGAGGTAATGGTTCAACAGGGCCAGACGCTCACGGGGATCTTTCGTATCCTTCAGCAGAAGCTGAGTCAGCAGGTTTTCATTGACTGTGGAGGCAACTTCTGCAACAAAGATAGTGTAATCCGCATACTGCGGCGGCTGGGCGTGATGAGAGAACCAGGTGTGTACCGAATGTCCCATTTCATGGGCGATGGTGGATACGCTGTCGAGGTTGTCTGTATAGTTTGCCATAATGAACGGGTTGGAGTCGTAGGAACCGGTGGAGTAGGCGCCACCGCTCTTGCCCTTGTTCGGGTAAACGTCAATCCAGCGGTCTCGGAAGGCACCGCGGACAATGTCACCGTACTCTTTCCCTAACGGCTCTACTGCTGCCAGAACAAGTTCCTGAGCTTCTTTGTAGGAGTACTTGCGGTCAGACCCTGAAACCAGAGGAGCGTAGACGTCATAGTAATGTAAGTCGTCAATGCCGAGCATCTTCTTGCGGAGATCGACATACCGGTACATCGCCGGGAGGTGGTCCCGAACTGCTTCAATGAGGCTGTCGTAGACGGAGACCGGAATGTTTTCTCCTGCCATGAACATCTCACGGGAGGAGCCGTAGTGGCGGGCTTTGGCTTCTACTACCGCGCCTTTCACCGTGCCGGAATAGGTGGAGGCAAAGGTATTGATGTGCTGGCGGTAGCCCTTGTAGTACTTCTTAAAGGAATTCTTACGGAGAACACGGTCCTCGGACATCTGAAGATTAATGTAGTTGGAGTCGGTGACCTCATGGGTCTTGCCCTCACTGTCGGTGCAGTCCTCGAAGACGAGGTCGGCGTCCTGAAGATTGGTGGCAATCTCTGCCGGAGCGGCAAACACTTCTCCGAAGCTGGCGAGGAGCTCTTCCTCTTTGGCAGAGAGGGTATGCGGCTTCTGCTTCAGCAGTTTCTCCATGGTGAACGCATAGGGCTCGAGAACCGGATCTTTGGCAATTTCCTTCAGCTTGTCCTCCGGAAGGCTGAGAATCTCCGGGGAAATGAAAGCGGTTGATGAGATGGCCTCCACGTACTTTGCATAAATGCGCATGTAGAGAGACTGCGCTGCTTCAGCACGGGTATCTTCACTTCTGCGAACATTGGCATACACAAACAGGTTGGAGAGCTTACGGTCCAGTGCGGTGTCCGCCTCCAGGCAGTTGTAAATAGTGACGGCGTCTTTCAGTTTGCCCTGGAATGTGGACATGTGCTGAATGAGCGGGTCCAGTGCCTTGAGGTCTTCTTCCCAGGCAGCATCGTCTTTATAGAGAGAGGAGAGGTCCCACATGTACTGCGGGTCCATCTCAGAACGTTCTTTGAGTGTATCTGACATAGTTTATCCTCCTGTATGCAAGATTTTAACGCTACTATTGTAGAGAATTCAGGGGAAAAAATCCACCGGAAAAACAAAAGGCAGCCGGTATAAACCGGCTGCTTTCTGTTTGTTGCTATAGAAAGGGTGTATTTATTGTGGTTCAGCAGCTTAAACAACGCTGTAGAGAAGATCGGAATAGGTCGGGAACGGCCAGTAGTCTTTTGCCGTGATGGTTTCGAGCTCATCGGCAACAGCGCGCATTTCCTGCATGGCCGGGAAGACGGAGTCTCTGTAATAGTTGGCCTGCTTCTGAATATCGGAGATATCATCAGCGGCAACCAGGATGGACTCAAGTTCCTCGGACTTTTTCATCAGACTGTCAGAGAGAGTAGACAGGGAGTTTAAAAGTTTGGATTCACTCTCGTGGGAAATGGATTTGGAAATCTTTATCTTCTTGGCAATGCTCTCTTCAACGGTATCCATGTATTCGAGAACTGCCGGGTAGATGTCTTTCTTGACCATTTCCTGCATGGTGAGTGCCTCAATGTGAAGGGTCTTGCAGTAGTTCTCGAGACCCATCTCATAACGGGAGGTCAGCTCTTCCTTGGTGAAGATATTGTGCTTTTCAAAGAGCTTAACGTTCTTGTCAGCAATGTAAGCCGGATAAGCATCAGCGCAGGTACGAAGGTTGGCAAGACCACGCTTCTCAGCCTCAATAACCCACTCGTCAGTGTAGCCGTCGCCGTTGAAGATGATGCGTCCATGTTTGGCGAATACATCAGCAGCAAGGGACTTGGCTGCAGCGTCAACATCGTCGGCTTTCTCGAGAACGTCAGCAAATTGCTCGAGTTCTTCGGCAAGCATAGTGTTGAGTACGGTATTTGGGTCGGCAAGAGACATAGCGGAACCGAGCATACGGAACTCGAACTTGTTGCCGGTGAAGGCGAATGGAGACGTACGGTTCCGGTCGGTATTATCCTTCTTGAAGTTTGGAATAACTTCTACGCCGGTATCGGCAATTTCTGTTTTAGTTTTCTCAACAGTTCTGTGCTCTGCGAGAGCCTCTTCCATTTTGCCGAGCTCGTCGCCGAGATACATGGAGACGATAGCTGGCGGTGCTTCAGAACCTCCGAGACGATGGTCGTTTCCGGGAGAAGCGGCGCTGACACGGAGGAGATCCTGATACTCATCGACGCCTTTGACAACGGCGGCGAGGAAGACGAGGAACTGCGGGTTGTTTGCCGGATCTTTACCGGGATTGAAGAGGTTGACACCAGTGTCAGTGGTTACAGACCAGTTGTTGTGCTTACCGGATCCGTTGACGCCGGCGAACGGCTTCTCATGAATAAGACAGGCAAGATTATGTCTGTAAGCAACTTTCTTCATGATTTCCATGATGAGCTGGTTCTGGTCAGTACCAAGGTTAGTCTCGCAATAGATCGGAGCGAGCTCATGCTGGGACGGGGCAACTTCATTGTGCTCGGTCTTGGCGTAAACACCGAGTTTCCAGAGTTCCTGGTCGAGATCGGCCATGAATTCCTTGACAGTCGGTTTGATGACGCCGAAGTAATGGTCCTCTTTCTCCTGGCCTTTGGGAGGATTGGCACCGAAGAGGGTGCGGCCGGTCAGTTTGAGGTCTTCTCTCTCGTTGTAGAGATCACGGTCAATCAGGAAGTACTCCTGTTCGCCGCCTACGGAAGACGTGACATGCTGGGCACCGGTGGGGTTGCCGAAAAGGTTGATAATTCTCATGGCCTGCTTATCCATTGCCTGAATAGAACGGAGAAGCGGGGTCTTCTTATCCAGGACCTGACCGGTGTAGGAGTAGAAGACGGATGGAATACAGAGGGTGTCGTCTTTAATGAAAGCATAGGAGGTCGGGTCCCATGCGGTATAACCTCTGGCCTCGAAAGTGGAGCGGATACCACCGTTCGGGAAAGAAGAGGCGTCCGGCTCGGACCGAATGAGCTCTTTTCCGGAGAAGTCCATGATGACTGTTCGCCGCCTACGGAAGACGTGACATGCTGGGCACCGGTGGGGTTGCCGAAA
>CAYRKX010000049.1:0-17309 GCA_964425185.1 uncultured Eubacteriales bacterium
CAGGTTATGGCTGCTATTTTCGGCAACTATTTATACAAACGCCACTGTGAGAAGCTGCTGATCCGCGCCAAGCAGATGTCGGGAGACGAACGCGGAAAGCTTTTGAGGTCCAGGGGTGGAACGAGCGGACTGGCTCTGTTCCTGTTTATTATCATTGTCTACATTTTAATTGAATTAACGCTGAATGTGGCCGCACGGACCCATTCCGACTTGGCGACAGTAGTCTGGAGGTTGTTTAATCGATGAGTAAAATTTGTGCAGTCGTTCTCGCCGCAGGCGAGGGAAAACGAATGAAAGCGGACATGCCGAAGGCTATGACGGAAGTCCTCTTTGAACCGATGATTGACTGGGTTCTGGACGCACTGGATGCCAGCGGCATCGATGACAAGATCCTCATTGTAGGTCATTACGGCGAGCAGCTGGAAGAACATGTCGGCGACCGCTGCCAGATCGCCTGGCAGAAGGAGAGACTGGGAACCGGCCATGCGGCTATGCAGGCTGTACCGGCTCTGAAAGCCAATGACGCTGACAACGTACTCATCCTCAATGGCGACGCGCCGTTTATTGACGCAGACACCATTACCAACTCTCTGGAAGCCCATATTAAAGACGGCAACGCGGTTACGGTTGTGTCCGCAGAAATTGACGACCCGACTGGCTACGGCCGGATTCTGAAAAATGCCGACGGCGAACTGGTCCGCATTGTCGAGCAGAAGGATGCCGACAAGGCAGAACTCGCCGTTAAGGAAATTAACTCCGGCGTTCTGTGGTTCCGCAAGGATGCTCTGCTGGACGCACTGGAGAAGCTGACTCCGTCCAAGGTCTCCGGTGAGTATTATCTGACCGATACCATCTCTATCCTCAAGAACGAGGGAAAACGTGCCGGTGTCTTTACCGCCGAAAATGGGAACGTAGTTCTCGGCGCAAACGACCGGCTGCAGCTTCTGGAACTCAACGACATTGCCAGAAAACAGGTCCTGAAAAAACACCTTCTGAACGGGGTGGACATTCCGTGCATTGACGGTATTCTCATTGGAAAAGATGTTGAGATTGGCCGCGGCACACAGATCCTGCCGAACACCATCCTCAAGGGCAAGACCACGGTCGGCGAGGGCTGCACCCTTGGGCCGAATACCATGGTCTATGACAGCACTATTAAAGATGGCGTCCAGCTGAACAACGTCTTCTTCGAGGACTCCGTTATTGAAAACGGCGCCAACGTCGGCCCGTTCTCCCATATTCGTCCGAACACTCATCTGGACGAGAATGTCCATGTTGGTAACTTCGTAGAAATTAAGAACTCCAACATCGGTAAGGGCACCAAGGTTCCGCATCTCACCTATGTCGGTGACTCGGATGTCGGCTCCGGCTGCAACTTTGGCTGCGGCTCTCTGACCGTAAACTACGACGGTAAGGTTAAACACCGCACCACCATTGAAGACCACGCCTTTATTGGCTGCAATACCAACCTTGTAGCACCGGTTAAAGTCGGTGCATGGGCATTCACCGCTGCCGGTTCCACGATTACCGACGACGTACCGGAGAATGCTCTGGCGGTAGCCCGTTCCTATCAGAAAAACGTTGACGGATGGGTCACCCGTAAAAAACCTTATAAGAATATGAAGTGATTTCACAGATGTTCGATTTTCTGAAGCGCAAAGGAAGGAATCCTATGTTCATTATTGCCGGCCTTGGCAATCCCGGTTCCAAGTACGCCACGACACGGCACAATGTCGGATTCATGGCGATTGACCGCCTGGCAGAGCGATACAATGTCACAATTGACCGTCACAAGTTTCAGTCTCTGACGGCCCAGGCTGTCATAAACGGACAGAAGGTCCTTCTGATGAAGCCTCTGACTTATATGAACAACAGCGGCGAGGCCCTAGCGGAGGCCGCCGCATACTATAAGATTCCGCCGGAACATATCATTGTGTTCTCGGATGACATCAATCTTCACCCGGGAAAAATGCGGATCCGCAAGGGCGGTTCTGCCGGCGGACACAACGGACTGAAGAGCATTATTGAATGTCTCGGGTCCGACAACTTCCCGAGAATCCGGATCGGCGTCGGCAACCGCCGCCGGTCGGAGATGGACCTCGCAGACTACGTGCTGGGCCATTTCACGGAAGACGATATGAAGACTCTGGAAGAACCGCTGGAAAACGCCGGCAAGGCCGCTGAACTTATCCTGGAAGATAATATTCAGGAAGCCATGAACCGGTATAACCGCACGAAATAAGAGAATATAGACAGTCACCCCCATCGCCATATGTGATGGGGGCAGTACTGGCTGTAAGAAAGGATTTTATATGTCAGGATTTTCTGCCGCTGTTGGAGAAAACAAAGACTATCTTTCTATTGTCAATAATATCAATCAGCACCAGTTTCCGTTTGGTATCTTGGGAGCCGTGAACATCCATAAAGCGTATTTAATTCACAGTATCCTTGCGGATACAAAGAAACGCGCCATCGTGCTGGTCCCCGAGGAGGGGACCGCCACACGAATGGCTCACGATCTTGAGGCATTCGGGACGCGCGCCGCTGTCGTGCCTGCCCGGGAGCTGTCCTACTTAAGCGAGCAGACCCGGTCCCGGGAATACGAGCAGGCACGCATGGGCGCGCTGTCCGCGTGGCTGCTGAAGAGTGTGGACGTGTTATTAATGCCCGTGGAGGCGGCCATGCAGAAGACCATGCCGCCGCAGGTGCTCGCCAGCCGGATGATCCGCCTCAAGACAGGGGAAGACATCAATCTGGATAAACTCCTGAGTGACTTCGTCGACGCGGGTTACACCAGAGCTGACGAGGTAGAAGGACCTGGACAGTTCGCCGTTCGCGGCGGAATTGTCGACTTCTTCCCTCCGGACCGTGAGAATCCGCTCCGTATGGAATTATGGGGCGATGAGATTGATACGATCAGTGAGTTCGAAACTGAATCGCAGAGACGAACAGACACGGTGGACTCCGTTGTCATTACGCCTCCGGGTGAGCTGATTGTACGGGACCGCAGTGCACTGGCGGACGAAATTGAGAAGCTGGCAGCGCGCGTGCGCACGAAAAACAAAGACACGGTTCGCACTAAAATGCAGGATGACGCAGACGCCATCCGTGCCGGACGCGACATCTGCCTCGACAAGTACATCAACCTCATTTACGAGGTGGCGGCCACTCCGCTGAGTTACCTGGGCGAGGGCGACCTGCTGTTCCTGGCCGAGAGCGGCCAGCTGAAGGAAAAAGCCGCCGCTGTCAGCAAGCTGTCCCGGGAAGACCTGAAAGGTGCCTACGAAGTCGGCGATATGACGCGGTCTCTCGGCGAGCTGGACATTACCTATACTATGCTGGTAGAGGACTACCGCAACGCAGACACCATCTTCATAGATAACTTCGCACGCGGATCGTTTGAACTTCCCCTGAAGGACTTATACAGCTTGTCTCTGGCCACACTGCCAGCGTGGAACGGAACCATGTCGTCTCTGTTCGATGACTGCCTGCCGACAGACTATAAAGAGCAGGCGGTAGTCATTGCTGCAGGAACGGAAAAGGCCGGAAAAGCCCTGACCGAGGACCTCCTGGAGCGGGACGAAAATGCGGTATACTACGCGGACATCCCGGAGCGGTTTGCCCGTGGACAGATCAGCGTCATTCCCCGTACGTTCAGTTCTGGGGTGGCGTTCTACGAGTCCCAGTTCCTTCTGGTCAGCCACAGCGGCGTGTCCCGTGGGAGCCGGCGCCGAATCCGTGCGCCGAAGTCCGCCAATGCGTTCCACTCTCTGGATGAACTGCATAAGGGCGACTACATTGTTCACAACATCCACGGTATTGGTATCTTTGAAGGCATAGAGAACCTCACGGTGTCCGGCGTCACCAAGGATTATATTAAGATTAAATACGCCAAGGGCGACACCCTGTATGTTCCCGTTACGCAGCTTGACCTTGTGTCGAAGTACATTGGACCACGTGAGGAATCCCACACGGTAAAGATTAACCGGCTGGGTTCCAAGGAGTGGGAGAAGTCTCGCGCTAAAGTCCGTGCTGCTGTAAAGGACATTGCCAAAGAACTCACGGAACTGTATGCCAAGAGACTCAAGACCCCGGGCTATGCGTTCTCGCCCGACATTGATATGCAGAGCGACTTCGAGCGTCGGTTCGAGTACGACGAGACCGAAGACCAGCTCCGGTGCATTGACGAAATTAAGGCAGACATGGAAAAACCGTACCCCATGGACCGCCTCCTCTGCGGCGATGTAGGTTTTGGTAAAACCGAAGTAGCCCTCCGCGCAGCGTTTAAATGCGTTGCGGATGGAAAACAGTGTGCGTTCCTTGTGCCGACCACGATCCTTGCGTTCCAGCATTACAATACCATCATGCAGCGGTTTGACGGTTTCCCGGTCAACATCGAAATGCTGTCCCGGTTCAAGACGGCCGGAGAACAGAAAAAGATTATTCAGAACATTAAGCGCGGAAATGTCGACATCGTTGTCGGTACCCACCGGCTGATTTCCAAAGATGTCGAGTTCCACGACCTCGGGCTGCTGATTGTCGATGAGGAGCAGCGGTTCGGCGTTGCCCAGAAAGAAAAGCTGAAGCAGAAGTTCCCGAATGTTGATGTCCTGACTTTGTCCGCTACGCCAATCCCGCGTACGTTGAACATGGCCATGACTGGAATTCGAGACATGTCCATTCTGGAAGAAGCGCCGATGGATCGGCACCCGGTACAGACGTATGTACTGGAATATGATACCGGTGTTATTGTAGAAGCCATTGAACGGGAGCTGCGCCGCGGTGGTCAGGTCTACTACATGCACAACAACGTAGACAGTATTATGCACTGCGCGGCAAAACTGCGAGAGCTCCTGCCGGATGCCCGAATTGGCATTGCCCATGGCAAGATGAGCGAAGACGAACTGTCCGATGTCTGGCGTGACCTCATGAACGGCGACATTGACATTCTGGTCTGCACCACAATTATTGAGACCGGCGTAGACGTTCCGAACGTCAACACCCTGATCGTCGAAAACGCCGACCGGCTGGGACTGTCCCAGCTGCATCAGATCCGCGGTCGGATAGGGCGGTCCACACGCCGGGCCAGCGCCTATTTCACCTTCTACGGTGGAAAAGAGCTGTCCGACATAGCGGCCCGGCGTCTGAGCGCCATTCGGGAGTACACCGAGTTTGGATCGGGTTTCAAGATTGCCATGCGCGACCTGGAGTTGCGGGGAGCGGGAAATATTCTCGGCGCTCAGCAGCACGGACATATGGAAGCCGTCGGCTACGATATGTACCTGAAACTTCTCGGCGAGGCCATCAATGAGGAGAAAGAGGGCAAGACAGAGCCGACCGAGGAGAAAGACTGCCTTATCGACCTGCAGATTGATGCGCACATTCCGGAGAGCTACATCTCGAGCATTCCGAACCGCCTGTCGATGTACCGGCGGATAGCAGACATCCGTACCAGCGACGATGCCTCAGATGTTATCGATGAACTGGTTGACCGCTTTGGAGATCCGCCAAAGGCCGTTGAGGGACTCATTGAAATTTCGCTGCTGAGAAACAGTGCCGCGTCGCTCGGCATTTATGAGATTGGCCAGCGCGGGGAGACCCTCATGCTCTACTGGGACAACATCGACTTGAAAGGCGTTATGCGCCTGTCCAGCGACATGCCGCGCCGCGTCCGTGTTTCCGCGGGCAGCAAACCGTACCTCGGCGTTATTGTTCCGACCGGTGAAGATCCGGTAGCCGTGCTGAAGCAGGTGCTGTTGATTTTGACCGCCTCCGCAAAAGAGCAGAAGGCGGACAATAACGAGCCGTAAATCGCCCGGGAAAAGACATAAAGGATAAAATAAAAAGCCGTCGGCTGATGCCGGCGGCTTTCTTACTGTGAAGTTTAATCCAGGTTGACTTTGCGTGACATGATACGGCAGGTGCCCCAGTAGAGCAGCGCGGCAATGATGCCGAGCAGCAGGACGTCGAACCAGACAAACGCCTGTGTGGTGCCTCCGGGAGTGGCGAACCAGTGAGAGAAATGGGCACTTGCAAACTTGGAGTACCAGGAGATGATGATCTGTCCGAGAATAATGAATATGATGAAGGACAGAACGCTTCCGAGCACCTTATGATTCTTGGCACGCAGCTGGCCGAATGCTACAGAGAAGTAACAGATGAGCGCAAACTGAACGGCCCATACCAGGTACAGGAAGATCAGCTCCAGGGCGAAACTCCATCCGGGAACGCCGAGCTGGTTGCGGACCTCAACGCCGAAGAAACCGGCGGTGTTTGTCAGCGTATGCCAGAATGAACGGGCCTGATTGCGGAACGCCTCGGTGGTGCTGAGCGTAATCCACAGGGAGCCGAGAGCAACAATGGTGCTGAACAGCATCCAGATGAAGTAGTTGACCAGCTTGGAGAACACGAGGTTGCGCGGTTTGGTCGGGAGCGTCAGCATCAGGTAGCCTTCATCAGTGAAGAAGTTCTTGTAGAAGCGGTTGATCATGAAGATGACGGTCATAATGATGAGCGCCACAAATGCCAGCCCGTACAGAACGGTAATGACGTCGGTCATGCCGCGGAGGACCCGGACAAATCCGATGGACGCGGTGGCCTCAATATTCTGCCGTGTGGACAGCCAGGTCATGAGGCGGCCGAGCAGCGACAGCACCAGAACGACGATATACGACGGAACCATGAGCTTGCTGTCGGCAATAAATTCGTGTTTTATGAGTTTTCCTAGCATCGGAACACCTCCCGGAACAGCTCGTCGACGGTCTCGCCCTTGTCGTGGACGGATTTGACCGTGGAGTGACGAATCATATCGCCCTTGCGGATGAAGACAAATTCATCCAGGACAGGCTCAATGTCCGCAATGAGGTGAGTCGACATGACGACTGTGGCCTCTTTGTTGTAATTCTTAATGATGGTGTCGAGAATGTAGTCGCGCGATGCGGGGTCGACGCCTCCAATGGGCTCGTCCAGCAGGTACAGTTTGGCTTCGCGTGCCATGACGAGAATGAGCTGGACTTTCTCCCGGTTACCTTTTGACAGGGCCTTGAATTTTTTCTTCGGGTCGATGTCGAGGTGGGAGAGCATGTCGTATGCTTTCTCCGTGTTGAGATCGCTATAGAAATCCGCCATGAATTTGACCATGGAATTTACGGTCATGCTGTCGGGGAGATAGTTCCGCTCCGGCAGGTATGCGACAATTTTCTTGGTCTCCACGCCGGGAGTCATCCCGTCGATGAGAATTTCTCCGCTTGTCGGCACCAGCAGCCCGCACGCCAGTTTGATGAGCGTGGTCTTGCCGGACCCGTTCGGCCCGAGCAGTCCGATGATCTTGCCCCGGGGAAGTTCCAGGTTGATCCCGTTCAGCGCGGGGGAGCTGCCGTAACTTTTCTTTAGGTCTTTGCATTCCAGAATAGCGGCCATTTCCTTTCCTCCTTCCAATATCCCGGGCGATCCACTGGTGGTGCGGCCCGAGACGCTACCTTTTCATTATACCTTTCTCGGCTGGTCTGACAAGTAAACGCCCGGGGTTTTCACGGTTTATTTAAAAACAGGTGTCGGGGAACTCGGTGGGCGGGCAGCTTGCAGCCCGCCGTCTGTCAAGTGACGAGTGGCCGTCAGAATCGGCCGGCCGGCAAGCGCCCTCTTTCGTTGACTTCAAATTCTAAATCATATAATATTAAGGTTAGATATCATTAGACGTAAGGAAGGAGATTCCTCATGAAAGACCGTCAGAAAAGAAAACTGAAAAAGGTTACCCTCGTCCTTGGCGGTACTGGGGCTGTTGTCGGCGGCGGGGCGCTTGCCATCTACGCCTGCTGGCCACAGATTAAGACATTCCTGAAACAGAAACTGGATGAACGGAACGACCGTGTGCGCCCCGCCATTCAGGAGGCCAAAGATCGTAAGGCCGCTGTCGCTGCGGAACAGAAAAAGCTGAAAAAGGCAAAAAAGAAATACGATAAGAAAGTGAAAAAGATTCGTCAGAAACAGGCCACCCGGGTTTACGACGAGTACATGGCAAAGGGCTATGAGCCGACCGCTGACATGATTCACGAGGCCGCCTCCATTGGCGTCGAGGCCCGCAAGGACGCCGAGGCCAAAAAAGACGAGCTCCAGGCGCAGTCCGATGCCAGAGTGGAAAAGGCCGTTGCTGACAAGCGAGCAGACCGGGAGAAAAAGGCTATTGCCAGAGCGGAGGGCAAGCAGACCATCCAGCTCAAAGACGGGCAGCAGCTGACGGTTTCTTCGACCGTTCGCCCCGAAGACGTTGCAAAATAAACCATATTTCCCGGGCAATTCACCTGGCCTATACGACCAGTAAAAGACTGCATAATTCACCAGTGAATCGCGCGGGGAAAAAAGAATAAAAAAAGACTTGCTTTTTTATTACAGCTCAGTTATAATATCTAAGCACTCAGGGAGAGAAACCCATGAGGATGTCAATATCGCAGGGTAGAGCAGTTGGTAGCTCGTCGGGCTCATAACCCGGAGGTCGGAGGTTCAAGTCCTCCCCCTGCACCCACCGAAGGAGTCAGGCAATAGCCTGGCTTTTTTCATTTTATCTAGACTTTCTCAAACAGGAGGACGCTTATGAAAATCCCCGGATTTGGCAATGTAGACCTGGGCGCCTTGCAGAATGGTAAGCAGGCCTGGGATTCTTTTAAACGCAATCACCCGAAATTCCCGGAGTTCCTGAAGTACGTGGCGAACAAGGGCGTAACGGAAGGGACAAATGTGGAAGTTAATGTTCACTATCCGAACGGCCAGAACGTCAAGACCAATGTGAAGTTCAAGCCGGAAGACGTGGAGCTTTTCAATTCCATGCAGGGTCTCTGGAAAAATTTCCTGTAACTCTCTTTCGTGTGGTACAATAACCAACACAGAGTAATAAAGGAGTAGAGACCCTATGAAATACTGCCCACGCTGCGGTGCGGAACTCGAACCCGGTTCGAAATTCTGTACCAAATGCGGTTCCAAAATAGACGACGCCCAGAACACCAATGAGTCCGCCTCCTGGATTAAGGCGGAGCAGGGTTCTAAGGACAAGAACCAGGACACCATGGTGTTCAATCAGCCGGGCGCTGAGAAACAGCAGAAAAATCAAAAGAATCCGAATGCCGGTCAGAATCCCAATCCAGAGGACCAGCCGGAGTCGGAGGAAGAGAGCGAGAAGAATAAGCGTGCCAACAGCATCCTGACCGGGGTCCTGATTGGCCTGCTGGTTGTCGCCATTGCAGTCGGCGGCTTCTTCATCTGGAAGAACCGTCAGGACAACAAAGAGCGCAATGGAAGACGCAGTCAGCAGACAACGCAGTCGTCGGAAGGAAATCCGAATGGCGGAAACGGAAACTACTCACCTGGTGAACTGACGGTATTGACCCCGTCGGCACAGACTGATGAGAATGCCTCCAGTGCCAGACGCAAATCCTACAGCGGTCTCATTAATGACCATGGCCGAACCAGCTATGTAACTGGCGGCCGCCGGGACAACGGCTTTACCGGAATTGTTAAGGATGACAGCGGCAAGAGATATTTCGTCGTAAACGGTAAGGTTCGTTATGGTTACTCGGGCGATGTAGAAGATGAAAACGGCAATGACTATTCCATTGTCAATGGTCAGGTGGCCAGCGGTCCGGATGAGTCGGGAACGACCACGACCAGTGAAGACGACCAGGGTGTTGATTCTACGGAATACAACGAGACCGACAATTCGAACGGCGCACAGAAGTTTGACGACTATGATCTCGATAATGGTAGCTACATTAACTTGAATCCACCAGAGTTAAAGGAAGGTAAGCTGTCCTACGGCGTCGACAGTGTTACATACGACGAAGATGGTAACTATGTAGTTACGGTAGTAGTCCTTAATGGTACAAACAAAGATGTTACCATTAAAGAAATTGACAACCTCGAACTTCGTGACGGCGGCGGCGACACTCTTGCCACTGGTCAGATTGACGATGTTGAAGGCATGGAAATCAATGCCAACGATTCCGCCACATTCTCCACAACGCTGGTGAATGAGTCTCACGGTGACACTGATTTGAGCAACTCTTCCATTGTCTGCAATATTGTTACGGAATAACCATGGATACTACGTATATAAAATCAGTTAAGAACCTGCGGGACCTCGGCGGGATGAAGACCCGGGACGGGCACCGAATTAAAAACGCATGCTTCGTACGCGGTGGTTCGCTGAACCGCCTGACCCCGGAAGACGCCGAGCGGCTGACGAAAGGTTACGGCGTGGCTGTTATCTTTGACCTTCGCATTGAAGGTGAGGTCGCCAAAGAACCTGACATTGTGCCGGACGGCGTGAGGTATTACAATCTTCGGCTCCGGGAAGATGTGCGGGACATGATCCAGCCGCGGAAAGGCGAGAAGAAAAAAGACATTCTTAAACGCATTCCCTCCATGCCGGAAATTTACCGCATGATGGTCACAAACGAGACATCGGTTGCAGCGCTGAAACAGATTTTTCAGACAGTCTGCAGCGAGGTTAAACCCGGGCATTCCGTTTACGTGCACTGCTCGGAGGGTAAAGACCGGACTGAAATTGTCATGGGACTTATTGAGTACCTGCTCGGCGTTGACGAAAAGACCATTGAGGCTGACTACCTGGTCAGCAACAAGGCTTTTACGCTGCGTAATAATTTCCTCGACTTCTGGCTGCGGATCCGCTACCTGAATTCCGACTTTTTCAAGGAGTTCCGCAAGATGTATCATGCAGACAGTTCTATGCTGGTCGGGGCCAAAGAAGAAATTGAGTCGACTTATGGCAGCATGGAAAATTTCTACCGGAACACGCTCGGTGTGACGGTAGAGCAGGAGGCTGCGCTGAAGGCGCAGGTGCTGCAGGACTAAAATCGAATGGATGTAAAAGGGACCGTACCGGTGAGTACGGTCCCTTTTGTTAAAAACTCATCCAACAGCCCACAAAAGGTTTATTTCAAAAAATCTACTTCGTCCCAATTTTGACACTGTACAAGACATCTGTTTTCATATAAAATAAAGTTGGTTAAAAAATATGTACACGTGAACGAACTAAATCGCACGGACGGACTAAAAGCGGTTTAGTTCACGGACAGGGCCGGCAGCCCTGCACTCCAACATGGAAAGGATGAAAATGAAATGCTCAAAGACAAAAACATTGTCCTGACGGGATGTAACAGCGGTATCGGGTACGAGTTCCTGCAGCAGGTTCTTCCGTACAACAAGGTGTTCGCCGTGGATAAGGACACCTGGAACCTCGACAAAATCAAGAGCGACAATCTTATTGTCATGCAGCAGGATATCTCTACGCAGGAAGGCGTAGATGCGGTATTCGACCGCGCTGCAAAAGACCTCCCGTTTATTGACATCTTTTATGCAAATGCGGGCTTCCCGTACTACGAGAAATTGGACTACACCGACTGGAAACGGGCCGAGGATATGTTTGAGACCAACGTTTTCTCTCCCATCTATTCGTATGAGAAGTACAGAGATTATCTCGACGGCCGCAAGGGCACCATGGCCATTACCGTATCCGCCATTGGCAAGATGGCAATTTCTGGTTTTGCCATCTATTCTGCCTCCAAGTTTGCCATGCAGGGATTTCAGGAAGCCCTGCGCCTGGAGCTGCCAAGCAACATCACTCTGACATGCCTGTATCCCATTGCCACCAATACAAACTTCTTCGTTACCGGCAATGAGGTCAAATACCCGAAACCATTCCCGGTACAGAGCCCGAAACACGTGGCCAAATGCATGGTCAAGGGCATTGAAAAGGGTAAGAAATTTGTCAATCCTTCCAAGCTCTTCTCGTTTGCCCAGGTTCTCTTCGTGGTCTGCCCGCCAATCAAGAAATTCTATTGGGACTGGGGCCGCCTGAACCTGAAACTCCTTGAGAAGGAAAAGGCCAAATCACATCCGCGCAAGACCAAGAAAATTTATTAAACTCAAAAATAACAGCTCCTTACATAGGAAGACCCCGGCGAAGCGCAGGCTTTACCGGGGCCTTTCCTATGGTACAATAGTTGCATGTTGTATATTTTCTGCGCGCTTCACCTCGAGGCCAGACCCGTCATTGCGCACTTCGGCCTCAAAAAAGAACAGGGACTTCATCGGTTCCCGCAGTTCTGCGGGGACGGCATCCGCCTGACCCTGACCGGCATGGGAAATGCCGCGGCCAGCACAGCCGTGGGCTCCGTCCTGACGGCCTGCCCGCCGGAGCCCTGTGACCTTCTTCTCAACCTCGGGACCTGTTATGGCCAGACCCCGGGGGCGATTTACTTAATTAATAAAATAGAAGAAGAATCCTCCGGCCGCACATTCTATCCGGATATGATACTGCACACGGGTTTCCCCGAAGCAGCTATTGCTACCGCAAACCGCGTTGTAAAACACGCCGATGGGCTGGCCGACATGGAGGCGTCCGCAATCTTCCAGGCGGCGAACTATTTCATAGGGCCGCACCAGATGTCGTTTCTGAAAGTGGTCTCAGACTCCGGAAGCATCCCGACACCGGCTGAAGTGGAGCAGATTATGGGACAGAAGAAAATTTTCAAGTTCGTAGAAACCCTTCGAGACCGTTCCGCACAGAAAGAACCTGATGCGCTTTCCGAAGAGTACGAAACAGCAGTACAAAAGCTGGTGCAAAATCTGCACTGTTCTGCCACTATGGAGCACGAACTCCGGCAGTACCTGAAGTATCTTTTTCTGGAAGGGGTGCCAATCGCAGAAAAAATTGAGAGGTTGTATGTAGAGGGCAGGCTGCCATGTAAGGACCGACAGGAGGGGAAACGCCGTTTTGAAGAGCTTAAGTCAGAGTGGATATAACGCGCCGTTTTCCCATATTTACGTGGAAGACCGGGTGCGGGACCTGCCGCGGTGTCAGGAAATTTTGAAGAAGTTTCCGAATGCGACGGTCATTCCCATTCATCACTATAAAGATGTGTTCAACCGCAAAAAGCAGAATTACCTTGCGCAGCATAGGAGCCAGGCACTCATCCTCGCGCACAAGGAAGGACAGCTTCTGTACCCGGGCTCGCCAAACTGTCAGAGCTTTGGTAACGCGAACTTCTACTACACGTCCTGCATGATGAACTGCGTCTTTGACTGCGAGTACTGCTTTCTCAAGGGCATGTATCCCACGGGGAATCTCGTTTTGTTTCTGAACCTGGAAGATATCTTTCAGGAGGTTTCCAGACTATGTCAGAGCAAGCAGGTTTATCTCTGTGTATCGTATGACACGGACCTCATGTCTGTAGAACCTATTGCCGGGTATGTCCGTAAATGGATGGAGTTCGTGCAGAACGAGCCCCGCCTGACGATAGAAATCCGCACCAAGTCGGCATACACCAAAGTCCTGGAGGGCACTGAGTTCCCGGAAGAGACAAGAGACAGAATTATTTTTGCCTATACATTGTCTCCACAGAAAATCATCCACGACTATGAACACGGGACTGCCAGTCTGAACCAGCGGCTGCAGGCCGCCAACCGGGTCCTTCAGGCTGGATTTCCGGTCCGCCTGTGTTTCGACCCCATGATCTACTGTGCTGACTGGGAACAGGAGTACGCAGACCTCATTTCCTATGTCTTTGAGCGCGTCCCGGCAAACCGAATTTTCGACACCAGCGTTGGAAGCTTCCGCATTGCACCGGACTACCTTAAAACCATGCGCAAAAACGAGCCGGACTCCGCTGTCGTTCAGTTCCCCTTTGTCCGCGAAAACGGCGTGGAGTACTACGGAGCGGCATTGACCCGAAAAATGGAATTGCTGCTTATCAACAGACTCAGGCAGTATGTACCCGAAGAAAAAATCTTTCGCTGGGAGGACCAGACATGAAAAAGGCAATTGTGACCGGAGCATCCTCCGGAATTGGCGCCGCCATTGCATTAAAACTGACTCAGCTCGGCTATGACGTCTACGGTTTCGGCCGGAACTTCGCGGGTGGAGAACCTTTCCACACCATTACTGGCGATTTACTGGACACGAACAAGGTCGTGACTGAAATAAACTCCATAAACCAGGAAAAGAATGTGAACGTACTGGTGAACTGTGCCGGATGTGCCTATTACGGACTTCACGAGGAGCAGTCTCCGGAAAAAATCTCTGAGATGGTTCGCACCAACCTCGAACTTCCCATGATTCTGACGCAGCAGCTGCTACGGACTCTGAAGAAAAACCGCGGAACAATCATTAATATTTCCTCCGTTACCGCGGTCTCTTCGAACCCGCACGGCGTCGCCTATGGCGCCACCAAGGCCGGACTGCTGAACTTCAGCCGCAGTCTGTTTGACGAGGCGCGCAAATATGGAGTGCGGGTTACGGCCATCCTTCCGGATATGACGAAGACCAATTTGTACCGGAACGCAGACTTTACAGCCAGTGAAGATCCCGAATGTGCTCTGACGCCGGAAGACGTTGCCGACACTGTAGCATATGTGGTTCGACAGCCCGAGGGTGTGGTGATTCCCGAACTCGTTATCGGTCCACAGAAACACCGGATCGCGAAAAAAGAGAAGGACGAAACATAACAACCAGCGGGGCCTCGGACGAGGCTCTGCTTTTTTGACGAACAGGTGCCCAGATGGTAAAATTTAGGCATATTTATTTCACACAGAAAGGGGCTCTCGCCGGTGAAAGAACTGGAAGATAAAATTCGCAGTGAGGGAATTGTGGACAACGAAAACGTGCTGAAAGTGGGATCGTTTCTGAACCATCAGATTGATGTTCCGTTCATTGAAAAGTGCGGAGAGGAATTCTACCGTCTGTACAAGGACGACAACGTGACAAAAATTTTGACCATTGAGGCATCCGGCATTGGCGTGGCCGTGCTGGCCGCGCTCTACTTCAAAGTACCGGTCGTGTTCGCCAAGAAATCCCAGAGCAACAACCTGACGAATGATGTCTACACAGAACCCATTGAATCTTTCACTCACGGGACCACGTACCACTGCATGGTAGAGCGCCGGTTTTTGCAGCCGGGAGACCGCGTCCTTATTCTCGACGACTTCCTGGCACGCGGCAACGCTCTGCAGGGACTCATCAAGATGGTCAATGCCTCCGGTGCGGACCTTGTCGGCTGCGGCATTGTCATTGAAAAGGCATACCAGGATGGCGGCAAGCGCATCCGGGACCAGGGCATCCGCGTGGAATCTCTGGCGCGCATTAAATCCATGAGCCCTGAGACCGGTGTCATCTTCTGCGATTGAGCGGCGGCGTGCGCTATGCTATAATCTACTACGTTTGAATGAAACCAGTAACTTACCGAAAGGCGGCTAAATAATATGGCAAAAGACAGTTATGAGACCCCTCTGAACTCGCGCTACGCGAGCAAGGAGATGCAGTACATTTTCTCCCCGGACTTCAAATTCCGCACCTGGAGAAAACTCTGGATTGCTCTTGCGGAGAGTGAGAAGGAGCTGGGACTGGACATTACCGACGAGCAGATCGCCGAGCTGAAAGCACACCAGGACGACATCAACTATGAGGTCGCTGAGGAGCGGGAGAAGCTGGTCCGTCACGACGTTATGTCCCATGTCTATGCCTATGGTGTTCAGTGCCCGAAGGCAAAGGGCATTATCCACCTCGGCGCTACATCCTGCTATGTCGGCGACAACACCGATATTATTAAGATGACTGAGGGCCTTCGCCTTATTGAGAAAAAGCTTGTCAATCTCATGGATAAGCTTTCCAAGTTTGCTATTCAATATAAGGATATGCCGACACTCGGCTTTACCCACTATCAGCCGGCACAGCCGACCACCGTTGGCAAGCGTGCTTCCCTCTGGCTGCAGGATATCCTGCTTGACTATTATGAGCTGGAGCATCGCCTCGAGAACATGCGTCTCCTGGGCTCCAAGGGTACCACCGGTACACAGGCTTCCTTCATGGACCTGTTCAACGGCGACGAGGACAAAGTCCGTGAGCTCGACAAGAAGATTGCCGAGAAGATGGGCTTCTCTGAGTGCTTCCCGGTATCCGGCCAGACCTACACCAGAAAGGTCGACTACCAGGTTGTCTCCGTTCTCTCCGGCATCTGCCAGTCTGCTTATAAGTTCGGCGGCGATATGCGTCTCTTACAGCACATGAAAGAAATTGAAGAGCCGTTTGAGAAAAACCAGATTGGTTCTTCCGCTATGGCATACAAGAGAAACCCCATGCGGTCTGAGAGAATCTGCTCTCTGTCTCGCTATGTTATGTGTGACGCCGAGAACCCGGCCATGACGGCTTCCACCCAGTGGTTAGAGAGAACCCTGGATGACTCCGCCAACAAGAGAATCAGTATTGCTGAGGCTTTCCTCGCAACCGATGCAGTTCTGGAACTGTACATTAACGTTGTCTCCGGCCTGGTTGTTTATCCGAAGATGATTGAAAAGCATCTTCTCGAAGAACTGCCGTTCATGGCAACCGAGAACATCATGATGGAGGCCGTTAAGAAGGGCGGCGACCGTCAGGAGCTCCACGAGAGAATTCGTGTTCACTCTATGGAGGCCGGAAAAGTTGTCAAGGCCGAGGGCGGAAAGAACGATCTGCTTGAGCGGATTGCCGCTGACCCGGCATTCGGTATGAGCCTCGATGAGCTCGAGTCGGTTATGGATCCGAAAAACTGTACATTAACGTTGTCTCCGGCCTGGTTGTTTATCCGAAGATGATTGAAAAGCATCTTCTCGAAGAACTGCCGTTCATGGCAACCGAGAACATCATGATGGAGGCCGTTAAGAAGGGCGGCGACCGTCAGGAGCTCCACGAGAGAATTCGTGTTCACTCTATGGAGGCCGGAAAAGTTGTCAAGGCCGAGGGCGGAAAGAACGATCTGCTTGAGCGGATTGCCGCTGACCCGGCATTCGGTATGAGCCTCGATGAGCTCGAGTCGGTTATGGATCCGAAAAACTTCATCGGCCGCGCTCCGTCTCAGACTCAGGAATTTGTCGACAACTACATCAACCCGATTCTCGAGGAAAAGAAGGACCTGCTTGGCCTTGACGTTGAAATCAACGTGTAATTCCTGTATAATATTTTCGCTATATTACGGTGACGCGCTAAAGCGTGAAACCACACAGACATCTCGGAGGTGCCAATTCCATGGTAAAAGCAATAGTCGGCGCAAACTGGGGCGACGAAGGTAAAGGTAAAATTACGGATATGTTTGCAGAGGATGCAGACATCGTTGTCCGCTTCCAGGGCGGCGCCAATGCCGGCCACACCATTATCAATGAGTACGGCCGGTTCGCACTTCACACACTCCCGTCCGGCGTATGCAACCCCGGAACGGTAAACGTTCTCGGCAACGGTATGGCTATTGATGCCGACCGTTTCCTCAAGG
>CAYRKX010000050.1:0-16258 GCA_964425185.1 uncultured Eubacteriales bacterium
TTCGAGCCCTGTTGGGGGCGCCAGAGAAAGCACATCCGTTTGGGTGTGCTTTTTTGTTTTTCTAAGGATTAATGATTAATATCATGGTATACTGTTTTTAATTTATTGTGAGAAAGGATCATTGTATGGCTCTGAATGTTTTAACTGTCGGTCTTGGTGGTGCTATAGGTGCCGCACTGCGATATCTCCTCGGCTTACTGCCAATTAAATCACAGAGCGGGTTTCCGTTGATTACTTTCTTTATTAATATTCTAGGTGCTTTTGGTATAGGATTGATTGCCTGCTCAGTAATCAAATCTAACGCACTTAGTCCGCGTATGGTTTTGTTTTTGAAAGTAGGCATCTGTGGAGGATTTACGACGTTCTCAACATTTTCACTGGAATCGTATAATTTTCTCTCTAACGGCAAGGTGCTTGTAGCCATAGTTTACATGATTTCCAGTGTAGTCTGTGGAGTCCTGGCCACTTGGGCTGCATTTGCTCTTGTTAAATAAGAAATCCATGAAGTAATTTATACAACTAAACCGAAGTGTAGCACATTGACAATACTTTGATCTGGTTATAAAATTTTAATCAGGGGAGAAAGTGGAAGATCAGGGACTCTTGCTCGTAAACGAGCAGGATTATTTCTGTTAGCAAAGGCGCTATTACGCATCTGCGTGGTAGCGCCTTTTTTGTAGATTTATAAGGAGAGATAGTATGAAGAAAATTAGCAAAGCTATCCTCAGCCTGATCCTCACATTGGCCCTTCTTTTGGGCTGTGTGGTTACCGGCTTTGCGGCGTCTAAAAAGGACACTCTGGAAGTTGGTGTAGGCCGAGGGGACATCACGGGGCCAATTACTTCAATCAGTACGGGATATAACTCCGTTACTGACCTGATGCAGGGCCTCCTGACTCGCCTGAACGCGAGAGCCTTTGTTGTGAAAAAGGGGAACACGCAGATGGCTTACTG
Source organism: uncultured Eubacteriales bacterium (assembly GCA_964425185.1). Taxonomy (GTDB): domain Bacteria; phylum Bacillota; class Clostridia; order Oscillospirales; family Acutalibacteraceae; genus RUG420. Next base: position 954 of record CAYRKX010000050.1, read on the forward strand.
CTCTGCCGAACTGGTTCACATGACAGAGAGTATTAAACCCGGCGTTCTGGAAGAACTTCACAAGAGAGGTTTGAACCAGTACAATGAGGCAAACACTATGTTGTCTGCCACCCATTGTCACGCTTCGACCTCTAACGTTTCCTGGTATGGCCTTTATGACCTTGTCAATGGTGTTCCTGGTTACGATGAAGACAGTTACAAGTACATCGTTAAGGGAATCGCTGATGCTATTGAGGCTGCAACCAAGAACCTCGCACCCGGTAAAGTGAAACTTGCCTATGCTAAGACTGACATCCACAGTTACAACCGCTCTCTTGACGCGGCAAAATGGGATGTCAACTATGACGCAAAGAAGTTCAAGAACGATCTTGATGCGGTAGCCAATACCCCCGATAAAGAGATGTCTGTTATCAGCTTCTCCCATGACAAGGGCGGCGACATCGGATGCATCGCCTTCTTCCCGTCCCATGGTACCTCCAACGGCATTGACAACCGCCTTGTTGCTGCTGACCACAAGGGCTATGCAGCATACAAAGTAGAGCAGAAGATGGGCAACGGCTACATCTGTGCTCTGCCGCAGAATGAATCAGGCGATGTAAGTCCGAATAAACCGCAGGACAAGGATTACCACTTAGCGTTCCAGCGCCCGGCTGACCTTGACAAGAATCTCGATCCGATTGAGAACCAGATTATCCCGGGAACCGAAGAGGCCAATTGGATTATGAAGATCCTCAAGGGAGGACCTGGTGTCACCACCATCAACCTTTCCCCGAAACTGGCTTACAATTACACCACTGTAGATTTCAGCAATATCAAAGTTAACAAGAAATACATCGGGCCGTATCATATGCCTTATGATGATGTTGACCATGCACAGACCAGTGAGCCCTGCATTGGCGCAGCAATCATCGCCGGTGATGAAGAGGGTGCTCCGGTAGACAACGCCAAAGAGGGTGCTGTTCGAAGAGACTATTCCATTGACCCGAAGACCGGAAAAGTCAGTGTTAAAGATGTTGACTTTTCAAAGACAATTGAGCTCTACGGATTACAGTATCTGTTTAATCCACTCTGGCCGACCGCTATGAAGATTCTTAAGTCGGATAAGTATGACGATCAGCAGATGGAGAAGGTTGTCTGCCTTGCTGTCGGCAACCTGATGCAGAAGACGCAGCCGGTTCAGCTGTTCCAGATTGGTGAGCTCGCTATCGGCGGATGCTCCTTTGAGCTTAATACCGAACAGGGCAGACGAATTCGTGAGTGCCTGACTAAGACTTTGAAACCAGCTGGTGTTAAAAAAGTTATCCTGTCCACCCATACTAATGCTTACAGCCAGTACGTCACTACTCGTGAAGAGTATGCAGCTCAGCATTATGAGGGATCAACCTGCCTGTTTGGACCGTGGTCAGGTTCCGCTCTGGAGCAGGAGCTCGACACCCTCGCGCAGGATCTGGTCAAGGGAAAGAAGACTCCGGCCGGTCCGTCTCTTGCTAAAGAAAAGACCAAACTGGCCATTCCGACCTATGCATCAGTTGAACCTCCGAAGCCGGATACCAATAATCCAGGCAGGCTGGTCAAAGATGTAGATAAGGGTCACTATAAGAATGGTGACAAGGTAGAAGTTACCTTTACTGCTGCCAACCCACGTAATATTCCACTTCTTTCCCTTCAGGGAAGAACCGATCTGGTTCCAAAGAACTACTCTTATCTGTATGTTCAGAAGAAAGAAGGAAACAAGTGGGTTACCGTCCGTGTAGATGAAGATCCTTACACCTATATTCATTACACTGGTCATGCTTATCTTGGAAACGGTTACAATGCAACCGTTGGCTGGCTTCTTCGCAATGTAGACTCTGGTACATACCGTCTGGTTTACAACGGCGTAGCCAAAGACACTAATACGCAGTATCATGCATTCTCGGTTGCCAGTGGACCGTTTACGGTAAACTGATGCCTGAACTATAAGCTTAAAAAGAAAACAACGCACTAAAAAGTGAACCGGCACTACAGTTTTGCAGTGCCGGTTTTATCTATGTCATATCTTAGAGTAATGCGTAATGCCAAAAAGAAACCCCCATACGAATGGGCACTGCCCAATCCGTATGGGGTTAAATACTGCTTTGATATAACTTATCTTACGCCTTTAAAACTGTGGCTGTAGATTTCAAGAATCAGACCAAAATGTCTTGCCTGATTGACTTCCGCGTCAGTCACGGCCTCGCCGGTTTTCGGGTTGGTCATACCGGGCTGAATCTCTTTGGATTTTTCAATGTATCCTTTATACCAGGTTTTGGAGAAGTGCTTTAGCCCGTAGACATCCCGCAGGGCTTTCCGGCCGGCTTTATTCTCTTTCTTGTTGTCGGTATAAGCCATTCTGGCATGCGCGAAAACAACCTGGCCTTTGGAGTTCGTGGCGAGCTCATAGTGTGGATTGGTCTTCAAATAGACGAGATCTTCCGAACTGACCTGACCCATGCTCTCACTATAGGGAGCGGAAGCCTTCAGCGCCTTTGGCTGAACATAATACTTATGAAGAATGCCGAACCAGTTTACACAGATGACAACGATCATAATGAGTAAAATGGCGATTAGGGAGAATAGGATGCCCTTTGTAGTCTTTTTCAGTTTCTTGATTTTTTCCATAATGTTCTCCTTGTAAATCTACCTGTATATACCTAAATATACCATACTTTGCGTTATAATGACAATATAAACCAAAGGGGGGAAGAACTGCCGTGAAAGACAGGATCATTCTTCACTGCGACTGTAACAGTTTCTTTGCATCGGTAGAAACAGTGCTCCGCCCGGAGCTTGCGGATGTGCCTATGGCCGTTGCCGGAAACCCGGAGAGCCGGCACGGAATTATTCTTGCCAAAAACGAAAAAGCAAAAAAGTACAACATTCAGACGGCGGAGACCATCTGGCAGGCCAAAAAGAAATGTCCGGATCTGGTCCTGGTTCCTCCACATCATGACCTGTACCATGAGTACTATGAGAAGAACAACAAAATCTATCTCAACTACACAGATCTCGTAGAACCGTTCAGCATTGATGAGTCTTTTCTGGATGTCACCAATTCTCTTCACCTTTTCCATATGACCCCGAAAGAACTGGCAGATACCCTGCGGCGTCGAATTCGGGAGGAGAACGGCATTACCATCTCCGTCGGCGTCAGTTTCTGCAAAGTTTTTGCCAAGCTGGGAAGCGACTATAAAAAGCCGGATGCCACGACTGTCATTATGCGGGACGACATTCCCCGCATTGTCTATCCGCTCCCGGTGTCAGCACTCCTTTTTGTCGGAAGAAAATCTCAGAAAGTCCTGAACGAATACTCCATAACAACCTGCGGCGATTTAGCGCGCTGTGACCGGGACTTCCTGGTAAGAATCCTGGGAAAGCAGGGAGATAGTCTGTGGCAGGACATCAACGGTCTGGATGATGAACCGGTTCGTTCGTTTTACGACCGTCCGGAAGCAAAATCCATAGGGAACAGCATCACATTTCAGACAGACCTGGTCGGCGAAGATGAAATACACGCCGGAATCAAGACCTTATCGGATTCGGTGGCTACCCGGCTGCGGTACACCCATAAAAAATGTATGGGGGTCCAGGTTGGCATTAAAGATCCACAGTTTCGGACCCGCCAGCGCCAGACACTGCTGAGAGAGCCGACTCATCTGCAGCGGACCATTGAAGAGACCGCTATGGATCTCATACGAAAAAACTGGAATTTTCAAAAACCTGTACGGCTGCTGTCCGTGACAGCCTATGATCTTATAGACGAAGATGAGCCATGGGAGCCCAACGAACAGTTGAGCCTTTTTACCACCAGTGAATCGCCGGGAGGGGGAAAACAGAAGCAGCAGGAGAAGATTGAAACTACTATGGATGAAATCCGTGAGAAGTTCGGAAAGGGGAGCATCAGCCTCGGCGTTCCGAAGAAGCCGGTTTCTTGACAAACCCCGTGCACGGGACTAAAATTTTACCATACATTTTGAGAGGGGTCCTATTCATGGATATCAAAATTACCAAGACCACCAATCCAAAGAAAAAGCCTGAAGATCCGACCAAACTCGGCTTTGGTAAAATCTTTACGGACCATATGTTCCTCATGGACTATGACGAGGGCATTGGCTGGCACGATGCCAGAATTGAGCCGTACCATGATTTTTCTCTCGATCCTGCCTGCGTCATTTTCCACTACGCTCAGGAAATCTTCGAAGGCCTGAAAGCTTACAAGACTGCTGACGGCAAGATTCAGCTCTTCCGTCCGGACTGCAACGCCGAGCGTATGCAGAACTCTGCAGATCGTCTTTGCATGCCTAAGGTCCCGGTCGACGATTTCGTCCAGGCTGTCAAGACTCTCGTTCAGGTAGAGCGCGACTGGGTTCCGGATGTCTTTGGTACTTCTCTGTATATCCGCCCGTTCATGATTGCCACTGACGTCAGCCTTGGCGTTCACGCATCTAAGAAATATACCTTCTGCATTATTACCAGCCCGGTAGCTGCTTATTATGCACACGGCCTTGACCCGGTTAAGATCTATGTAGAAGATGATTATATTCGTGCCGCTCCTGGACTTACCGGCTTCACCAAGTGCGGCGGTAACTACGCAGCTTCCATTAAAGCCGGCGACATGGCGGAGAAGCTGGGCTATGACCAGGTTCTCTGGCTTGATGGTGTTCATAAAAAGTATGTCGAGGAAGTCGGATCCATGAACATCATGTTCAAAATCGACGGCAAAATTTACACCGCTCCGTGTGAGGGCACCGTACTTCCGGGTGTTACCCGCAGAAGCATCATTGAGCTCTGCAGAGACTGGGGCTATGATGTTGAAGAAAAGCATGTTGCTATTGCTGACATCATGAAAGCTTCTAAGGAAGGCAAGCTCGAAGAGGTCTTCGGCTGCGGAACTGCAGCAGTCGTTTCCCCGGTTAAGGAACTGAAGTGGAAAGACGAAGTTGCAGAGATCAGCGGCGGAAAGATCGGACCTCTGACACAGAAAATTTATGATACTCTCACCGGCATCCAGTGGGGCAAGATCCCGGATGAAAAAGGCTGGACCGTAAACATTGATGACTGAGAATGACACTTGACTATTCTCGCCTTTTACAGGATAATATTTCTGAAATTCTTTGTAACTGACGGGGTAATGGGTCACCATGTGGGAGCAAAGAAAATCTGATTTTATTTGTCGACCGTCTGGGCAGTCCTGCAGTTAAAGGTGCAGGACTGCCCATATCTTTTTATACTGACCAAGGAGGGCTTCTCTATGAAAAAAGTAGCCGTTATTATGGGGAGCGACTCGGATCTTCCGGTTGTCTCAAAAGCATTTGATGTTCTGAAGGAATACGATGTTCCTTTTGAGGTTCACATTTATTCTGCCCACCGGACTCCGAAGGAAGCAGCTGAGTTTGCCGCTTCTGCCCGGGACAACGGATTTGGCGTAATTATCTGTGCTGCAGGAATGGCAGCTCATCTTGCCGGTGCATTTGCCGCGCAGACTACACTTCCGGTTATTGGTATTCCCTGTAAGGGCCCAAACTTCGACGGAATGGATGCGCTTCTCTCTACCGTTCAGATGCCGAGCGGCATTCCTGTCGCTACGGTTGCCGTAAACGGCTCTAAGAATGCAGCTCTTCTGGCCATCCAGATCCTCGCTGTGGATGATCCGGAGCTGACCGAGAAACTGAATAATGCAAGAAAGACCGGTGCGGAAGGCGTACTGGCTAAAGATAAGGCAATTTCGGACAAATATAACGGCTAAGCTATATTTGTCTTTCTCTTTTTTCTATTGGGAGTAAAAACTATATGAGTCAAATTCATGAAGAGTGCGGAGTTTTCGGAGTCTTCTCCAATAAGCCTACCGATGTTGCATCCATGTCCTACTATGGGCTGTTTGCTCTGCAGCACCGCGGGCAGGAGAGCTGCGGAATCGTAGTCAATGACGATGGAATCTTCCGTTCTTACCGTGACGCCGGTCTGGTGAATGATGTCTTTACACCGGCTGTCATGGACCACCTGGGGACCGGCAATATTGCAGTCGGTCACTGCCGCTACGGTACAACCGGTAACAATCCCCGGACCAACGCGCAGCCCATTCTCATCAAGCACATCAAGGGCAGTATGGCGCTTGCCCACAATGGAAATCTGACCAATTCCTATGAACTGAGACGGGATCTTGAACTTCAGGGCTCCATTTTCCGGACGACCAGTGATACCGAGATTATTCCTCATGTCATTATCAAAGAGCGGGTTAACTGCGGTTCTATTGAAGAGGCTGTTAACCGTGCCATGTATAAACTGAAAGGTGCATACTCACTGGTTATCTCTTCTCCGTCAAAACTCATTGCGGTCAGGGACGAGAATGGATTCCGTCCGCTCTGCTATGGCATAACACCGGATGGATGTTATGTTGTCGCTTCGGAGAGCTGCGGTCTTGATGCTGTCGGCGCCAAGCTGGTCCGCAGTATTGACCCCGGTGAAATTCTGATCTTTGATAAAAACGGTCCGCGTTCCATTCGGGACCACTGCGGAAAAGCCCCGGAGAAGTTCTGCATTTTTGAGTACATCTACTTCTCCAGACCGGACTCCGTTATTGATGATACCAGCGTCCATGAGGCCCGTGTTCGTGCCGGCGCATGTCTTGCCATGGAGCATCCTGTCAAAGCAGATGTTGTCATCGGTGTTCCGGATTCCGGACTGGATGCCGCCATCGGCTATTCCCGGATGTCCGGCATTCCATACAGCATTGGCTTTATTAAGAATAAGTACATTGGCCGGACCTTTATCAACCCGGGGCAGCAGGCGCGAAGCAATAAGGTACGCATTAAACTGAATCCTATTAAGCCGGAACTCGAGGGGAAGAGAGTCGTTGTTGTCGATGACTCTATCGTCCGTGGTACTACCAGTGCTCGAATTGTGAAGATGATCCGTGAGGCGGGGGCCAAGGAAGTCCATATGATGGTCTCTTCACCGCCATTCCTGAACCCGTGTTATTACGGTGTGGATATCGATGACCGTAAAAACCTCATTGCTGTAAACCACAGCGTAGAGGAAATTGCCGATATCATCGGGGCGGATTCCGTCGGCTATCTCAGCCTGGACAGTTTGAAGAAACTGGCCCCGGAGCACCATGCGTCAACCTACTGCAGCGCATGCTTTGACGGCAATTATCCAACTGAGGTCCCCAAGACCCAGTTGAAGAATAAATTCGAACAAAAAATCTCAGAGTCTCAAGAGGAGGACAATGATGGCGAATAAATCCCAGTCTGACGCGTACGCGGCTGCCGGAGTAGATATTACTGCCGGATATAAGGCTGTAGAGCTTATGAAAAAGCATATTGCCAGAACTATGAACGACAATGCTCTTTCCGGAATCGGCGGCTTTGGCGGCCTGTTCCAGCTGGACCTCACCGGTATTTCCAAGCCGGTTCTGGTCAGCGGTACCGACGGTGTCGGAACCAAACTGAAAATCGCGTTTCTCATGGACAAACATGACACGGTCGGCATTGACTGTGTTGCCATGTGCGTCAATGACATTATCTGTGTTGGCGCAAAGCCTCTGGTTTTCCTCGACTATATTGCGTGTGGAAAGAACTATCCGGAACGCATTGCATCCATTGTCTCCGGTGTAGCTGAAGGCTGTGTTCAGTCTGGCGCGGTTCTCTCCGGCGGTGAGACTGCAGAGATGCCCGGCTTCTACCCGGAAGACGAGTATGACCTTGCCGGTTTCTCCTTTGGTGTTGTAGACAAAGACAAAATTCTCGACCGCAATACCATGGAACCGGGCGATGTAGTTATTGGCCTTCCGTCCAGCGGTGTTCACTCTAACGGCTTCTCTCTTGTCAGAAAGGTCTTTGATGTAGAACACGCAGATCTCAAGACTCCACTGGATGAATTAGAGGGTAAATCGCTCGGTGAGGCTCTTCTCGAACCGACGAAAATCTATGTTAAGCCGATGCTGGCGCTCTTTGACGAGGTCCATGTCCGCTCGGTCTCCCATATTACCGGCGGAGGATTTTATGAGAATATCCCGCGCTCTATTCCAGATGGAAAGTGTGCTGTTATTGACAAATCTTCTGTCCGTGTTCTTCCGATCTTCCAGCTGCTTCAGAAGACCGGTGACATCAGTGAGCACGACATGTTCAACACCTACAATATGGGTGTCGGCATGACCTGTGTTGTTCCGGCAGATGAGGCAGACAAGGCTCTGGAAGTTCTCCACGAGAACGGCGAAGATGCCTATGTCATCGGTCATATTGAAGAGGGATCGGAGAAGATCAGATTAGTATGAAAGCGAGAATAGCTGTTTTTGTCTCCGGCGGCGGAACCAATCTTCAGGCACTCATCAATGCACAGAAGAGCGGAATTATCCACAGCGGAGAAATCGAGCTGGTAGTTGCCAGCAAAGAAGGAGTCTATGCTCTGGAGCGGGCAAAACAGGCAGGGATTCCTGCTCTTGCCGTTCAGAGAAAGGACTTCGACTCCCAGGACGCCTATGAGGAGAAGCTTGTACAGATCTTGAAGGAGTACCGCATTGACATGATTGTCCTTGCGGGTTTTCTCTCCATCCTCAGCGGCAATTTTACAAGACAGTATCCCAATCGAATTATCAATGTCCACCCCGCGCTCATTCCCAGCTTCTGTGGAAAAGGCTATTACGGCCTGAAAGTGCACGAGGCGGCGCTTAACTACGGCGTAAAAGTGACCGGCGCTACCGTTCACTACGTCAATGAAGTCCCGGACGGCGGACAGATTATTTACCAGAAAGCGGTAGATGTCCTGCCCGGTGATACCCCGGAGGTACTTCAAAAGCGGGTTATGGAGCAGGCAGAGTGGATTCTTCTGCCGAAAGCAACCGAGCTGGTCTGCAGAAATATTGTGAAGGAGAAGAGTAATGGGAATTTATGATGTCAAAACCATGGGCGAGACCATTAAAGGCAATGAGTATGTCGGCCGTGGAATTGTAACGGGAAAGACGGCAGACGGCACCAAGGCCGCAATTGCCTATTTCATCATGGGCCGCAGTGCCAACAGCCGGAACCGTATTTTCAAGGAAAACGGCGATGAAGTGATCATCTTCCCATTTGACGAGTCGAAAGTGGAGGATCCGTCACTCATCATCTATTCTCCCATCAAGACCTTCGGCAAGGCGACTATTGTCACCAACGGAGACCAGACCCAGACCATTTACGACTTCCTCAAGGCCGGAAAGACCTTTGAAGAAGCCCTGAACACCCGCTGCTTTGAGCCGGACGGCCCGAACTGGACTCCCCGTATCAGTGCCATTGTCTGTAACGGAGATCACGGGTTCCGCTATAAGCAGAGCATTTTAAAGAGCGGCGATGCGGAAGGCTCTGTCTGCAACCGGTATACCTTTACCTATGAGCCGGTAAACGGCCTCGGCCATTTTATCCACACTTATGTCACCAACGGAAATCCCATTCCGACTTTCCAGGGAGAGCCGGAGCGGGTCTCTATTCCGAACGATATCGACGAGTTCTTCAATGACATCTGGGACAACCTGGATGAGGACAATAAGATTTCTCTCTACGTCCGCTACATCGATCTGAAGACCGGTGAAATTGAGAACCGCATGGTCAACAAGAATCACTAAGGAGCGTCATATGAAAGAATTTGCATTAAAGTACGGCTGTAACCCGAACCAGAAACCTGCCCGTATTTTCATGGCAGACGGAACCGATCTTCCAGTTACCATCCTGAACGGCAGACCGGGTTACATCAATTTCCTGGATGCCCTGAACAGCTGGCAGCTCGTCAAGGAGATCAAAGAGGCCACTGGAATGCCGGCGGCAACATCCTTCAAACATGTCAGCCCGACTTCCGCAGCTGTCGGCGTTAAGATGCCTATCGAGCTGAAAAAGGCCTGCTTCGTTGACGACATTGAGGGTCTGGATGACTCTCCAATTGCTACCGCTTATGCAAGAGCCCGTGGTACCGACCGTATGTCTTCTTTCGGCGACTGGATCGCCCTGTCGGATGAATGCGATGTAACTACCGCAAAGCTGATTAAGCGCGAGGTCTCCGACGGAATCATTGCTCCGTCTTACAACCCCGAGGCGCTCGAAATTCTCAAGACCAAGAAAAAGGGCAACTACAACATCGTTCAGATTGACCCGAACTATGTTCCCGCAGAAATTGAGAGAAAACAGGTCTTCGGCGTTACCTTTGAGCAGGGGAGAAACAACTGTGTGACCAATGCAGATACCCTGACCAATATTGTGACAAAGAAGAAGGATCTTCCGGACTCCGCGAAGCGCGATCTTATCATCGCTCTGATTACTCTGAAATATACCCAGTCCAACTCGGTATGCTTTGTCCAGGACGGACAGGCTATCGGTGTCGGTGCCGGTCAGCAGTCCAGAATTCACTGCACCAGACTGGCTGGAACCAAGGCGGATCTCTGGCATCTTCGTCAGAGTGACAAGGTCCTGAATCTCCCGTTCAAGCCGGAAGTCAGAAGACCGGAGCGGGACAATGCCATTGACCTGTATCTTGGAGATGAATATGAGGATCTCCTGGCAGACGATGTCTGGCCGACCCTCTTCACAGAAAAACCAGAGCCCTTCACCCGCGAGGAGAAGAGAGCTTACCTGGACAAGATTACCGGCGTTGCCATCGGTAGTGACGCGTTCTTCCCGTTCAGCGACAACATTGAGCGTGCGAGAAAGAGCGGTGCTACCTATGTTGCGCAGCCCGGCGGATCGGTTCGTGACCAGCTGGTTATCGATGCCTGCGACAAGCTCGGCATGACCATGGTCTTTACCGGTCAGAGACTGTTCCACCATTAAGTTATTAAATTCCAACGGAAAGAGGTAGGCCCATGAAAGTCATGGTTGTCGGCGGTGGCGGAAGAGAACATGCCATCATCTCCAAAATTAAAGAAAATCCCGATGTAGACGTTATTTATGCACTGCCCGGAAACGGCGGAATTGCGGCGGACGCAGTCTGCGTTCCGGAAATTGGCGCAACGGATCTGGACGCTATTGTCAAATTCGCGCAGGACAACAGCATTGACTTTGCTGTTGTTGCTCCGGACGACCCGCTGGTACTCGGCTGTGTAGACAGACTCGAGGCTGTCGGAGTTCCATGTTTTGGCCCGGAAGCCAAGGCGGCCATTATCGAGGGAAGCAAGATCTTCTCCAAAAATCTGATGAAGAAATACGGTATTCCGACCGCTGCCTATGAGGTCTTCGACGATGCGGATGCCGCACTGAAATATGTAAAGACCGCTCCGCTGCCAACGGTTATTAAGGCTGACGGTCTGGCACTCGGCAAGGGCGTTATTATTGCTGAGACCAGGGAACAGGCAGAAGAGGCCGTTAAATCCATGATGATTGGCGGTAAGTTCGGCAAGAGCGGTGCCCGGGTTGTCATTGAGGAATTCCTCACCGGTCCGGAAGTCTCTGTCTTAAGCTTTACCGACGGTAAGACTGTGGTTCCCATGATTTCTTCCATGGACCATAAACGCGCCTTAGATGGTGACAAGGGTTTGAACACCGGCGGAATGGGAACCATTGCGCCAAATCCGTATTACACTCCGGAAGTAGCTGAAGAGTGCATGCAGAAAATTTTCCTGCCGACCATCAAGGCTATGAACGAAGAGGGGAGAACCTTTAAGGGCTGCCTGTACTTCGGACTCATGATTACTCCGGACGGCCCAAAGGTTATTGAGTACAACTGCCGTTTCGGTGACCCGGAAGCTCAGGTCGTTCTTCCACTTCTCCAGTCTGACCTGCTCACCATCATGCAGGCTGTCCGCAACGAGACCCTCTCGGATGTTGAAGTTGAATTTTCAGATGAGAGTGCCTGCTGTGTCATCATGGCTTCGGAGGGGTATCCGGTTAAGTATGAGAAACACTATGAGATTACTCTTCCGGAAGACCGCACAGGTATTTTTATTGCCGGTGCAACTCTGGAAGATGGAAAACTTTACAGCAACGGCGGACGTGTTCTCGGCGTAACCAGGACCGCTGCCACTCTGCCGGAAGCCATTGATAAAGCGTATGCTGCCGTGAAGACTATTTCCTTCGGCAATGCATTCTATCGGAAAGATATCGGTCAGAGAGCTCTTAAGGCGTTACAGTAACCAACCCCCACGGAGGACCAGAAATGGTATATAGAATTTTTGTAGAGAAAAAGCCCGAGCTCGCCTATGAGGCGAAGACCCTGGCCCATGATATTAAGTATCTCCTGAATATTCCGGGGGTTACCAATGTGCGGATTCTCAACCGCTACGATGTTGAGGGTCTGGACAAAGAGACGTTTGACTATGCGGTACAGACCATTCTGTCGGAGCCGCAGCTCGATCGCAAGTCCGACAAGGTCACCGGAGATTACGACTATCTCTTTGCAGTAGAGTATCTCCCGGGACAGTTTGACCAGCGGGCCAACAGTGCTGCGGAATGTATTCAGCTCATGACCAAAGGCGAGCGGCCGGACGTCCGTTCCGCCAAGGTCTATCTGCTGAGCGGAAACGTATCTGATGAAGAGCTGGAAGAAATCAAAAAGTATGTCATCAACCCGGTTGAGGCACGTCTGGCTTCCATGGACATGCCAGAGACTTTAAAGATGAAGATGAATCTTCCGAGTGAGGTAGAAATTCTCAATGGCTTTAACAGTCTTGATGAGACAGGTCTTCAGAAGTTCCTGACCGACCGCGACCTCGCCATGGATCTCGATGACCTCGAGTTTTGTCAGAAGTACTTCCAGTCGGAGAACCGCGAGCCGACAATTACTGAGATTAAAATGATTGACACCTACTGGTCAGATCACTGCCGTCACACGACGTTCCTGACCACTATTGACGATGTCAAATTCGAGGACGAATTTCTCAATAAAGCTTACGAGGACTATCTTGCCAGACGGAAAGAGATCGGCCGGACAAAGCCCATCAACATGATGGACATCGGTACACTCGCTGCCAAGGTTCTCAAAAAAGAGGGTAAGCTTACCAAACTTGACGAGTCCGAAGAGATCAACGCCTGCACCGTAAAGATGCAGATTGACCACGACGGCAAAAAAGAGGACTGGCTGCTTCTCTTTAAAAACGAGACCCATAACCATCCCACGGAAATTGAGCCTTTCGGCGGTGCCGCAACCTGTATTGGCGGTGCCATCCGTGACCCGCTGTCCGGACGTTCTTATGTCTACGCTGCCATGCGCGTTACCGGCGCGGCAGATCCTCTGAAGCCCTATTCGGAGACTATGAAGGGCAAACTTCCGCAGCGGACTATTGTCCGTACTGCAGCACAGGGATACAGCTCTTACGGAAACCAGATCGGCCTTGCCACCGGCATGGTCGACGAACTATACCATCCGGGATACGCGGCAAAGCGCATGGAAATCGGCGCGGTCGTTGCGGCAGCACCGGCGGCCAATGTACGCCGTGAAGTTCCCACCCCGGGCGATGCAGTAATCTTACTCGGCGGCCGCACTGGCCGTGACGGTATCGGCGGAGCCACTGGTTCTTCAAAATCCCATAAACTCGACTCCCTCGAGACTTGCGGAGCCGAAGTCCAGAAAGGTAACGCTCCAGAAGAGCGTAAACTGCAGCGGCTGTTCCGAAATCCGGAGGCTACCCGTCTTATCAAGCGCTGTAATGACTTTGGTGCCGGTGGTGTTTCGGTTGCCATCGGAGAACTCGCCGATGGTCTGGAGATCAACCTCGACAAGGTCCCCAAGAAATATGAGGGACTGGACGGTACTGAGCTTGCCATCAGTGAGTCTCAGGAGCGTATGGCGGTGGTTGTTGCTGCAGAAGATGTAGACCATTATATCGACCTTGCCCACAAGGAAAACCTTGAGGCGACTGTTGTAGCCAAGGTTACGGAGAAGCCGTACCTTATTGCTACCTGGAAGGGTAAACCGATTATCAATCTGTCCCGTGAATTCTTAAATTCCAACGGTGCAGAAAAACATATTTCTATCCATACAGAGAAACAGCAGAAGTTCTCCCGTAAACCGACCGGAGACTTCGCTAAATCGTATCAGGATCTCTGCACAGACTTAAATGTCTGCTCCAAGCGCGGACTGTCTGAGCGCTTTGACTCTACTATTGGCGCCGGCACCGTTCTCATGCCGTTTGGCGGCAAGACCCAGACCACACCAATTCAGGCTATGGTTCAGAAAGTCTCTGTAGAGCACGGCGATACAGACACCGTTTCGGTTATGTCCTGGGGTTACAACCCGTATATTATGGAGAAGGACCAGTTCCACGGTGCCTACCTGTCAGTTGTCGAGTCGGTTGCCAAGCTGATTGCCACCGGTGCCACCTATAAAGATGTCTACCTGACATTCCAGGAGTACTTCCTCCATCCGGGACGTGTTCCGGAGCGCTGGGGCCAGCCGTGTGCTGCACTTCTCGGAGCATTTGAAGCACAGATGGACCTTGGTATTGGCTCCATTGGCGGTAAAGACTCCATGAGCGGTACGTTCGAAAATCTGGATGTCCCGCCGACACTGGTTTCGTTTGCCATTACCACAGATAACATTGACCGGATTATCTCGAACGAATTTAAGGGAAGCGGCCACAAGGTTGTTCTTCTGAAACCGGACTATGATGAGTACGGAGTCCCGGAGAAAACATCTCTCCTGGCTCTGTTCAATGAGGTCTCCAAACTCATTGGAGAGGGGAAAGTCCTTGCTGCCTATACCCCGACTTACGGCGGTGTAGCGGAGGCCGTCTTCAAGATGGGCCTTGGAAACCGCATCGGTTTCCATTACGACGACTCCATCTCTCTGGATGAACTGTTCAGCTATAAATATGGTTCCTTTGTCCTGGAGCTTGCTGACGCAGACGAAGAGATTCCCGGAGCGGAAGTTCTCGGTACAACCGCTTCGGACTATACCCTGGTCCTTGGCGGCGAGACCGTAGATGCCGATCAGTTGAATCGCGCATATGAGGATAAACTGGAGTCTGTCTTCCATTGCAATATTGAGACGGAAAAGGTTGACATTCCTACGTTCAATTATCAGGTTGAGAGCCATACGGAGCACGCTCCGTCTGCTGTTGCTAAACCGAAAGCACTCATCCCAGTATTCCCAGGCACCAACTGCGAGTATGACACCATTAAGGCGTTTGAACGTGCCGGTGCCGATGCAGAGGCGTTCATTATCAACAACCTCAATTCAGAGGGCATAGAGCGCTCAGTAGAGGAGTTTGCCAAAAAAGTCTCTGAATCGCAGATTGTCTTTATTCCTGGCGGTTTCTCCGGCGGCGATGAACCGGATGGTTCCGGTAAGTTTATTACCGCATTCTTCCGCAATCCGGAGATCAAGGACAA
>CAYRKX010000051.1:0-16003 GCA_964425185.1 uncultured Eubacteriales bacterium
ATATTAAAAAAAGAGCATTCGCAATGTTTTTACATTGCAAGTGCTCTTTTCAACGTTTCAAGAAACCCGCCGAGCCGGAGTCGGTGAATAAATAACCTGCAGTAAGCAGGTGGGTGCCCTCCGTAAAGTTTCTAGCTCCCTTCATCCCGTTTCCGGGGAGGTCTGCATTCCACTTTCCGAGCGAGGCTCCCGATTTAAAAGGTGTTGGGTTAATATCGTCCGAGAGTATCGAACCCGGCAGGCTGAGTGTTTAGTTGTCAGAGTTATTCTCAACATCGACATTGTCGCTGTCGGAAGTGTCGCTGTCGTCTTCATCCAGAATTTCATAGTAATCAGAGAGACGCTCTTCGAAGATTCTGGAAATTCGGTTAAACTCATCCTCGTCGTCGATGGGATAAAGATAAGAATCCCCGTCATTCGGGTCTTCTTTGACCCGGAGGACAATGAGTTCGGCGCTGCCTTCGAGAATTTCGTCTGGATTTTCCGGATCATAATAAGGAATGAGTGCGACATATCTCTTGTCGTCGTCGTCTTCAATCCGGTCGAGAATTTCAAATGTGATTTCCTGACCATTGTCGTCAGAAACGGTGACGAGGTCCGGATTATAGTCTTGATTTTCTTCTGGCATACGGTCCGTTCTCCTTGTAGTTACGTTACTTATCCTTGTGACAGCTTTCATTGTAGAGTAGAAGTTCTGGAAAGTCAATATTGACAAATTCGCATAGCGTGTTCTCTGTATTTTACCCGAATTTATGATAGAATAACCTTCTAAAGGAGGACTTGTCTATGCCGTCCAATTTCAAGAAAGCTCAGGACCGTGCTGCTGAGCTTCATAAACTTTTAAACCATTACAGCGACCTCTACTATAATCAGGATTCTCCTGCAGTAGAGGATTATGAATATGACGCGTTAAACAATGAGCTGAAAGCTCTGGAAAAGCAGTATCCGGAGTTAATTACCCCGGATTCTCCAACACAGCATGTCGGCGGCAGAGCCAGTTCTCTGTTTACTCCTGTTCCACATCGCGTACGCATGGAAAGTCTGGAGGATGCTTTTGCCTTTGGTGAACTGGAGGAATATGCTTCCCGTGTCAAAGAGCTAGACCCGGAGGCGAAGCTGGTTGTAGAGCCAAAAATCGACGGTCTGTCAGTGTCTCTGGAGTACACCAATGGTGTTCTGACTCGAGGCTCAACCCGAGGCGATGGAGATGTCGGAGAAGACATTACTGAGAACGTCAAGACGATCTGTTCTATCCCTCAGCATATTGACTCGGATATTTCCTTCCTGGAAGTCCGCGGGGAAGTCTACATGCCCCGAGCGGTTTTCCTCAAACTCGTAGAAGACCAGGAACTGAACGGAGAGAAGACGTTTCGAAATCCAAGGAATGCTGCAGCCGGTTCTCTTCGACAGAAAGATCCACAGATTACAAAAAAACGACAGTTAGATATTTTCGTTTTTAATATCCAGCAGTATGATGGGCCGGAAGATCTGACATCGCATAAACAGTCGCTGGAATATGTGAAGTCATTGGGGTTCCATATTATTCCTTCCTGTAAGGTCTGCAACACTATCCAGGAAGCAGAAGCGGAAGTCTCTCACATTGGAGAAATCCGTTATACTCTTCCCTTCGACATCGATGGTGCTGTCCTGAAAGCAGACAGCCTCGCGCTGCGTGAGCAAATGGGCAGTACTGCCAAGTTCCCAAAGTGGGCTATTGCCTATAAATACCCTCCGGAAGAAAAGGAAACAGTTGTCAACGATATTGAAGTTACTGTAGGTAGAACGGGAGTTCTGACTCCAACTGCAGTATTTGACCCTGTACTGGTTGCCGGTTCTGTTATTTCTCGAGCGACACTTCACAATCAGGATTATATTAACGAAAAGAATATTAATATCGGGGACACCATCAAAATTCGCAAAGCCGGAGATATCATTCCGGAAGTGGCTGCTGTAGTCAAGCATGAAGGAGATGGAACTCCGTTTGTTATGCCGAAAGTCTGCCCGTCCTGCGGTGAACCGGTCATACGGGAAAAGGGGGAGGCAGCTATCCGATGCACCAATCCCGAGTGTCCTGCACAGCTTCTGCGCATATTGATACATTTCTGCTCAAAGGGCGCTATGGATATTGAGGGACTTGGCGAAACACTTCTGACGACAATGGTCGATAAGGGCTTATTGAAACACCCGGAAGACATTTATCATTTGACTGCACAGGATATTACTTCTCTTGACCGCATGGGAGAAAAGTCCGCCCAGAACATTCTTGGAGCCATTGAAAACTCGAAATCCAACGACCTCTATCGTCTGATCTATGCGTTTGGAATCCGACACATTGGAGAAAAGGCTTCCAAGCAGGTAGCAGAGCACTTTAAAACCATGGATGCTGTCATGGATGCCAGTGTACAGGATGTCCTGAACATTGAAGGCTTTGGGCAGATTATGGCGGAAAGCCTTGTTGAATTCTTCTCCCGGGAGTCTTCGCGCAGAATGGTTGAACATTTCAAAGATCTAGGTCTCAACATGGAGTCGTTAAAAGGACCTGCAGATAATACTCTGGAGGGTCAGACCTTTGTTCTGACCGGAACACTTCCTACACTTAAGCGCTGTAGTCAAGCATGAAGGAGATGGAACTCCGTTTGTTATGCCGAAAGTCTGCCCGTCCTGCGGTGAACCGGTCATACGGGAAAAGGGGGAGGCAGCTATCCGATGCACCAATCCCGAGTGTCCTGCACAGCTTCTGCGCATATTGATACATTTCTGCTCAAAGGGCGCTATGGATATTGAGGGACTTGGCGAAACACTTCTGACGACAATGGTCGATAAGGGCTTATTGAAACACCCGGAAGACATTTATCATTTGACTGCACAGGATATTACTTCTCTTGACCGCATGGGAGAAAAGTCCGCCCAGAACATTCTTGGAGCCATTGAAAACTCGAAATCCAACGACCTCTATCGTCTGATCTATGCGTTTGGAATCCGACACATTGGAGAAAAGGCTTCCAAGCAGGTAGCAGAGCACTTTAAAACCATGGATGCTGTCATGGATGCCAGTGTACAGGATGTCCTGAACATTGAAGGCTTTGGGCAGATTATGGCGGAAAGCCTTGTTGAATTCTTCTCCCGGGAGTCTTCGCGCAGAATGGTTGAACATTTCAAAGATCTAGGTCTCAACATGGAGTCGTTAAAAGGACCTGCAGATAATACTCTGGAGGGTCAGACCTTTGTTCTGACCGGAACACTTCCTACACTTAAGCGCAGCGAGGCAGCGGAAATGATTGAAAAACGGGGCGGAAAAGTTTCCGGCTCAGTTTCTAGGAAAACCTCTTATGTTGTGGCCGGAGAAAAGGCCGGCAGCAAGCTGACTAAGGCGCAGAGTCTGGGTATACCTGTACTGACAGAAGAAGAATTCCTGCAGATGATCAACCCGTAAATCGCACAGATGAAAAAATAAGGCCGTGTCATTTGGACACGGCCTTTTATACTGTTGAAATTAAAGATCAAACTTGATCTGAGTATCCTCGTTCTCTGCCAGATATTTTTCATGTTTTTCAAGAATGTTCTTGATTTTCTCAGCCGGGCTGAGAAGATGGCTGATGGAGACATCATGGTTGATGGAGTCAAGGATGTACGCAAGGAACTTGGACATATCAACGCTGGTGTACCACGGTCTTGCCAGGAGTTCAGGAGTCTGGTAGATGGTATTGGTGGTATAAACAGATTCAATGAGGCCGTCTTCATGGGCCTTGTCAAAGATTTTGAGACCATTAACAAACAGACCGAAAGAGCAGCAGACATAGATCTTGTTCGCTCCGAGATCTTTCAGCTTGCTGGCAACTTCAATCATGGAGTCACCGGAAGAGATCATATCGTCAACAACAATGATATCTTTTCCCTCAATATTGGAGCCTAAGAACTCATGGGCGATGATAGGGTTGCGTCCGTCGACAATCTGGGTGTAGTCACGTCTCTTGTAGAACATACCGAGTTCTACGCCAAGTGCAGTAGCAAAATTAATGGCTCTTCCCATTCCGCCTTCATCCGGAGAGACAACCATGAGATGGTCAGAATCGAAACGGATGTCAGGATGGGTACGGACAATAGCCTTGATCATCTGATAAATGGGGTTGATATTCTCTAATCCGTTGTAGGGGATAGAGTTGCCAACACGTGGGTCGTGAGCATCCAGGGTGATGATGCTGTCTACACCCATTCCAATTAACTCCTGCAGAGCCATAGCGCAGTCCAGCGATTCACGTGCTGCTCTTCTGTGCTGTCTTCCCTCATAGAGCATTGGCATAACAACGGTAATTCTGCGGGCTTTACCGCTGATGGCACAGATGAGACGCTTGAGATCACAGTAGTGGTCGTCCGGGCTCATGGGAACCTCTTTGCCATACATCTTATAAGTTACAGAATAGTTGAAGACGTCGCAGAGAATAAAGATATCCGCGCCTCTGACTGTCTCGTTGATAACAGCCTTGGCTTCGCCGGTACCAAACCGCGGTGCGTAGTAATCGATAAGATAGGAATCTTTAATGTAACCCTCGATGTTAAGAGAATTAGTGTTGTCGAGGTTTACGTTTTCCTCTCTCCAGCGAACAATGTACTGGTCGATTTTTTTTGCAATTTCTTCCGTTCCGCGCATGGCGATAATGCCGAATTTACCGACCGGGATGTTGGTAAAACCATTATTCTCAGGAATATCTGCTGTCATATGTGCCCCCGTTTTCATTCGATAGGATTGTTGCGATATTTAATTTACCTAATATTATGCATTTTTCCAATGCGGCTGTATTTTATCATACCGTGCTAAAAGATACAACAAAAGGATTGCACTTTCAGACTTAATGTAAAGAAGTTCTGCAGATTGCGGAAAAGTTTGTGCGAAAAGTCACAGGAGGAATGAAACAGCCTGCTACAGCAGCTGATTGTTAAATGATTGTCGCAAAAGTGCAAATCTGTTAAATAAAAGACATAAAAATTAACCACTTTCACACGTTGAATTTGTTGAAAATGACACATTCGCTTGTTATAATTTAGTTGACTTAGAAATTCGGGAAACCGTTTTCGGTAGCGGCTTCCCGCTTTTCTTGAGACGAAAATCCGCCAAAGGAAGGGATGATATCGAAATATGGCAAGTGAAATGATCCAGGAGGTCCTTCGTGCCGAGAAGGATGCGGCTGACCGTGAGGCAGCAGCACGCAATAAGGCGGCAGAACTGGTTGCCGCTGCCCAGAATGAGGCCAAGGCTGCTGCTGATTCCGCGATTGCTTCTGCAAGAGAGGAACAGACCCGGATCCTGAGTGAGGCGAAGACAAAAGCCGACAAAATCTTTGAAGAGGCAAGAGGCAAGGCTCAGACTCAGTGCGACAATCTGAAACAACAGAGTAAGGCGCGGGAGGATGACGCTGTTGCTGCCGTCATTCAGTACATCATTCCATAACCGGAAAAGAATATAGAAAGAAGGAGGTGTATCTGAATGGCAATTTTGAAGATGAAACGAATTGAAATTCTGGCTCTGCTGACGGAGAGCAAGAATGTCATCGATTACGTTCAGCGCAAGGGCTGCGTGGAAATTGAAGATATCAATACCGACGCTACGTTAGAAAATCATTTCTACACAGTTCCGCTGACCGCCACAGTCTCTCAGTTTGAAAAATTCCGGGACATGTCTGTGAACGCACTTGAAGTGCTTCAAAAATATGAACCGAAAAAGACCAAGCTTATTGATCAGTTTGCTCCGCGGCCGGACATGACCATGTCTGAGTTTGTGGAGAAATCCAAGCAGGTCGACGAGATGATGACACATGTCTATGACATCAACTCCTGTCAGAAAAAAATCCAGGATCTTAATGCGGATATTGTCCGCAGTGAGACATTAATCGATCAGCTACGGGTATGGGAAAATCTTGATATTCCAACCACGTTGAAGGGAACCAAGTATACGTCGGTATTTATCGGCAGTATCAACGAATCCCTGGATCGCGGAGAGATTCTTTCCAGGCTGGCGGAATTAGATCCGGACATTGAGGGCGAAATCGAAGTCGTTTCTTCGGATAAAGTTCAGACCTGTATTGTAGCTCTATGCTATAAGCAGGATGCCAAGGAGTTTGAGCAGGATCTTCGCAGCATCGGGTTTACCGCTGTCAGCGAGAGTTCGAAAGATCTTCCTGCAGAACGAATTCAAAAACTTCAGAAACACATAGAAGAGTGCAAGGACTCTATTGCACAGAATGGAGAGGCCATCAAGGGCAATGCTCAGTACCGCGAAGGAATCGAATTCCTTGAGGACTATTTCACCATGCGGGCTGACAAGTACCAGTCTTTTGAAAAGATTATGATGGACGAAAACGTCTTCATTCTTACCGGCTTTGTGCCGGAAAAATACGCTGGAAAACTGAAAAAAGACTTAGAGGAAAAGTATGACGCCGCTGTGTCTCTCACAGACACCGATGCGGACGACGAATCGGTTCCAGTACAGGTCGAGGAAAAAGCCATTCCCGCCACAATGGAATCGGTCACCAACATGTATTCCCCACCGGGACGCCATGATGTCGATCCGAACCCTCTGATGTCTGTTTTTTATTTCTGCCTGTTTGGTCTTATGCTCGGTGATGCCGGCTATGGTCTCGTTATGATCATTGTCTGCGCCATTGCGAAGATCAAAAACAAGCACATGGAGAAGAGTAAAGCCAAGACCGTAAACTACGGCCTGTTCTGCGGAATCGGAACAACTATCTGGGGTGCTTTACAGAACAGCTGGTTCGGAGATCTTCCCAAGTGGATTTCCAATGGCCTTCACAGCAATGCGCCGAATGATTTTATTTCTACGCATCACCTGTACTGGTTCGAACCACTGGCATACAACAACATCACCCGGTTCCTGTTCCTCTGCTTCTTTATTGGTATTCTTCATCTGTTCTTCGCTCTCTGTATTGCCATTGTCAAGGAAATCAAGAATGGCAATGCGTTTAACGGTATCGTGGAAAACTTCCCGTTCCTTCTGGTTCTGGTCGGCGTTTTCCCGGTTCTGAATAAATTCGTTATGGGCGATGCACTTGTGGATACCAAAGACTCAGACCCATTCAACCATACACAGTTTATTTATGATTTCCTGACCAACAACGCCAAGGTATTTTATATTATGCTTCTCGTTGCGGTCATCCTGATCTGGCTCACTCCGGTACTCACCGGAATCCATGACAGAAAACCGGTCAAAAAGATCTTTGCCGGATTCTTGAGTGGTCTGTATGGAGTGTATAACGCGGCCTCCGGATATCTGGGAGATATCCTCTCTTATGCGAGACTTCTTGCTTTGGGTCTCTGCACCGGCGTTATCGCTTCTGTTATTAACCAGCTCGGAGCTACTCCGCTCGGCGGAAATCCTGTAATTTTCATTATTGTATTTATTATTGGTCATACGGTAAATATTGCCATCAACCTGATTGGTGCCTATGTCCATACCAACCGGCTTCAGTACGTCGAATTCTTCTCAAAGTTCTACGAGGGCGGCGGAATTGCTTTCAAGCCTCTGAAAGTGAACTCGAAGTCATTCAAATTTAAGGAGGAAAACTAAAATGTCATTAGGTGTATTCTTTGCAATATTAGGTGCTGCACTGGCAGCCGGAATGGCCGGAATCGGTTCTGCTAAGGGCGTAGGTATTGTCGGTGAAGCAGCCGGCGGTGTTATCACTGAAGATCCTTCCAAATTCGGTAAAGTCCTTATTCTTCAGATTCTTCCTGGTACCCAGGGTCTCTATGGATTCCTTGCCGCATTCATGGTTATGAATAAAATTTCTGCCGGAATGTCCACCGCTATGGGTCTGGAACTCTTCGCAGCCAGCATCCCGATCGCTATCGTCGGTCTCTGGTCCGCTATTGCACAGGGCAGAGCAGCCGCTTCCGGATGCAGCATCGTTGCCAAGAAACCTGACCAGAACGGTAAAGCCATCATCTTCGCAGCAATGGTTGAGACCTACGCTGTACTTGCTCTTCTTATTTCCATCCTTCTCATCAACAAAGCAGTCTGATCAGAAATCGATAGAAATTTAAGGAGGGTCGTAAATGGCAGGATTAGATAAAATTATCGAGAGAATCCAGAAAAATTCTGAAATCAATTGCGACTCCATTTTAAAAGACGCTCAAAAACAGGCAGAGGAAATCCGCGCCGCTTCCAAGAAACAGTCTGACAGCGACGTTGAGAAGATTTCAGCGGAAACTGACCGGAAGTCGAAAGAAATTGTCGATTCCGCAGTCTCCGGATCCGAACTCGAAGGAAAGAAAGAGATTCTTTCTGCCAAGGTTGAGATTATCAACAATGTAATTGATCAGGTGTCTCAGACATTAAAGGATCTTCCAGACGACAAATATTTTGACGCAGTCTATAAGCTGGCTGCCAAATATGCCCGTCCGGAAGAGGGGGTTATGTATCTGTCTTCTAAAGATCTGAAACGGCTCCCGGCAGGATTTGAGAACACTCTTAATTCCAGGCTGAAACAGGGGAGCATTAAAGTCTCCAAAGATCCCAAGGATCTCGATGGCGGATTCATCCTCTCCTACGGTGGAATTGAAATCAACTGCTCCTTTGAGGCGCTTATCAAAGAGTCCGAGGATGATATTAAGGATGAACTCTCTCGAATCTTGTTTGCTTAATCGAACGCGACACGAAAGGAGTGCATGATTATGAATCGCAAGAAACGCGATACAGACTATGCCTATGCAGTGGCGCGCGTTAGGGCAAACGAACTTTCGCTTCTCACAGAAGCGGATATCGATCAGCTCATTGATGCGGACAGCTATGAGTCCGCCATGCAGATGCTGAGCGAACACGGATGGGGAGACCTGGACGGTGTTTCAGATTATCCGGAATATCTTGAGGCGCATTCCACAGAAACCTGGAATCTCCTGGAACAGCTCCTGGATGATATCCATGTACTGGATGCTCTCCTCATTCAGAATGATATGCAAAATTTAAAGGCCGCTCTGAAAAATCTGATTGTCAGAGGAGACCCATCGGGTCTGTACAATCACTCGACGGTCTATGATACAGACTCCGTAATCGCGGCCGTATCGGAAAAACGGTTTGGAGATCTCCCGGCGTTTATGCAGGAACCGGCCAGAGAAGCGTATAACGTTCTCGTTTCCAATGCGAATGGACAGCTTTCAGATGCCATTATTGACAAGGCAACTCTGGAAGAAATTCTGAAACTTGGAAAAGAGTCCGGCAGCAGCATGATCGCTGAGATCGCAGAATTAAAAGTCGCGACCGCGGATATGAAAATCGCGCTACGCAGCGCAAAAACCGGTAAATCTGCCGACTTTATGGACCATTCTCTTGCTGAATGCAGTTCTGTTTCCATTCAGGCACTGAAAGATGCCGCCATGAACGGCGAAGAGGCAGTCCTCAACTATCTGGCCGACACTCCGTACAAGGAAGGCGCGGAAAAGTATAAGGAAAATTCCTCCGCGTTTGAAAAATGGGCGGATGACCAGATTACCGAATGTGTGAATGTCGCAAAATATACTTCCTTTGGCATTGAGCCTCTTGTAGCTTATTACGTTGCCAGCACTGCGGAAGTAAATTCTGTTCGTATCATACTCTCGGCCAAGAAAAACAACCAGCCAAAAGAAGTCATGAGAGAAAGGGTGAGAAAGCTGTATGTATAAAATCGCAGTAATCGGCGACAAGGACAGTATCTACGGCTTTACTGCTATCGGTCTCGAAATTTTCCCGTGTGATGATCCTCAGGAGGCGCTCCACACTATTCGGAAAATGGCGGAAAAGGGCTACGGTGTTATCTATATTACTGAAAAGCTTGCCACTCCCATCCAGAAGGATCTGGATGAATTTCGGGAGAAGCCGCTTCCGGCAATTATCCCTATTCCCGGCACGGACGGAAACACAGGCCTGGGACTTTCCAATGTGAGCAAGTTTGTCGAGCAGGCGGTCGGATCCGATATTTTGTCCGACGCGTGATGAGCCGAATCAAGAAAGGCGAGTGAGAAATTAAATGGCCAAAGGAACGATTACCAAGGTCTCCGGTCCGCTTGTCATTGCCAGTGGCATGCGTGACGCCAACATGTACGACGTTGTCCGTGTCGGCGATGAGGGACTGATTGGTGAAATTATTGAAATGCATGAAGACCGTGCTTCTGTTCAGGTCTATGAAGAGACTTCGGGTCTCGGAACCGGCGCAGAAGTAGTGTCCACCGATGCACCTTTGAGTGTGGAACTTGGTCCGGGTCTTCTGACTACGATCTACGACGGAATTCAGAGACCTCTGGAGAAAATCCGTGAAAAAATCGGGAATAATCTGAAGAGAGGCGTTGAAGTTCCATCTCTGGATCGTGAGAAAAAATGGCACTTTGTTCCAACTGTCAAGGTGGGGGACAAAGTTGAGGCCGGCGATATTGTTGGAACCGTACAGGAGACAGAGATCGTCGAGCATAAAATTATGGTTCCGCCTAAAGCCAAAGGCGGTGTTGTAAAGAGCATTTCCGAGGGTGACTATCTGGTTACTGATACTGTTGCTACTGTAGAAACTGAAGATGGTTCTACAGAAAATATCGGATTAATGCAGAAATGGCCGGTTCGTGTTGGTCGTCCTTATAAAAATAAGGTTAATCCTGACACCCCACTGGTCTCCGGTCAGCGAGTTATTGATGCGCTGTTCCCCATCGCCAAGGGCGGTGTAGCAGCTATCCCGGGACCATTCGGATCCGGTAAAACCATTACACAGCACCAGCTCGCAAAATGGGCCGATGCGGAGATTATCGTATACATCGGCTGCGGAGAGCGCGGCAATGAGATGACTGACGTACTCAATGAGTTCCCGGAGCTTATTGATCCGCATACAGGACGTTCTCTGATGGAACGTACTGTATTGATTGCCAACACCTCTGATATGCCCGTTGCAGCACGTGAGGCTTCCGTTTACACCGGAATTACCATTGCTGAATATTTCCGTGACATGGGTTACTCGGTAGCATTAATGGCAGACTCCACTTCTCGCTGGGCTGAGGCTCTTCGTGAAATGTCCGGTCGTCTGGAGGAAATGCCCGGTGAAGAGGGATATCCGGCATACCTCGGATCCCGAATCGCCCAGTTCTATGAGCGTGCCGGACGTGTTGAGTGCCTTGGCTCGGATAACCGTGAAGGTGCTCTGTCTGCAATCGGTGCAGTATCACCACCCGGAGGCGATATTTCTGAGCCGGTATCCCAGGCAACTCTTCGAATTGTCAAGGTATACTGGGGACTTGATGCCGCCCTTGCCTATGAGAGACACTTCCCGGCAATTAACTGGCTGACTTCCTATTCTCTTTATGAGGATACTTTAGGAAAATGGTTTGATGAGCACATCAATGAGAACTGGACTAAGAAACGCCGTTCCATGATGTCCATCCTGACCGATGAGGCCAGACTGAATGAAATTGTACAGATGGTAGGTATGGACGCCCTGTCTGATCCGGACCGTCTGAAACTTGAAGCGGCGCGCTCCATCCGTGAGGACTTCCTGCACCAGGATGCATTTGACCCGGTAGACACTTATACGTCTCCAGAAAAATGCTATGAACTTATGGATCTTGTAATGCAGTTCTACGATAAATCTGTAGACGCTCTGAACAAGGGCGCTTCCATTAAAGATATTATCTCCATGCCGGTTCGTGAGGATATCGGTCGATTCAAGTATATTCCGGAAGGGGAGACCGAGGCTTCCTACAAGAAGATCGAGAAGGACCTCGAGAATCAGCTCTCCGATGCCGTCAATAAGGAGGAGGACTACTAATGCCAAAAGAATATCGCACTATTCAGGAGGTTTCCGGTCCTCTTATGATCGTCCGTGACGTTGAAAATGTCACTTACAATGAACTCGGTGAAATTGAGCTTGCAAACGGAGAGATCCGCCGGTGCCGTGTCCTTGAAGTCGATGGCAGCAACGCTGTTGTTCAGCTGTTCGAGAGCTCAACCGGTATTAATCTCTCTAACTCCAAGGTACGCTTTACCGGCCGTCAGATGGAACTCGGCGTATCCGAGGATATGCTCGGCCGTGTCTTCGACGGACTTGGCCGGCCGATCGACGGCGGCCCGGAAATCATTCCAGAGAAGAGAATGGATGTTAACGGTGCCCCGATCAACCCGGCAGCCCGTGCTTATCCGTCTGAGTTCATTCAAACCGGCGTGTCGGCGATTGACGGTCTGAACACACTGGTCCGCGGCCAGAAACTTCCAATTTTCTCCGCATCCGGTCTTCCCCATGCACAGCTCGCTGCACAGATTGCGAGACAGGCAAAAGTACGCGGTAAGAATGAACAGTTCGCCGTTGTCTTCGCTGCCATGGGTATTACCTTCGAAGAGGCCAACTACTTTGTAGAGTCTTTCCGTGAGTCCGGATCCCTGGACCGTACTGTTATGTTTACCAACCTGGCAAATGACCCGGCTGTTGAGCGTATTTCCACCCCGAAGATGGCACTGACTGCCGCTGAGTATCTTGCTTTTGATAAGGGCATGCACGTTCTCGTTATTCTTACCGACATGACGAACTACGCTGATGCTCTTCGTGAGGTTTCCGCTGCACGGAAAGAGGTACCTGGCCGCCGCGGCTATCCCGGTTATCTGTATACCGACCTGGCTACGATTTACGAGCGTGCCGGCCGTCAGCTTGGAAAAGACGGATCAATTACCATGATCCCGATTCTGACCATGCCCGAAGATGATAAGACTCACCCAATTCCTGACCTTACCGGATACATCACTGAGGGACAGATTATTCTCTCCCGTGACCTTTACCGTAAGGGCATTCAGCCGCCAATTGACGTACTTCCGTCACTTTCCCGACTGAAAGATAAAGGTATTGGCGAGGGCAAGACCCGGAAAGACCATAAGAACACCATGAACCAGCTGTTTGCCGCGTATTCCCGTGGTAAAGACGCTAAAGAACTCATGACCATTCTTGGTGAAGATGCTCTGACCGAGACGGATCTTCTCTATGCCAACTTTGCAGAACAGTTTGAGGAAAAATACGTCAACCAGGGTTACAACACCAACCGCGATATTGAGGAAACTCTCGATATTGGCTGGGAGCTGCTCCGTCTGCTTCCGCGTTCCGAGCTCAAACGTATTTCCGATTCTCTTCTCGATGAGTACTATGATAAAAAGTAAAGCAGGTGATAAGCTGTGGCAATTCTGAACGTCAATCCGACGCGAATGGAGCTTACCAATCTGAAAAATAAGCTCTCGACCGCCACACGCGGTCACAAGCTGCTGAAGGATAAACGGGATGAGCTGATGCGGGAATTCATCGAACTGGTCCGCGAAAATAAACAGCTGCGCCGTGAAGTCGAAAAGGAGATCAATGAAGCGAATGCCCATATGCAGGTGGCACGCTCCATTATGTCAGATGAGGCCCTGAATACGGCTTTGATGCTTCCCATTCAGGAGATGTCTTTGGACATCTCAGAAAAGAATGTGATGAGTGTCAACATACCGGTATTTGATGCCCACTTCCGTTCTGCGGATGAGAATGACATTTACTCCTATGGCTATGCGTTTACTTCGAGTGACCTCGATGACGCCGTCAAGGCGCTCTCGGATGTCATGCCCAAGCTGCTTCATCTGGCAGAAATTGAGAAGTCCTGTCAGCTGATGGCTGCGGAGATCGAAAAAACCAGACGACGCGTCAACGCTTTGGAACATGTCTTAATTCCTAACTATCAGGACACAATCCGCTATATTCAGATGAAACTGGATGAGAATGAGCGGAGCACGACAACCAGACTGATGAAAGTCAAGGATATGATGCTCGAAGACGCTCACCATTACAGTGAAAGAGAATATTAAGCTCTAAAATCAGGCCCTCTGCCTATTTGGCAGAGGGCTTTTCTTATGGTAAAATACCATGGTTGACAAAACCGAGAGGGATATAGTATACTTTAGCGTGCTAACATGCTAATACATTAAAACGTCGGAGGAAGTTATGATTGACGAATCCATTCTGAAGGCTGAAGAGAAGGCGGTCTATGCACTGCGCTCACTCTATATAAAATATGGGTATCAGCCTTATAAAATGAGCAAATTCGAGGAGTACGACCTCTATGCCAGAAATAAGGACTTCCTGGTCAGTGACGGAATCATTACATTCACGGACACCACCGGAAAACTGATGGCATTGAAGCCTGATGTTACACTTTCTATTTTAAAGAACAGTAAGGACGTCCCGCACTGCACCCAGCGCGTTTATTATAATGAAAACGTATATCGCATATCCGGGGAAACGCATTTGTACAAGGAAATCATGCAGACTGGACTGGAGTGCGTAGGCATTATTGACTTCTTTAATACTATGGAAGTGCTCCAGCTTGCTGCGGAAAGTCTGGCCAAGCTGTCTGACAACTATGTTCTCGACATCTCACATATGGGTCTGCTCAATTCTCTTCTGACCCGGGCCGACGCGGGGGAGACCTTCAACGAGAAGATTACAACCTGCATTGATGAGAAGAATCCGCATGAGATTAAACGGATCTGCGGAGACTACCATGTCTCCGATGAACTGACGGAAAAACTAATCCATTTCACTTCCATTTACGGAGAACGACACCAGGTTTTACAGGAACTGGATGAGTTCTGCGACACTGATGAAATGAGATCGGCTCTGGAGGAGCTTCGAAAGATTTCTGAGGTTCTCGACAAGACTCCGTATTCGGATCATATCCGCTTTGACTTCTCACTGGTCAATGATATGAAGTATTATAATGGCATTGTTTTCCAGGGCTTCATTGAAAAAATTCCGGAAGTAGTTCTCTCCGGCGGACAG
This sequence comes from uncultured Eubacteriales bacterium, assembly GCA_964425185.1. GTDB lineage: Bacteria > Bacillota > Clostridia > Oscillospirales > Acutalibacteraceae > RUG420. The sequence goes on from CAYRKX010000051.1 coordinate 14,814, forward strand.
TATGACCGTCTGTTAAAGAGAATGGGCAGGGAATCCGGCGGAATCGGCTTTGCCATATATCTGGATCTTCTCGATTATCTCCATACAGACCCACGGGAATATGATGTCGATGCGGTTGTTCTTTACGACGAGAATGCCGATCCTGTCGCTCTGAAACAGGCTGTTGGTGTTCTGCGAGACAAGGGCGAGAATGTCTCAGTTCAGAGAGAAATTCCCGGACATCTGAATTATCGAGAACTCCTGAAATTTAACGGAAAGGAGATTGTATCCGAATGAGCAGTTCTATGTTGAATGTCGCACTTCCGAAAGGAAGACTGGGCGAGCGTGTGTACTCAATGTTTGAAAAAGCCGGATATGAGTGTCCTTCCATCCACGAAGAAAATCGAAAACTCATTTTCACCAATGAAGAAAAGGGCGTTCGGTATTTCTGGGTTAAACCATCCGATGTTGCCATTTATGTAGAGCGCGGCGCTGCCGATATCGGCGTTGCCGGAAAAGACATCTTAAACGAGTATGAACCCAATGTCTATGAGCTTCTGGATCTGAAAACCGGAATTTGTAAGATGATGGTTGCGGCTCCGGCCAATTTCCACGACGATAAGAGCCGAACACTGCGGGTTGCAACAAAGTTTGTCAACTGCGCCAGAAATTACTATGCGTCCAAGAGCAGAGATATTGATATAATAAAACTTAACGGTTCCATTGAAATTGCCCCGATTCTGGGGCTGTCCGATGTTATTGTCGACATTGTGGAGACAGGAACCACATTAAGAGAGAACAATCTGAAAGTATATGAGGATATTTTCCCAATCAGCGCACGTCTGATTGCGAATAAATCGAGCTTCCAGTTCAAGACCGGGCAGATTGAAGACCTGGTTGCAGCAATGAAAGAACAGGTGGACAGCAATGATTAAAATCTATAAATACGGCGAAGTCCCGAACAGTGAAATCTTCGCTCGCCCGGACATGAAGACGGGTGTCGAAGATATTGTTACAGATATTATTACCAATGTACGTAAGAATGGCGATGAAGCCCTTAAAGAGTACAACCGGAAATTTGACAAGGCCGATATTTCCGAACTAGAGGTCACTCCGGAAGAAATTCAGGAAGCCCGTGATATTGTCGGAGAACACTACATTGGGATTCTGGAGCGTTCTGCGGCCAATATCCGTCATTTCCATGAGAGACA
>CAYRKX010000052.1:0-15822 GCA_964425185.1 uncultured Eubacteriales bacterium
ACGACGCTGCCCACACCGGCAAGCACCCCAGCGATAGCACCATGATCAATGCCAGCACAACCGAATTTGTCTTCTTCATTTTCCATTTCTCCTATTGAATCTTTCATATAATTGACGACCGCTGCGGCAAAAAGGTTCGCAAAATTTGTTACAATAGGTGGGAGTTGAAATAGATCTTGAATCGCCCAAAGGAGGCAAAACTATGTCATACTGCGGCTGGTTTTCCGTGAACGACCTGCAGCGCCAATACCACGAGGAGTGGGGCACCCCGCTGCACGACGACCAAATGCAGTTCGAGTACATTTCCCTGGAAGTCATGCAGTGCGGACTGAGCTTCGGTCTTATTCTGCACCGGCGGGCGGTCCTGCGGCAGTGCTTCGCCAATTTTGACTACGACCAGGTTGCCCGCTTTGGCGATCCAGATGTCGACGCAATAATGCACACTGACGGAATGATCAAGGCGGAGCGCAAAATACGGGCCATAATAAGTAACGCCCAGGCCTTTCAGCGGGTGCGCACTGAGTTCGGCACGTTCTCCGACTACCTCTGGGGGTTCACCGATGGAAAAACGGTCCTGTATAAAGGGCACGAGGCTGGGCTCATCCCGGCGAGCAATGCACTGTCGGAGCGGGTGAGCAAGGATTTGAAAAAGCGCGGGTTCAAGTTCGTGGGCCCGGTGGTTATATATTCGCATTTGCAGGCGTGTGGGATTATTAATGATCACGATGCGGAATGCCCGCGGCGGGCGGAGCTTATTGCGAAATACCCGACGGTGGTAATGGAGCCGGAGGGGGAGAAGGGCGTTGTAGAGTACTGAGCTGCTCAATGATCAAGTCCAAATTAAGGGACACCCCAAATAGTACAATATAGATGGGGTGAATATTATGAATTATGATAAATTTTCAACTCTTTTACTGAGACTTATTTCCACGTCTGCGAGCAGTAAAAATATACTGTTTTCGCCAGTTTCAGTGGCAAAAATATTGCAGGTGCTGGAACTGTCAGTGGACGGCAAAAGCAAGACGGAAATTCAAAACGTGATTGGCCTGGAACCCTGGCCAGATTTTAACGTGGATTATGCGGATGCTGTTTGTTTGGGACGTGAAATTTGGCCGTGGATCACCCGGGGATATGAGAAAAAGTTGGACCAGTGCGGCGGTCGATTATTTGCGTCGGAAAATATGGCGTGTGATGTAAATGCGTGGGTCCGGGAGACAACTCATGGCATGATTAATAACGTGCTAAGCGGGCCAATCGATGACCGGGCAGCTGTGCTTTTAAATGCAGTGGGATTTGAAGCGGCATGGTCAGATCCATTTGATGATGATCAGGTCAGAAAGGGAATATTTACCAATGCTGACGGTTCAAAGACACAGGTGGACATGTTACATTGCGGAGAAGATATATATTTGGATGAGCCCGCATATACAGGATTTATGAAGGCTTACCAGGGCGGCGCTTTGTGCTTCGTGGGAATGCTCCCGAGAGACAAGGGTCCGGCCGGAGTGAAGAAGGTCCTGGAGTCGTTGAGCTTTACCGACTGGTGGAGCAGGGCGAAAAGCTTCTCGGTGGATGTGAGTATGCCAGAGTTTACAACGGAGTTTAATGTTGATTTGCTCCCTATGCTGCAGTCAATGGGAATTCGTACTGCTTTTACTACGGAAGCGGATTTTACGCCGATGGCGAGTGTGCCGCTGGAGGTGAAATCGGTACAGCAGAAAGCAGCAATTGAGGTGAATCGGCGAGGAACGCGGGCGGCCGCGGCGACTTGGGCTGAAGAAGTGTATGGATGTGATTTCTTGGAGCGTAAACGGAAGCGTGTGGTGCTTGACCGGCCGTTTGTATATGCTATTGTGGATGGTAACAGTTGTATGCCGGTGTTCATTGGCGTGGAGGAACATGTTTGAGAGTTGGCAGGCCGTCTGTGGGCACTGATTTGCCATGAGCGCGTAAAGTTGAGCGGATGGTCAAGACACAAACTGAAAATGTAGAAAAGCCTCCGGAGCGGGTTAGCTCTGGGGGCTATTTTGGTTACTTATAAGACACGGCGTTGGAGTACGAAGCGGAAATTTGGCCTGCTTGGACTTGTACGGACAAATTCTTTTGACCATATGGGGCAGAAATTTGTTGTTTGGCAAAATGGGCGGTCGGTGTTCGTCTGGGAGCAGGAAAATTAGAGCACAGGAGGCAGAATTTGGAGCAGGGGCAGCGCTTTGCCACCAGCCAGCTCAGGGGCGGCCAACATCTGGCATAGTGGCAACAAAGATCTAGCTTAGCGACATAGGAGCACACGGGATTTTGGAAAAAATACCCCCGAAAACGTGGAAATTTTTCCACGCCGGGCTCGAGCACGGTTTCCAAAAATCTGGAGATAGGGGAGAAAAGGGGCTCAAAAAGCGACTTACGCTGCACTTTCGGCGAAACTGTAGCCTAACTTTTGGGAAGAAATCGCCGATTTTGGCCTTCTCTTTCCAAACCCGCCAAACCCTGCAAAATTTCTAGTTAGACCAGCAAACTTGGAGTGGGGACAAGCAGATCCAGTGGGAGTCCATACCAAGAGAAACCAGCAAACTGGGTGGGAGCCCAATCCAAGAGCTCCCACCCAGCCCCGCTTGTTCCCATTTTTCCTTGCACAATACTAATCCTATTTATATAATAGGAATAAGAGGACACACCTCTTGCGGGTGTGTCCTCCAACTGTTTTTGATCATCTGCTATGGGAGAATCTGAAATTCAAAAGAAATGAGGAATAAAAATGGACTATAGAGTCGCTGAGCGGAAAGACATTCCGCTGCTCCTGTCATTCATCAAAAAACTGGCCGAATATGAAAACATGACGGACGATGTTGTCACCGACGAGGAAACCCTCGAGAAATGGCTCTTCAACAAGGAAAAAGCCGAGGTTATTTTCGCCCTCGAGGACGGAAAAGAGGTCGGCTATGCGCTATTCTTCTACAACTTTTCCACATTCCTGGGCCGCGCGGGCATCTACCTGGAGGACCTGTTCATCCTGCCGGAATATCGCGGAAAAGGCTACGGCAAAGGCCTGCTGAAGACCCTCGCCAAAATCGCTGTCGACAACGGATATGGCCGTCTCGAGTGGTCGTGCCTGGACTGGAACAAGCCCAGCATTGACTTCTATCTGTCACTCGGTGCGGAGCCGCTGACGGATTGGACCATGTATCGTGCCACGGGCGATTCACTTAAGAAATTAGCCGAAGATTGATCTTGCCGAAAACTAAAAGCGCCGTCCCAGTTCATGAACCGGGACGGCGTGTTTTATATGAAAGGTTATGTCACTGGGAATCGCTTCCAATAGGAAAATATTTATCTTGGTGATTTAAGGAAAAAAGGGGATAAATGAGAAAAAAGCGAGTGACAAACGCCTTTCTGTCTTGAAAGTATTGTACTTCTGTCCGATAATAGTTTCAACCACCAAATCGCCGACAATTGTTGAGGTAATGATATGAATACACCAAATAACCGAAGAAGACGGGCATCGCAGCGCAAAATTGAGGATGTTTTTATTGAAATGCTGCAGGATACGGATTTTGACAAGCTAACGGTGACGGAAATTTGCAAGCGGGCGCACGTGAATCGCACGACGTTTTATGCCTGCTATGAGGACCTTTATGATCTGGCAAGCAAGGTAATGCTGCGGCTGTGGCAGGATATAGAACAGGTGTACACAGATGAGGGCAACGACCTGTATACCTCCTATGACTTTCTGCCGCTGTTTAAGTACATTTACCAGCATCAGCGTCTGTTTCGTACCTGCTTTAAACTCGGGGCGGTGAACTTGCCGATTCAAAAGTATGACGAGGATTATGCGAGTCAATTTTTTCACGATGATGACACCATTATGTACCATATTGAGTTTTTCCGAGCAGGGTTTAACCGGGTCATGCAGATATGGCTGGACGGCGGGTGCAAAGAGACGCCGGAAGAAATAAACAATGTCATTCGGTCGGAGTATGAGGGCCGACCGCACTAAGCATATACCTTTTCGTCCATACTGTATTCCAAACGGAGTCTTCAATTCGAAGCCTCCGTTTTTTATACTGAAGACAGCAATGAAAGAAAGGGGCCGCTGACATGGCTAAGAATAAAAATAATCCTTTTGGACTGGTATATGATGACGCAATTGTTTCCAATGAACCTGGTAAAGTCAATATCAAACCGGTTCACTATGATTTGGATGGAATTACAGTCGCCGCTAATGTCTATCTTCCGGCAGACTATGACGAGAATGACGACAAGGTATATGCAGGTGTTACTGTTGCTCACCCGAACGGGGGATGCAAGGAGCAGGTTGCCGGCCTGTATGCCCAGAAGCTGGCTGAGCTTGGATATGTGACAATTGCCGCTGACGCAAGCTATCAGGGTGCCAGCAGCGGCGAACCTCGTCTTCGTGACTATCCATCTAACCGTATTAACGATGTCAGCGGCATGGTTGACTATCTTGTAAAGATGCCGAAAGTCGACAGCAGCCGCATTGGCTCCCTCGGAATCTGCGGCGGTGGCGGATACACTCTCGCCTGCAGCCAGACCGACAAGAGAATTAAAGCTGTGGCTACACTTTCCATGTTCAACTCCGGCCGCGTTCGCCGCAACGGCTTTGAGGATAAGCAGAAGGACACGGTGATTGAGCGTTTGGAGCGCGCGTCTGAGGCCCGCAACGAGGAACTCAAGGGCAACGTTCAGTATGAAACCTTCCTTCCCGCCCAGACCGAAGAAGAGCTGCGTGCCATTATGAACACCATGCCGGAGAACACCCTGTACCGCGACGGCATTGAGTACTATGGCATTGACTACAATCACCCGAACGCAACCGGCAGCTACACAACCGAGTCGTTCCTGAAACTTATGGCGTTCGACGTCGAGGACCGGATGGATCTGGTCAATCAGCCGCTGCTCATGATTGCCGGCTCAGAGGCAGACACCCTGTACATGACCCAGGATGCATTCGCCAAGGCGATTAACTCCCAGAACAAAGAGCTCTACCAAATTAAAGGGGCCTCCCATATCCGCACTTATTGGGTTCCAGAGTATGTAGCCGAAGCGACTAAAAAACTCGGGGAGTTCTTTGGGGAGAATCTGTAAGGGAGTGGCGGAAATGCCACAAAGTGGCTTTTACACTGACTTTTAATGCCGCAAACTAGCTTTAGCTAAACTGGTTCCTCCCTTTACGGGAGCCTCACGGGTCGCAAATTTGCCACGGAGCTCACTTTTGGGCGGGTTTGGTCAAGACACATCAAACTAAATGTAGAACAGCCTCTGAAACAAGTCTGTTTCAGGGGCTGTTTTTCTCCCTTTATAGGTCAAAAGTGCCAATAGTGTAGCACAACAACCCGTGCACTGGTGGGGACAGAGGGGAAAAATCCAGGTGCTTTTGACCAAACGGGCTTAATTTTTGCGGTTTGGCAAAGCCAATGCTTGTCCGGATAATCTTGAAAGCTAAAAATAGTGGCTAACAGCCTAATTCTTGAAAGTTGGGGACTGCCTTGGTGCCCCGGGGCCAAATATGACCACCGGGGCACCAAGCACCTTTGAATTTTATCTTTGTACCACAAAAACCTTCGCCGTCGGCTTCACGACAATTCCATAATCACGTAGATAGTGGGTCGCCGAGGTGCCCGCACTGACACGCACCCGGTCGCCGACCTTCCAGTGCCGCGGCTTGCTGTCTGAACCGGTTTTCGTGCCGGGCGCCGCCTTCGCGTCCCTACCAGCGCAGCGAACCGCGTCCGCACCGGCGCCCGCGCCATCAGCCCTGAACACCACTACGTTCGACTCCACAATCTGTCCATTGCCGTCCAGCAAATCGAAATTCGTGAAGTCCGCATGTTTAAGAAAATAGTTACCACAGGGAACGACATTGTGTGTCCATGTATAGACAAGATTCCCGTCGCGGTCTACACTGACCCGCGTCAACATTGCAAAAGGATTCAGTACAGTGGGCTGCTTCAGGCCGCTGATAGTGTATGCCTTCGTAATGACATTTCCATCTCCGCTCAACTTCCGCGCATTCGGATACGCTGCCCGCAGCCCATCGAGATCAAACGTAATGCGCACCGTCACCTTGTCGTCATTAGCTATACAGTAGAGGGGCTCCGCAATAAAATTTCCACGGGCGATCCACGGATTATCTAAACCCGCTGCACTCTCGCTGTCCTCACTGGCGTTCCGTTCCGAGCACACGTCTATTTTGACAAATGGGAGGATGTCGCGCCACGTACCGGTCTTGGCAGTGCCCGGTGTGCTTGCGCCTGCACCGCCCGCACCGTTCTCGGCCGCTTGCCGGCCAGCCGGCGCGCCGCCATTGTGGCTCGCCGCTGCGCGTTCGCCTGTGTCGGCGCGGCCTATGCGGCTCACAACTGCGTGTTTGCCTTTTGCGCCGCCTCGAGCCTCGCGGCCCGTGCCGCTCTGCGCCTGCGCCGCCTCGCGGCCGGTCCCCACAAAATCCTCATAAAACTTTTCAAAGTCATAGCACCTTGCCGGGTCCATCGTCGCGTAGCCGCTGTATCCTGAGCAGAACTTTGCCGGGTTTCGCACCCAGTAGGAGTCGAGATCGACATCGCGGCTGTGCACCACCGCCACTATGACAATGGCAATAATAATCAGGACGGCCAGAATAATGGCCGTCCATTTACTTTTGTTTCGTCCCATTTTTCAATCTTTCCCCTTCCGGAATTTAGACAAGTTTCCGGAGTAAAAAGTTCAGATTATCCGGCCTGAACCTTCAGCACTTTGTCCATCTTCTGTACCAGAATGCCGTACTTTTCCGCGTTGGCTCTGCTGTTATCTCCCGCGACAATCTCGACCCGGCGTCCTGTACTTGGATACTCTTCATCCGACCGATATACCAGGAACAACGGCTTTACCACGTTCCCGTGCTTATCCGTCAGAGCGAAACTGCTGGTGTCAGTCTGTACCAGGACATAGTCTCCTACATTGACTGTGTCCGATGTGAAGTGATACCGCAAAAAATCATCTTCACCCGTAACGTAAATGTCTTTCAGGATAACCGACGGGTCTAGCACCGTGACTTCCGGAAGTCCCTCGACCTTAAATGTTTTCGTGAACGTCTGTGTCCCAGTGCGCTTGTACTTCGCCTGCGGGAATTTCCGGTTCAGCCCGTCGAAATCAATGCGCAGCGTGACATGAATCTTATCTCCATTCGAGAGTCCGTGCGCCCGGTCTACCGACACCTGAAAATACGGAGTGAGCTCGGCGTGGTCCACTTTCCCGGTGCCGCCGAGATACTGCTCATAAAATTTATCGTAATTGTAGAAATGCTCTTTCACAACCCGGCCGTAACCGTCGTACCCGCTGTACGTAACCACACCGTTGCCGTTCCAGTATGAAGCAGGACTTCGGCGCCCTGCCAATCCAAAAACTACAACCAGCAGAGCAGCCACTACGACCACAGCCAGCGAGACAATCCCCTCGGTCCGAATCCGCTTCTCCGATTTCTCTGACAGATACTCCTTGTCCATCAGTCCGCCTCCTTCGGCAGCTTCTTGCCGCAGCTCCCGCAGAATGTGTCACCCTTATTCACGGGCGATCCACAATGTGGACAAAACGCTACGACTTTCGGAACTGCAGCATACTTCTCCATACGCTTGCGGAGAAGTTCAGCATCTTCCGCTGCACCGATTGCATAAGGGGAGTGTGGTCCTGGGACCTCAATGCCGTTGGTCTTCGCCTGCCTGAGAATCAGCCAGTCAATCGCCAGGACGAGGAGGGAGACGACCAGAAGCGTGATTGGCATGGCAATACCCTGCTCGCCGTCACGTGCTCCTTTAAACAGGATGTCGTACATAGAGAGGAGGACCGGAATGTTCAGCATGAGGAACAACAGGTCAAATAACACACAGCCCATCTGCAGAAAGAGACTTTCCAGCTTGCTGCGGTTGATGGATTCCACGACGCCGACGAACAGAAAAATCAGGCTGTAGAGCATGCCGGCGACAAGTAGAATAATTCCGATGGTGTAGCCGGCAATCTGAATGCTGTGACTCATCTGCCAAAAGGTGTGCCAGTGGTGGCTCGCGTTGACAATGCCCATGACTGCAAACACCGCGCAGAGAAAGGAAATGCGCAGGGTGTCCTGGCACAGCCGGACATTGGTGAGCCGCTTGGTCTCTTTCATGAAAATCCCTCCTCTAATGATCTACCCTATTATATCGCGGATAGACCGGAGGCGAAATAAAAAAGGCGCCCGATCCAACGTCGGACGCCTTTTGTCGGTCTGTTCAGCTGTTTTGTACGGTATAAGTGTCAGATCCACCCTGGACCGCAATGCCATACTCGCTGGCATCATCCTCGTCGCCGTTGTCAACGGAGATGCGGACTTTCTGTCCAACTCGTGGATATGCCTCGCTTGCATTGAACTCAACGAAGTCATAAGAAACCACATTGTTGCTCTCGTCGACCAGATTAAAATCACCGCTGTCATCTTCATCCTGGACAAGGTAGTAGTTACCAAGTGAGATGCGCGGCTCAGTGACATAGTAACGAACATGTTCATCGCCCTGAACGTACACATGGTCCAGAATCGAAAATGGATTAAACTCTTCAACATCTTCCAACCCTTGAACCTTGAACGTCTTGGAGTATTTCTTTTCGCCGCTCTGCTTATGCTTTGCCTGCGGATACTCCTCGTTCAACTCGTCAAAATCGATGGTGGCGGTAACGCGGATTTTCTGCCCGTTGTGCAGGTCATCTGTCTGGCTGACATCCACGTCAATGGCGTCCGTCAGCTTCTCATAGTAGTCGTCGTATGCAGCGTCCCCGCCAATATAACTGCGGAAGAACTTGTCATAGTTAAAAAAGTTCTCACTCTCCACTTCGCCGTAACCGTCATATCCGTTGTAGCCCACAGCGCCTTCCGCATTCCAGTACGAGCCAGGATTTCCGCGGTTTGCAATTCCAATGCCAGCTGCCAGCGCCGCAATAACAATAACGACAACGACTGAGAGGACGGCCTCCAGCACGATGTTCTTCTTCATTTCCGGAAACAAATACTCTCTGTCCATCAGTTAACCCCCTTCGGCAGCTCGTGGCCGCATTTCGCGCAGAACTTTGCCCCCTCCACAACGGGCGATCCGCAGTTGGGACAAAACGCAACAGTTTCGGTATACGCAGGGGCCTTTGCCATGGAGATGTCCTGGGCTTTCGGCTGCTTTGGCTTAAAGAGCTGGGAAGCCGACAGCTTCGTGTTGTCTTCCAGACCTTTTTTCTGTGCCTGAATAAGGAAATATAAGTCCATCGCCAGATTTAATATGGCAATGACCGCAAGAACAATGGGAAGCGCCATGCCGTGGGCCTTGGCAGGACCGGCTTTGGTAATATAAGCACCCATAGATGAGACGATGGGAATGTTGATGAGCAGAAACAGAAAATCCAGGAACACGCCGAGTAAGTGGAACATCAGTGTGCCAAGAGTGCTGCGCTCCTGGATGGCTATAATGCCGCGGGCCATAACCCAGGCACCATAGGCAAGACCTGCCGTCAGTAAGACAATTCCGGCAATGAAGCCGATGATCTGGGTGGCGCGGTTCATATAATAAAACATGCTTCCATATCCAACGGAATTGACAATTCCAAGTATCGCGAGCACCAGGGCGATGAACGAGACACGCAGGTTGTCCCGGGTCAGCCCGATATTCGTGAGTGGCGTTTTCAGGTTCATAATAATCCTCCTGTCTGGTGATCTGGTAGATAGACGGCAAGAAGTGCCGGTTGGTTCACGAACCGTGTTGTGATACAATCCAGGTGATGCCCCTGGCCATACGTCCGGTTGCGTTCCGGTCGTGGTTTCCGGGGTTCAGTTCAAATACGCAGGGAATGTTCTGATTCTTGTAATAGTTTTTCATCCACTCCGTGCGGTCCTGGACCGGTTTTAAGTACGGGTTGCGCGTGCGCGCTTCCCTGTCGCCCAGCGACAGATAGACGCATTTTGGCGCACGCACCATCTGGTGCTCTGTGACCCAGTCCGTAAAGTCCGGGTACCATACGGAGCCTGATGCAGAAGCCACCCGCTCAAACTTGTCGGTCTTAAACGGCGCGTATAGTGCAAAGAGGCCGGACAGCGAGTACCCGGCAAGGCCGCGCCATGTTGGCGGTGCAGACAGTTTGGATTCTACGGCCGGTAAAATTTCGTCGGTCAGTGTGTTCAGATACGTGTCGGCGGTTCCACCACAGGGTGTATCGCCCGGGGCAATGGGAGGAATGGGCCACGGCGTCATTTCGTCGTCCCATGTCAGTCCACTGATGATGGCGAGTGAAAACGGAGGACAGTCGAGCTGCCGGCACGCATGCCACACCATGTCCCAGTTTGGCATGAATGAGTGGAGATAGACAAGGGGAGCGGGGTCGTCGGCGGCAAACAGCGAAATGGGCTTGCCGGCGATGCGAAGTTTCTGTTTCATAACAATCCCTCCATAACGTAAACAGTATACCACGACAGGAGATATTTCCCGTGACTACAATTTATTCTAAATTCCATGAAGTAGCTCAGGCGCAGCCCGACCATCCAGCCGTCAAAGATGAGTTCCGCGAGGTGACGTTCGCCGAGCTTGACCGTCTCATTGACCAGATTGCTGCGAAACTGCCGGATGAAAAATTCATCGGCATTGTACTGGACCACCATGTGGAAATGGTTGCCACAATGCTTGCCGTTTTGAAGACCGGCGCCTGCTATGTGCCGGCAGAACCGACGTTCCCGAATGGACGTATTGCCTACATGCTGCAGGAGAGCGGTACGCATTATGTCGTTACGCAGAAAAAGTATACGGATAAGTTCCAAGACGAGAAGCTGATCTACCTGGAGTCTGAACAAGTCGGCGAGCTGCTGAATGAGGGTCCCGTAGAAGTACAGGACCGTTCCACACCAGACGGACTGGCATACATTCTCTACACGTCCGGTTCCACGGGTAAGCCCAAGGGCGTTTCCGTCATGAACCGCAACGTTGTCGCATACGTCCGCGCATTCCAGAATGAGTTCCACCCGGGCCCGAGTGACAAGATGCTGCAGTTCTCGGTCTGCTCGTTCGACATCTTCGTAGAGGAAGTTTTCACCACTCTGCTCTCCGGTGCAGAACTTGTCATTCCATCGGAAGAGGACAAAGACTCAGTCTCCTCACTCATGAAATTCGTAGAGGCCAACGGCATAACCGAAATCAGCGGATTCCCGTATCTGCTGGCGGACCTCAACCACCTCGACAAAATTCCGTCGAGTATCCGCCTTCTCATCTCCGGCGGTGATGTACTCCGCGCATCCTTCGTAACTAACCTGCTTGACCAGGCGGAGGTCTACAACACGTACGGACCATCGGAGACCACAGTATGCGCGTCTTATTATCATTGCAATACTGGAGCACCGCTGGATGACGGGACATATCCTGTCGGTAAACCGGTTCTTGGCACGCAGATTCAAATCCTTGACGAGAACCTGAACCCGGTAGAGGATGGAACTGTGGGTGAACTCTGTATTACTGGTGAGGGCGTATCTATGGGATACATTGGAGACCGTGTTGAAGAGAACAAGGCCTTCATGACCCTGGACGATGGGACCCGTATGTACCGCAGCGGAGATCTTGGCTATGTACTTCCAGACGGAAACATTGCGTTCTTACACAGAAAAGACACCCAGGTTATGATTCTTGGTAAGCGGGTAGAGGTATCCGAAGTAGAGACCGTTCTGAACAACTGTGACGGTGTAGATCAGGCAGTCGTCCGTGCTTATATTGACGAGCAGGGGCTGAACTATATTGTTGGCTACATTGTACCGGAGAAGGGAACTAAGATTCGCAGCTCCTCCATTCGCCGGGAGATGTCCAACTATCTGACCCCGTTCATGATCCCGGAGTATCTGGTCCGGATGGATTCCATTCCGCTCAATGAAAACGGAAAACCGGACCGCAATAAACTGCCGATTGTCCTGAAGATGGGTGACCTCAAATGAGTGTGAGCATAAAGGCACTGGACGTTCAGAACATGGACACGCTGCTGCGGTGGCGGATGACCGTACTGGCTGAGGTGTTCTCTATTCCGGAGGGAACCGATGTATCGGAACTGGAAGAGGCCAACCGCAGGTATTACGAAAAGAGGATCGCCAATGATGAGCACACGGCGGTGCTGGCGTCGGTGGATGGCGAAGATGTCGGGTGCGGCGGAATCTGCTACTACCAGGAGATGCCGTCGCCGGATAACCCGACCGGCGAGTGCGCGTACTTGATGAACATCTATGTGGCTCCGGAGCGGCGACACCAGGGTATTGCGCGGGAGATTGTGCAGTACCTGATTGATGATGCGCAGGCGCGTGGTGTGACGAAAATCTATCTGGAGACCTCCAATGACGGGCGGTGCCTGTATGAGCATATGGGCTTCCGGCCGATGGAGGGGTATCTGAAACTGGAATAAAAAAAGACCCGTGTCCGAAGACACGGGTCTTTTAAATTCTCAAATGCCCTGCCGAGCTTAGTCAGCAGAATACGGGAGAAGAGCAACGTGACGAGCACGTTTGATGGCGGTGGTGAGCTCACGCTGATGGTAAGCACAAGTGCCGGTTACACGACGAGGAAGGATTTTTCCTCTCTCAGAAGTGAACTTTCTGAGTGTGGCTGCGTCTTTGTAATCGATTTTCTTTTCGCCATTTTCCGCTCTGGCTACGCAAAATGCGCAAACTTTGCGGCGGCCTCTTCTACGTCTATCGTATGCCATGGTTTCTACCTCCTGTCAAAGTAATGTAGTAAAGGAAACTGCCCCTTTATTAGAATGGGAGATCGTCTTCGCCCCCGTCGTCGAGGGTGCTGAAATCTCCAGAGTCAGCTGTGGAGAATGATTCGGGCTGCTGCGGTGCCGGATTGCTGTTCTGCGGTGCAGGACGACTCGGCTGACCGCCGTAATTCTGGCTGCCATAGTTACCGCCGCCGTTATTCTCATTCTTGGAGCCGCAGAAGCTGACCTGATCTGCGACAATTTCGAAAGCCGTGCGGTTGTTCCCGTTGCGATCCTGATACTTCCGGGTCTGAATGGAACCCTGGACAGCAATCATCTGACCTTTGTGGAAATAGCGGCTGACAAACTCTGCGGTCTGTCTCCAGGCGACAACATTGATGAAGTCGGTCTGGCGTTCTGTGCCGGCTCTCGCGTAGGATCTGTCAACAGCAACGGAAAACGAAGTGACGCTGATTCCGTTGTTCGTCGTGCGAAGTTCGGGGTCTGCAGTGAGACGGCCCATAATAACTGCACAGTTAAGCATCTGTTAACCTCCTGAATTAGTCCGCTGTGTTGAGAAATCTCAGGACACCGTCGGTGATTCTGAGAACACGCTCCATCTCAACCGGGAAGGAAGGATCTGCGGAGTATTTAACTACTACGTAGTAACCTTCAGCCTCATCATTGATTTCATAAGCGAGCTTTTTCTTGCCCCACTCATCAACATCATTGATGGTGCCATCATGTTTCTCGATGAGAGCTTTGAACTTTTCAAGCAGTTCCTTTGCTGCATCTTCGCCGTCTTTGACGGAGAAAACCAACATGATTTCATAGTTCTTCTTTGCCATGCTATGTGCACCTCCTTTTGGACTTAAGGCCCCGAACCCTGTGCCCGGAGCAAGGATTTGCGGTGAAAATAAAATTCGACCGCGGACACTAAGTATAGCAAATGTCCGCGGCCGATGTCAATCTTCAGTTCCGTTATTTCTTAGCTTCTTTTTCGTCCTCTTCCAGTTTCTTCAGAGACTCCATTTTCAGGTAGGCGTAGATGAACCCGTCGAGGTCACCGTCCATAACGGCGTCAATGTTACCCATCTCATAGCCGGTGCGGGTATCTTTGACCAGCGTGTACGGCATGAAAACGTAGGAGCGAATCTGAGAGCCCCAGGCAATCTGCATCTGGTCGCCCTTGATGTCGGAAATTTTCTCGAGATGTTCACGCTCTTTGATTTCAACGAGCTTGGACCGCAGCATTCTCATGGCCACTTCACGGTTCTGGTGCTGGCTGCGCTCAACCTGGCAGCTGACCACAATTCCGGTCGGGTTATGAATTAAGCGGACGGCCGATGAGGTCTTGTTGACCTTCTGCCCGCCGGCGCCGGATGCGCGGTAAACCTCCATGGTGATGTCTTCCGGACGGATATCAACTTCGACGTTGTCGTCAATTTCCGGCATAACCTCAACTGAGGCGAACGATGTGTGCCGGCGCCCCTGGGCGTCAAACGGAGAAACACGAACTAATCGGTGAACACCGGCTTCGGATTTCATGTACCCGTAAGCGTTTTCACCCTCAATGAGAATGGTGGCGGATTTAATGCCCGCTTCATCGCCGTCGAGATAATCCAGCGTGGAGACTTTAAAGCCGTGACGCTCACCCCAGCGGTTGTACATACGGAACAGCATGGAAGCCCAGTCCTGAGCTTCTGTTCCGCCGGCGCCCGCGTGGAATGTCAGAATGGCGTTCCTCTCGTCGTACTCGCCAGTCAGCAGGGTGGAGAGCGTCATAGAGTTGAGTTCCTTCTCTACTTCGTCCACACTCTTCTTGCACTCGTCGTAGAGGGACTCGTCTTCCTCTTCGTTGGCGAGTTCAATCATGACCTCGGTGTCGTCGTATAAATTTTTCAGCTTGTCATAGCCTTCAATTTTATTCTTTAAGCTGCTGATATGTTTGAGAACTTTCTGGGAATTCTCAACGTCGTCCCAGAACCCGTTGTCGGTTGTCTGCGCCTCGAGTTCCTTGACCTCTTTGCTCATCTGGTCATAGCCGAGGGACTCTTTGAGCTCGGCGAGCGGTTTTTCGCTCTCCTGGAGCTTCAGCCGCAATTCCTCATATTGAAGCACGTAAATCCATCCTTTATCTTTAGGTTACACTTCGTAAACGTTCGACTTATTATAAGGAAAAAAAGGCTCAAAGTAAAGCACCGGCCCTTCCCGGACTTTCATTGAATTTTCTATTCTTATAAGGTATAATAAAGCGCAATTATGCGGGGGTGCTTACAGCATGGATTATAAACACGTCACATGCCAGGTATGCCAGAAAGAATTTCAGGAAGGCGACGACATCGTTGTCTGCCCGGAGTGTGGTACGCCGGTACATCGCGCGTGCTGGCAGAAACTTGGCCACTGTGTAAATGAATACAGACACGGGACAGACTGGGAGTGGAAAAATCCCAATACCGCCTCCGAGGTGGAAAAGACAGACACGGTCACCCCGGCAGCGGAACAGTCCCATGAACAGAACTCGGACTTCGGTACAGATGTCGACCAGGATCCGAATACTTTTGCGCCCTATGGCGCGAACGGCCAGCTCGGCCCCTATGGCGGGTACGCCTATCAGAACATTGGACCGGACGGCCAGATCCACCAGGGATGGCACAACATCGGTGCCGACGAAGAGATTGGAGACTTCACTGCAAAAGAGTACGCGGAAGTTGTCCAGAAGGGCAGCCAGAGCTATATTCCGAAATTCCAGAGGATGGCCAGACAGGGAAAGAAAAACACCTGGAACTGGGCCGCGTTCTTCTTCGCACCGTTCTGGTTTGTCTACCGCAAAATGTACGGATGGGGCCTGCTCGCCCTGGTGCTGTGCCTCATTATTCCCTTCTGCTTTGCTAATCAGATTGTGCAGTACACGCAGAAGTCCATGGCGGTCTATTCTCAGGCCATGCATCAGGAACAGACCGGCGATGCAGATTCGGAGCAGTCCCCAGGTGACTTACCGGAAACACCGAACTCTCTGTCCGTCAACCAGTATGTCATCCTGGCAGTGCAGGTTATGGCTGCTATTTTCGGCAACTATTTATACAAACGCCACTG
>CAYRKX010000053.1:0-15661 GCA_964425185.1 uncultured Eubacteriales bacterium
TACGCAACAATTTTTCGTACCGCTCGTTTCATGTAGGCTGGATTGTCCCACAATCCGAAGTGCTCCCAGTAGTATTCTTCCCGGGTGCGCCTGTTGAGAAGCATGAAATCGGGATGCACTTCGCCAATTCCTGTCAACTGGACCGGAAATTCATATCTTTGCGGGACGTCCCTGTCAATGAAATAATTTGAAAGGATGGTTTCCTGCTTGGACTTCATGCGGACCCCGAGTTTGTTGTAATATTCCGATTCGTCGTCCGGGCGGAAAGGGAGCGGGTCCCAAGTTACACTTTCCCATTGCTGGACAAATTCGTCGTCAGGGAGAACGGCGGGGGAAAGAAGAATTTTTCTTGCTGGATGGAGGCCCGGATAAATGTCCTCTACCACTTTCTTTGGATAGTGGGCCAAAAAACGCTGAAGATATCCGAGTTCTTTCCTGGCATTTCTCACAACCTCGATATCGTAATCCTTTTGGATGATAGATTTGGCCAGTTCGGTGTTTTCCTGTGGAATGTACACTCCACCTTTTGGAGTCTTGTTTTTCTTTTTGTTTTTGTCCTGATCGGACTGCAGGTAGTAACGGGGGTGCCCCTGGTTCATGGAAATTCGAATATGCTGTCTGTTGTCCGCGATGTCGACGGACCCTTTTTCATATAAAATGTTTTCCAATACTTTGATTCTGGCTTCAATTGCTGATACGTCTAAATTCATGGCTTCCCTCCAATGGACCCAAATAAGGAAAGTTCCTGTTGGTCCTACATTTTTGACTGCTTTGAGAGGCGAACTTTGCCCTAGAGACAATGCTTATTATTTTAGTCCTACTTTTGGTGGCTTCCGGGTTTGATTTGTGTGCCCCTGATAAGAGAACTCTAAAGTTAGTCCTATCCAGGGGCTGCCGGGCAGGCTGTGTTCGACTGCAGATTCGCCTTAATGCTCCCATCATACACACTTTTTTATTCCCCAAAACAAAAAAGGTACAGAAAGTCATATAAAGGAATGAACGGTGCCAAAACGGCGTCGTTTTTCGTGGAATGCAGGCTTTCGATGCGCTGCCGAAGGGGCCTTTCAGCTCTGAGGGCTGCCGGGCTGCCGGCCCGCCGCCCACAACGAAAAAGCAGGGGCCGCGAGCGGCTCCTGCGCAAATTCTATATTTGGTTTTTCAAAGCGCCTGGCGCTCAATATTCCCCGCGTTCGGTCATCATATGCCGGCCAATCGCCAGGACAATGGAGATGAGGGTCATGCCGAGGAAGAACAGGGCAATCATGAGGCAGACGACCGCAAACTTGGCGTATGGGACGCTTGCGTCCAGCGCATTCGACATGTGGTCGCGGACCATGGAGGCTTCTGAGTTGAAGTAGCACATCAGAATGAAGTAGATGATGTTTGAGATGACCTCCATGACGAAAGTCAGAATCCAGTGGATGGTCTCGTTGCCTTTCCAGGCCAGAACCTGAAACGTAATGGTACCGCCGATGAGCAGGACCCCAATTACCATAAACGTAATAAACGTACTCATTTCAGATACGCCTCCAGTCGGTAAATCGGCATTCCCTGTTCTGCAAAGCGGGCCTCATATTCCGTAACTATGTTGCCCTCGTAGTCACTGTTGTGCAGGTCGAGCGATACGTTGCGCAGCACAAATCCGTTCTGGGAGAACTCTTCAATGGAGAACTCAAACAGTCCGGGGTTGTCCGTCTTCTGATAAATAAATGCGTCCGGCGTCATCAGGCCCCGGTAAATCTTCAAAAACCGGTGATGCGTCAGCCGGTGTGTCACCTGCGAATTCTTCGGAAACGGGGTGGAGAAGTTGAGAAAAATTCCATGGATGGTGTGCGGCGGAAGGAAGCGCGGCAGGTACTCAGCGCCGGTCTGCATGAAAAGAACATTGGTCAGACCTTCCTGCAGAGTGTGCTCACACGCGGTAACCAGTACATTCGCCGCCTTCTCCACGGCGATGAAGTTGTTTTCGGGGTGCCGCTTCGCCATTTCAATAATAAACTGGCCTTTGCCGCAGCCGATTTCAAGGTAGACAGGGTTGTCATTTCCAAACAGTTCACTATAATCTATATATTGTTTGACGTCTCCGGCATGACGGAAGTCCAGGTCATCGGAGCGGCAGGGGATGAGAACGGCAGAGCACTTCTCAAGCCGCGGCTCCAGATTTTTCTTTCTCCGCATTCGCATTCGGGGAAGAGCCTCCTTCACTGCAATTTTCGTGAAACATTCTAACATAAAATACTTGCAGTCGTACAGAGAATCTGATATTATATTTGAGCATTTATTATCCCGGACGGTCCTCTGGCAGGCATCTGCGTATGAACGTTCTGTTATTTTAAGGAGGATGTTTCCATGGACGCACTTAAGATCATCACTGAAGGCCAGGAGAAAAAAGACTTCCCGGAATTCAACGTCGGTGATACCGTACGTGTTGACGTAAGAATCAAAGAGGGCAACAGAGAGAGAACTCAGGCCTTCGAGGGCACTGTTATTGCAAAGAGAGGCTCTGGCGTCTCTAAGACTTTCACCGTTCGCCGCATTGCTTACGGCGTTGGCGTAGAGAGAGTTTTCCCGGTTAACAGCCCGAACGTCCAGAACGTCAAAGTCATCCGTACCGGTAGAGTACGCAGAGCGAAACTCTATTATCTTCGTGACCGTGTTGGTAAGGCTGCGAAAGTTAAGAGCACCATTCGCTAAACGAAACAGACAGGAAGAGGGAGACACTTGTGTCTCCTTTTTTTCTTAGTCAAAATGGTGTAAAATAAGACAGATTTTCAAGAGGAGGAAAAGCAGAGTATGTCCGGTAAGCCGAAGTCACGTAAAGGACTGGGAGTCTGGTTTGATATTGTCAGCATTATCCTGACCGCTGCAGTCATTATTACTCTGTTCTTCACCTTCTTTTTTCGGTTTTCCAACGTCGTGGGAATTTCCATGGAGCCGACCCTTCACGGAGGGGACTGGGTCATTCTCTCGCAGATGAAGCGGGAACCCCAATATGGCGATGTAGTGGTTATTTCCCAGCCAAACGACTTTAACGAAAACATTATTAAACGGGTCATTGCCACAGAAGGCCAGGTTATTGACATCAATTTCAAGACCGGAGCGGTCTATGTGGACGGCAAAAAGCTGGATGAACCGTATATTAATAATCCAACGACTAATCAATATGATCTGAAATTTCCCATGCGCGTCCCCGACGGGTACTGCTTCTGCATGGGAGACAACCGTCAGAACTCACTGGACTCCCGCTCCTCGGAGGTTGGGTTTATTCAGAATGACTATATTCTCGGTGAGGCGGTTGCGGCGCGGACCGCGTCCGGATTTCAGAGCTTGGCTTTTCACAGGTGACCCCAATGCCAGATTCTCAGAAGCAGACGGTTCAGTGGTTTCCCGGCCATATGGCCAAAACCCGGAGAAAAATTAAAGAATCGCTATCGCTGGTAGACGGCGTCGTAGAGATTGTCGATGCCCGGGTGCCGGTAAGCAGCCGCAACCCCGAACTTGACGAGATGACAGAGGGAAAACCGCGTATTGTCCTTTTAAACAAGAGCGACATGGCAGATTCCAATGCCACCAGTCTCTGGCTGAAGTGGTTCCGTGAGCAGGGTGTTTACTGCCTTGCCGTGGACTGCAAGAGCGGACGGGGCTTAAACCAGTTTGAGTCGGTGGCTCATCAGGCTTTGGCAGAAAAAATTAAATCCAACGAGGACAAGGGCATGAAGGGAAAATCTCTCCGCCTCATGGTTGTAGGAATTCCCAACACCGGCAAGTCCTCCTTTATCAATAAAATGAGCGGGCGCAACCGCCTGAAGGTAGCCAACAAACCCGGTGTTACCCGAGACAACCAGTGGGTTGTCTGCAAGGGCAGCAACATTGAAATGCTTGACACCCCCGGTGTCCTCTGGCCGAAGTTCGACGACCCAAAAGTCGGAGACCGTCTTGCGTTTATTGGCTCCATCAAGGCCACCGTTACTGACCCCGAGACCATAGCGGTACGTCTGCTGGAAATCTTGAAGACAGACTATGTAGACCGCCTCTGCAGCCGCTACAAGCTTCAGCCGGAAGACTGTGAGCTGGAACCGTTTGAGCTCCTGGAGCAGATCGGCCGGAAGCGCGGCATGCTCGTCCGAGGCGGCGAGGTAAATACCGAGCGGGCTGCAAATATGCTGCTCGATGAGTACCGGGGCGGCAAACTTGGCAAGATTACGCTGGAACGTCCACCGAGAGCAGGTGCCGCCAATGCCTGACTATGAATTCGAGCAGGCGGCCAGAAACAGCGGAGCTGTTTGTGTGTGCGGCATAGATGAAGCAGGGCGCGGTCCCCTTGCCGGGCCGGTTTACGCAGCTGCGGTTGTCTTACCGGATGGGCTGGACATTCCCGGACTGAATGACTCCAAAAAGCTGACCCCGAAAAAGCGGGACAAACTTTTTGATATTATCCTGGATGAGGCGGAAGACTACTGCGTTGCCTCAGCCAGTGAGCGGGAAATTGATGATCTCAATATCCTGCAGGCAACATTTCTCGCCATGAATCGCGCGGTACAGGGGCTGGAAACTCCTCCTGACTACGCACTTGTGGATGGAAATAAAGACCCTGGCCTGGGCATTTCCACCGCCACCATTATCAAGGGCGATTCACGCTCGATGTCCATTGCCGCAGCATCCATCCTGGCGAAGGTCAGTCGAGACCGCTACATGCTGGAAATGGCCAAAATCTATCCGCAGTATCATTTTGAAAAACATAAAGGTTATGGAACCAAGCTTCACTATGAAATGCTGGCAGAGTACGGTCCTTGTCCCATTCATCGGAAAACTTTTCTGAAAACGCTGGACGCGCACATCGCCAAGCTGAAAAAAGAGGAGCAGAAAAAGGAGCCCTGAGCTTGAAAAAAAGCGAGACGGGCGTGCTGGGCGAGACTTACGCTGCGACGTATCTCGAGGTAAAAGGATGCCGGATTCTGGAGCGGAATTTCCACTCGCGGTTCGGCGAAATCGATATCATTGCGGAGACGGGCAATTATCTCTGCTTTGTTGAGGTGAAGACGCGGGGCACTCGTGCTATCGCGGAACCTGCGGAGTTTGTAACTCCGGCGAAACAGCGCAAAATTCGACTGACGGCAGATTACTACCTTGTCTCTGCCGGCCGGCGATTCACCGGCTGTCAGCCGCGCTTTGACTGCATAGAAGTCTATATGGACGCAGAGGGTGAGCCTTTGCAGATTCATCATATAAAAAACGCATTTTAACCCATGGAATGGGGAAGGAGAATATACATGCTTTACACTAGTACCAGAGACAAGTCACTCCGTGTGGAAGCTTCCGAGGCCATCACCCGCGGTATTTCCGCAGAGGGCGGACTGTTTGTCCCGACCGAGATTCCGAAGGTCACCCTGAAAGACCTGCAGGACCTGATCCCGCTGTCCTATATTGACCGTGCAAAGAAGATTCTCTCTCTTTACCTCACGGATTTCACCGAAGAGGAAATTGACTACTGTGTCAATGGTGCCTATAAAGCCGGAAAGTTCAGCTCCGAGAAAGTCGCTCCGACTGTAAACCTCGAGGGAAATACCAATATCCTGGAACTGTTCCGTGGACCGACATGCGCATTTAAGGATATGGCTCTTCAGCTTCTGCCGTACCTTCTTACAACCTCTGCCAAAAAGACTGCTCCGGACAAGAACATTGTCATTCTGGTTGCCACTTCCGGCGACACCGGCAAGGCAGCCATGGCCGGCTTCCAGGATGTACCGAAGACCAAGATCCTTGTTTTCTATCCAGACAACGGTGTTTCTCCCATGCAGAAATTGCAGATGGTTACCCAGGAAGGTGACAACGTCGGTGTATGCGCTATCAAAGGTAATTTCGATGATGCCCAGAGCAGCGTTAAGAAGATCTTCACCGACCCGGATGTCGCTAAGAAACTGGCTGACAACGGTCTGATGTTCTCTTCCGCGAACTCCATTAACTGGGGCCGTCTGGTACCGCAGATTGTTTACTACTGCAGTGCCTATGCAGACATGGTTGAGTCTGGACAGGTTAAGCTCGGTGAGCCTATGAATGTTGTCGTTCCAACTGGTAACTTCGGCAACATCCTTGCTGCCTACTATGCAAAACAGATGGGCGTGCCCATTGCCAAATTTATCTGCGCTTCCAATGCGAACAATGTTCTGACTGATTTCCTCAAGACCGGAACTTATGATAAGAACCGTGCATTCTATACCACGGCTTCTCCTTCCATGGATATTCTTATTTCTTCCAATCTGGAAAGACTGCTCTTCCTCATGAGCGACGGCGACGATGCTCAGGTTCGTGAGTGGATGAATCAGCTCAGCAAGGACGGTAAGTACACTGTTACCGATGAAGTCTTTGCCAAAATTAAGGACAACTTTGATGCCGGCTATGCCGACGACACCAAGACTTTTGCAACAATTAAGGCAACCTATGAGAAAGATCATTATCTGACCGACACCCACACAGGCGTAGCCGTTGCTGTATACAATGACTATGCAGAGAGAACCGGAGACAAAACTCCTACCGTAATTGCCTCTACTGCAAGCCCGTACAAGTTCCCGAAGGCTGTCCTGACCGCTCTGAACGGAAAGGCGCCTGACATTGACGAGTTTGACATGGCTGAGGAGCTTTCCCAACAGACTGGAACGCAGATTCCTCCGCAGCTCGCCAACCTGAAGGACAAGAAAGTCCGTTTCAACCATGTCTGCGAAATCAAGGATATGGAACAGCAGGTTTACAATCTCCTCGGCATCTGAAGGAGATATCAGAACTGAAGCAGAACCGTTAGAGGGAGGAAGACGTTGTCTTTATTTGCGCTTGGGGATACGCATCTTGCACTCGGTGTCGATAAGCCCATGGATATTTTCCCCGGCTGGGAAGGGTACCTGTCCCGGCTGGAAAAGAACTGGCGGGCTCTGGTCGAACCGGATGACATTGTGATGATTCCCGGGGATATCTCCTGGGCAATGAATCTGAACCAGACCAGAGAAGACTTTGCCTGGCTCAACGAGCTGCCGGGGACTAAAGTCATTTCCAAAGGAAACCACGACTACTGGTGGGCCACCATGGCACGCATGAAGCGGTTTCTGGAAGAAAACGGCTTTGACAATATTCACATCCTCTTTAACAACACGTTTGTGGCGGGAAATTATGCCCTCTGCGGAACAAGAGGCTGGTTCTTTGATGACCCCTCTGACTTCAGCGAGAAAATCATTGCAAGAGAGTGCGGACGGCTCAGACGGTCAATCGCCGCGGCGGATGAAACCGGCCTGGATCGCATTCTATTCCTGCACTATCCTCCTGTGACGAACGAGCGGGAATGCGGCCCAATAATGGACGTTATTCGCGAGTCTGGAATTCAACGGTGCTACTATGCACACCTTCACGGCGGAGCCATCCGCCATGCGTTTGAGGGGGAGCGGGACGGCATTCAGTTTCGTCTGGTGTCGGCCGATGCGCTTCACTTTTGTCCGCTGCTGATTGAAAAGTTCTGACCCGTCCGGGCGATACACCGTCAGAAATAAAAATGTTACCGACCCATCTGCGCTGACGCGCGGGTGGGTTTTCTTTCGCATAACTACGCGAATTTTGAACACAAAATGAACAAAAGAACGCATCAACAGCATGCGTTCAAATATGACTAAAAAATTGGTGGATTTTCCACATGTGTTTTGTTATAATAAACTAGTTTCAAATTATAGAGAGGGGATTCCTATCATGGCTTTAAAGAAAGCAGACGCAATTGATACTAACCTCTACCAGCTTGACATTTCGGTAGACGGCGACACTTTCAACAATGCGGTTACCAAAGTATTCAACAAACAGAAAAAGAACATTACCGTTCCCGGTTTCCGCAAGGGTAAAGCTCCCCGCGGAATGATTGAAAAATATTACGGCGAAGGCGTATTCTACAACGATGCATTTGAGCAGGTTTTCCCTGAGGCTGTAGAGGACGCAGTAAAGGAAGCCGGTATTGAAATTGTGGACAACCCGTACGATGTTGACATTGAGTCCATCGGTAAAGACGGTGTTGACTTCAGCCTGAAAGTAACCACCAAACCGGACGTTGAGCTCGGCGAGTACAAGGGCCTCAAGGCTGAAAAGCCGACCACTGAGGTTACGGACGACGATGTTCAGAAGGAAATCGACAAACTCCTCGACCGCTCTGCCCGTTTCGTAGAGGTTGACCGTGAGGCAGAAGATGACGACCTCGTAACCATCGACTTTGACGGCTATGTTGACGGCAAGGCTTTCGAAGGCGGCAAAGGCGAGGGCTATGAGTTGACTCTCGGCTCCGGCCAGTTTATCCCGGGCTTTGAGGATCAGATCAAGGGCCACAAGGCCGGTGACGAGTTTGATGTTAACGTTAAATTCCCGGATGACTACACAGAAGAGCTTGCCGGTAAAGACGCGACCTTCAAAGTTGTTCTTCACAACATCAAAGAGAAACAGCTTCCGGAATTCGATGACGATTTCGTTACCGAAGTATCCGAGTATGATACTACAGATGAGCTCAAACAGCACACCAAGGAAGACCTTCAGAAAGAGAAGGATGAGGCTGCCGACCAGGAAGTTGAGTCCCAGCTCTTCGAGGAGCTCGCCAAGTGCGTAAAGAGCGAAATCCCGCAGGTTATGTTCGAACATCAGATTGACGACTCCATCAATGAGTTTGGCTATCAGATTCAGTCTCAGGGTCTCGACCTTCAGACTTACCTCAACTATACCGGCATGAAAGAGGAAGATCTCCGGGAGAGCTTCCGTTCCCGCAGCGAGGATCAGGTTAAGTGCAGACTCGCTCTGGAGAAGATTGCCAAACTGGAAAATGTTGAGGTTACCAAGGAAGACCTTGACCAGCAGTACAAAGATCTTGCTGAGCAGTATGGCATGGAAGAAGAGAGCGTTCGTAAGATCCTCAGCGAAGACGACATTGCCAAGGATGTAAAGACCAAGAAGGCTCTCGACATCGTCAAGGAAAATGCTGAAATTACCGAGGTAACTCCGGACCAGCTCGCTGCAGAAAAGGCTGCCAAGGCAGCAGCTGCTGAAGCTGCCAATGCAGAAACAGACGAAGCCAAAGACGCTGCTGACGAAGAAGCTCCGGCAGAGGAGACCAAAGAAGAGGCTCCGGCTGAGGGCGAGGCTTCCAAGGAATAATCTCCAGGAACAGTCTTTGACGATTTCGTAATTTCACTTAGGTATTTCACGACTGTACTCGTTTCTAAGTAAAATACAAGTCAATATTGACCAGGCAGGCGGCGGGGGGATTCTACTCGCCGCCCTGCGCAACCAAGGAGGTAACGTAATGCCATTAGTACCTTATGTTATTGAACAGACCAATCGCGGAGAACGTCAGTACGACATTTACTCCAGACTTTTAGACGACCGTATTATCGTCCTTTCCGACCAGGTAACCGACGCAACAGCATCTCTTGTCGTTGCCCAGCTTCTCTATCTTGAGGGTCAGGACTCCGAAAAAGATATCAGCCTGTACATCAACAGCCCTGGCGGATCTGTTACTGCAGGCTTTGCCATCTATGACACCATGCAGTATATCAAACCGGACGTTTCTACTATCTGCATGGGACTCGGCGCCAGCATGGGTGCGTTCCTTCTCTCCTCCGGAGCAAAGGGTAAACGCTATGCCCTTCCGAACGCTGAGATCATGATTCACCAGCCATCCGGCGGTGCCCAGGGTAAGGCAACCGACATTCAGATTGTCGCGGAAAACATCCTGAAGACGAAACAGAACCTCAACCGCATTCTCGCGGAAAATACCGGAAAATCCATTGAGCAGATTGCCAAGGATACCGAGAGCGACAACTTTATGACCGCTCAGGAAGCTCTGGAATATGGTCTCATCGACAAGGTGCTGGATAAGAGATAATTACATTCGGAGGGATCAGCATTGCCAAGAGACGAACATATTCTGCGCTGCTCATTCTGCGGAAAAAGCCAGGACGAAGTCGAGAAACTCATCGGCGGTCCGGGTGGAGTCTGCATCTGTGATGAGTGTGTAGAACTCTGTGATGAAATTATCCGTGAGGACCTGGAGAAGAAGAATGAAGCACGCCGTGCCAATGACCCGGCCCGCAACAAGCCTCTTCCGAAGCCTCAGGAAATCAAGGCGACGCTCGATGAGTATGTCATCGGGCAGGAGGACGCGAAAATCACGCTCTCAGTCTCCGTATACAACCACTATAAACGTATTTTCAGTCAGAATGACTCTGACGTAGAACTCCAGAAAAGCAATGTCCTTCTTCTGGGACCAACCGGTGTCGGCAAGACTCTGCTCTGCCAGACTCTGGCGAAAATTCTGGACGTACCCTTTGCCATTGCGGACGCAACGACGCTGACCGAGGCCGGTTATGTTGGTGAAGATGTAGAAAACATTCTTCTCCGTCTTATCCAGGCAGCAGACTACGATGTCGAACGGGCGGAACGCGGCATTATCTATATCGATGAAATCGACAAGATCTCCCGTAAATCCGAGAACCCGTCCATTACCCGTGATGTCAGCGGTGAAGGCGTACAGCAGGCATTGTTGAAAATCCTTGAAGGCACGGTTTCCAATGTCCCGCCGCAGGGCGGACGGAAACACCCGCAGCAGGAGTTTATTCAGGTAGATACCTCCAATATTCTCTTCATCTGCGGCGGCGCATTCGACGGAATTGAAAAAATCGTTGAAAAACGTACCGGAAACGGCGGCCTCGGCTTTGGCGCAGAGCTCAAAGAGAAAAAAGAGCTGAGCCTGACCGATGCCATGGCTCAGGTTATTCCTCAGGACCTTGTAAAATATGGCCTTATTCCTGAGCTTGTCGGACGAATTCCGGTTATCACCTCTCTTCAGGCGCTGGATGAAGATGCTCTGGTCCGGATTCTCACAGAACCCAAGAACTCTCTCATCAAGCAATATAAGAAACTCTTTGAGATGGATAATGTGGAGCTCGACTTCGATGACGGCGCTCTTCACGCCATTGCCAAGGAGACCCTGGCCAAAGAGACTGGTGCCCGCGGACTTCGCGGTGTACTGGAACGGGTTCTGATGCCCACTATGTACAAGTGCCCGTCAGACCCGAAAATTGAGAAAATTCTCATTACTGAGGCCTCAGTCCTCGGCAAAGAGGAGCCGGAAATCACACGGAGAGGCGGCCGCCGCAAAGCGGTCAAATCCTAAAGGCTCTCGATTATTTTTCACAGACAGGTGGAACTGTTCTCGAGGGGGCAGTTCCACTTTATTCTATCTAAAGGCGGTGAAACTCTATGGATGAAAACAGCACAACGGCTTATGCCATTCCGGTTATAGCGCTCCGGGGGCTCGTTATTTTCCCTGAGATGGTGCTGCATTTTGACATTGCAAGAGAAAAATCCATTGACGCTCTCAACGCAGCTATGGACTATGGCCAGGAGATTTTCCTGGTAACTCAGACCGAAACAACCGAGGAGGATCCCACATTTGCCTCCCTTTACCATATTGGCTGTATTGCCAAAATCCGCCAGGTTATTACTCTCCCGGACTCGAAAAATCTTCGGGTTATTGTAGAGGGGACATCCCGTGCGGAAATCCAGCGCGGGTATAATGGCAGATACCTCTATGCTGACGTTACCAAACTGGAACCACAGGAATACCCGGAGGATCAGGAAGAGTATGCAACAGCACTGATCCGCAAGACCCGTGACTACTTTGAAGAGTACTCCAGTTTCTCTCCTAAAGTCTCTCCGGACATTCTGATGCGTGTAGTTGACGACGACTCCGCCGGAGGAATAGCCGACTACATCGCCTCAGTCATTCCGTTTGAGTACAAGGATAAGCAGGACCTGCTGGAAACTCTGGACCCGCTGGAGCGGCTCGAGAAGCTCTGCTCCCTTCTGTCCAATGAAATTCAGATGCTCAAGCTCGAGAGTGAGATCAGCCGCAAGGTGGAGCGCAACATGGATCAGAACCAGAAGGATTACTACCTTCGGGAACAGATGCATGTTATTTCTCAGGAACTCGACGGCGGAGAAACCGAAAATGAGGCGGAGAACTACCGCAAGAAGATTAACGCCATTCAGAATATTTCCGATCAGTCCCGGGAGAAGCTCTTAAAAGAGGTCCGCCGGCTGTCGAAGATGGACCAGTCCTCTGGGACCGAGGCCACCGTCATTCGCAACTACCTTGACACTGTTCTGGCTCTGCCATGGGACAACTTTACTGAGGACAGTCTTGACCTTGCCCATGCGCGCAGCGTACTGGACGAGGACCACTACGGACTCGATGAGGTCAAGGACCGCATCATTGAGCTCCTGGCTGTACGCCAGCTCAACCCGGACATTACCGGCCAGATTATCTGCCTGGCAGGCCCTCCCGGAGTCGGCAAGACTTCCATTGTCCAGTCTCTGGCCCGGGCCATGGGACGCAAATATGAGAGGATTTCTCTCGGCGGCGTCCGCGATGAAGCGGAAATTCGAGGCCACAGACGCACTTATATTGGAGCTATGCCGGGCCGCGTCATGGCTGCAGTCAAAGACGCAGGGACCAGCAATCCTCTGATTCTCTTTGATGAAATTGATAAGATGGGCTCTGATGTCCGCGGCGACCCGGCAGCGGCCATGCTCGAAGTACTGGACGCAGAACAGAACCACTCTTTTGTCGACCACTATATTGACCTCCCGTTTGACTTGTCGAAAGTCTTCTTCATTACTACGGCCAATGACAAGAGCCAGATACCGGCTCCGCTGCTGGACCGTATGGAAGTAATCGACCTGTACAGCTACACTTCGGAGGAAAAATTTCATATTGCCAAGGAACACCTGGTTCCGAAATCTGTTAAGCGGCACGGGCTGAAAGCCAAACAGCTTAAAATAACAGATGCGGCAATCCGCCATATTATCAGCGACTACACCCGTGAGGCGGGCGTTCGTAAGCTGGAACGGGAAATTGACACCATCAGCCGGAAAACGGCACTGCAGGTGGTTGAGGACCCGGACTATAAGATCAGCGTCAAAGTGAAAGACCTGGAAGATCTGCTCGGTGTTGCAAAATTCCGTGAGGACTTTGAGCACCACGACAGTGTCGGCGTCACCAATGGTCTTGCGTGGACTTCTGTCGGCGGTGTTATGCTTCAGGTTGAAGCGGCCGTTATGGAGGGCACAGGACATCTGCAGCTTACCGGTTCTCTCGGAAATGTTATGAAGGAGTCGGCAGAAGCCGCCGTCAGCTATATCCGTTCCAATGCCGATAAACTGAAAATTGACTCTTCCTTCTATAAGGACAAGGATATTCATATTCATGTTCCGGAGGGAGCCGTTCCCAAAGATGGACCTTCTGCCGGTGTAACGATTGCCACGAGTGTCCTTTCTGCTCTCAGCAATACCCCTGTAAAAGGCGATGTTGCCATGACTGGTGAAATCAGCCTGACAGGACGCGTTATGCCAATTGGCGGACTGAAAGAGAAAACCATGGCGGCCTACAAAGCCGGCATGAAGACCGTCATTATCCCCAAGGACAATGTTCCGGACCTGGCGGAAATTGACGATACGGTGCGGGAAAACCTGGAATTTGTTCCGGTTACAAGACTGGACCAGGTATGGAACCGTGCCCTGAAAAAGGAATAGCCATGAACTTAAACAACGTGACTTTTGAAGCCGCTTACGGTACGTTTGACCAGCTTCCGGTGAGTACTCTGCCAGAGTACGTCTTCTCCGGACGCTCCAACGTGGGAAAGAGCTCTCTGCTGAATGCCGTGCTGAACCGCAAGGCCCTTGCCAGAGTCTCTTCCAAACCGGGTAAGACCATAACCATCAATTTCTTCCGGGGCGACGGGTGCCGATTTGTCGATCTCCCTGGGTACGGCTATGCCAAGCGCTCCAAAGCAGAGCAGCAGCGCTGGGGGGATATGATCCAGGCCTACTTTACCTCGGATCGGAACATCCGCCTGGTACTCCAGCTCATTGATATGCGGCATACCCCAAGCAGGGATGACTTCCAAATGTTGTCCTTCCTGCGGGATACTAACACGCCCTTCATCGTCGTCATGACGAAGAGCGACAAATTAAATAAGACCGAATTCCAGAAGGCCCTGACAGACCGCGCCGGCGAGTGTGCCGAATACGGCCCGTCTGCCGTCATTCCATTCTCTGCACTGAAAAAGCAGGGGGTAGAAGAAGTTCGGAAATTTCTGGTTTAAGGAGAATTTTCATGAAATACGGGAAGCAGTTTTTAGCAGCTGTCCTGGCCCTTGCCATGGTCTTTGCCCTGGCATCCTGCGGCAGTAAGTGGAGTACGAAAGATACTGCCTATGCTGCGGCTAAAGTGGATAGCGACGGGGGAACCATTACCTATGCCTACGATACGAATGCCAAGACCGTAAAAATCAACATTACGTCAAAGGTACAGACTGTCACAGGCAATGGTACCAATGTCAACTACGGCTTCGTCAACTACCGTGACTTTGATGATGTCAAAATGCAGAACATCAACATCATCACCGGAGACAACTTTATTACCAACCCACTGTTTACCAGTGGAAAGATTGACACCATGGAGATCAGCTATCTTCTCCGCGGTACCAAGAAGACTACGGCCAAGTATACTGTTGAGACTAACGGTAAAAACCAGGTTACCAAAGCTCACACTGGCGATGAGATGACCCAATATGCTTACAACAAGAATGGCATTGAGAGCATCTCCTACTATTACAGTGACCAGAGCGGCAAGAAAGATGGCAAGCCCTACTGTATTGTTACTTTCGAGTACGACGACAAGGGCAACATAACATCCTTTACCAACGAGGCGGACTCCGGGTACAATCAGACCCGCACGGATACCTTTAAAGTCGCCTATGACGCCCAGGGACGCGTCAGCAGCATTACAGGTACAAACGGTACCAAGACCCTCTATGAGTACAATGCGGACGGCAAGCCTGTTAAAATCACTACCACAGGCAAGATGGATCTGAACTCCGTTACCAATATCAGCTATGACAAGGATGGAAACCTCGCCAAGCTGAGCGGAAAGTCATCTTCCTTGCAGAATTCCGGTAGCTCTCAGACCGTGACCTTCTCGGGATATCAGAAAATTTAAATTCCACAGAAATTTGGCCCGGCCTGTCCGGGCCTTTCTCTTTGGCGATTTAGCACTTTACAACACGAAAATCCGATGATATAATTTCAGTACACTAAATCGCTGAACGGAGGAACTGGTATGACCGACAAATTGAAGGACAAAAATCTGGACTTCCTCTATGACGCTGTTCTGTCTCTCCAGACGAAAGAGGAGTGCGAGGAGTTCTTTACCGACCTGTGTACTGTCAAAGAGCTTAAATCCATTTCTCAGCGTGTTGTCGTAGCCAAGATGCTGAAGGAGAAATGCGTCTACAGTGATATTGTGGAAGCCACGGGAGCGTCCACGGCAACCATCTCCCGGGTGAACCGTTCTCTCAATTATGGAGAGGGTGGGTACAACGTTGTTTTTGACCGTTTAAATCATCAAAAAAAATAAGAGATTTTTGGTTGACAACATCCAATGTATGGGGTATTATATAAAGCGTCGCCGATACGAGAAACCCCACAACATAGGGAATCTCGAGAGGTTCCAGCGTGGAAGTTTAGCTCAGCTGGGAGAGCATCTGCCTTACAAGCAGAGGGTCACAGGTTCGAGCCCTGTAACTTCCAC
>CAYRKX010000054.1:0-15408 GCA_964425185.1 uncultured Eubacteriales bacterium
GCCATGGCTGCACCGGCAAGGGCAACGACCAGGTACGTTTCGAGCTTACTATTAAAGCTTTCGCCCCGAACATGCCAATCATCGCTCCGTGGCGTGAGTGGGACATCAAGTCCCGTGACGAGGAAATTGACTACGCTGAAGCACATCACGTTCCTCTCAAAATCAACCGTGAGACCAACTACTCCAAGGATAAAAACCTCTGGCATCTGTCCCATGAAGGTCTCGACCTTGAAGATCCTGCTAATGAGCCGCAGTATGAGAAACCTGGCTTCCTTGAGCTCGGTGTTTCTCCTCTGGATGCCCCGGATAAGCCGACTTACATCACCCTCGACTTTGAAAAGGCTGTTCCGGTTGCTCTCAACGGCAAGAAGATGAGCCAGAAGGAAATTGTTCTCGCCCTCAACAAGATCGGCGGCGAAAACGGCATCGGCCTTCTCGACATCGTAGAGAACCGTCTCGTCGGCATGAAGAGCCGTGGTGTCTATGAGACTCCTGGCGGAACAATCCTCTATGCTGCACTTGACGCTCTCGAGACTCTGACTCTCGACAAGTACACCGCTCATAAGAAAGAAGAACTTGCCATCACCTTTGGTGAGCTTGTTTACAACGGTCAGTGGTACACTCCGCTCCGTGAAGCACTCAGCGCTTTCGTTGATAAAGCTCAGGAGCACACCACCGGTACTGTTAAGCTGAAACTTTACAAGGGCAACATCATTAAGTCCTCCGTCACCAGTCCTTACTCCCTGTACAATCCGGAGATGGCTACCTTCGACGAGGATGACATCTATGATCAGTATGATGCTAACGGCTTCATCAACCTCTTCGGTCTTCCAATGAAGGCTCAGGCTCTTTCCGGTCAGGCTTACAAGCTCGACGACGAAGAAGACAAATAAGTTTTTGAAACAGACAATGCGGGAGGCCGCAACAATGACCTCCCGCGTTTTTTTCTAAAGGGTGATGTACACATGAAACTTTGGACTGGCAGATTTTCCAAAGAAATTGATAAGAAAACTAATGACTTCAACTCTTCCATTCCGTTTGACTCCCGGATGTACAAGGAAGATATCACCGGCAGCATGGCCCATGCCACAATGCTCGGTGCCACCGGAATCAACAGCAAGGAAGATACCGATAAAATTCTGAACGGTCTGCAGGGAATTCTCGACGACATCGAGTCCGGCAAGCTGAAGATTGACCCCGAGGCGGAAGATATTCACACCTTCGTTGAGGGCGAACTCACCAGCCGAATCGGCGACGCAGGCAAGCGTCTCCACACCTCCCGTTCCAGAAACGACCAGGTCGCTCTCGACGACAGACTGGTTATTCAGACTGAATGCAACAAGCTCATCCCGAAGCTCGAGGAACTCATCAAAGTTCTCTGCAATATGGCCATCAAATACAGTGATGCCATCATGCCGGGCTACACTCATCTCCAGCGGGCTCAGCCAATTGTATTCGGTCATCATCTCATGGCTTACGTTGAGATGTTCCTCCGGGACATTGACCGCTTAAGAGATGCCCGCGGCCGTATGATGAGCCAGTGTCCTCTCGGCTCCGGTGCACTTGCGGGAACGACTTATCCTATTGACCGGAACATGACCGCTAAAGCCCTCGGCTTCGACGGCCCGTGCATGAACTCTCTCGACGGTGTCTCTGACCGTGACTTCTTTATTGAGTTTGCCAGTGCTCTGTCTCTCATCAGCGTTCATCTCTCCCGGTTTGCCGAAGAAATTATCATGTGGTGCTCCTGGGAGTTCAAGTTTGTCGAGCTCGACGACGCGTTCTCTACCGGTTCCAGCATCATGCCGCAGAAGAAGAATCCGGATATTGCGGAACTCGTCCGTGGTAAATCCGGCCGTGTCTTCGGCGACCTCATGACCCTTCTCACTATGATGAAAGGCCTGCCTCTTGCCTACGACAAAGATATGCAGGAGGACAAAGAAGCTATTTTCGACGCGTTTGATACCATTGAAATGTGTCTCACCGCGTTTACTCCTATGATTGAAACCATGACCGTCAACACCGACAACATGAGACATGCTGCAGCTAAGGGCTTCATTAATGCCACCGACTGCGCAGACTATCTCGTCGGACGCGGTCTTCCCTTCCGGGATGCTTACAAGTGTACCGGTGAGCTCGTCGCCCTCTGCATTAAGAAAGGTCTCACTCTGGAGACCCTTCCCCTGGAAGAATATAAGAAGGTCTGCGACCTCTTCGATGACGGCGTTTATGAGGCCATCAACCTCGAGCGCTGTGTCAGCCAGCGGACCTGTATTGGCGCCCCCGCTCCGGAGAATGTCCGGGCTCGCGCCAACGAGGTTCTGGAATCCCTGAAATAAGCGGATTCCACCTCCACTTTATCCTACAGAAAGCCTCGCCATGAGGTTTTGAATTTCAGCAATGGAAAAGTCGTGTGTCATTTTATATGGCACACGGCTTTTTCTTTGCATTTTATGCTATGATGGGTTTATATTTCATCTTTTTATACTGGTTTAGTAGTATTTAGGAATGGGAGCACCGCCATGAATAACGACGAGAGTCAAAATCTGTCCACTTACGAGAAGGTTCAAAGCCGCGTATACCACATGGTCCAAGTCGGTTTTGTTGAGGATCCTCTGAGTCGCAGCTACGATATCATCAATCTGCTGTCCATCATTTTGAACCTCATAGTCATCTGTATGTACTCATTCAAGGATTTCAACGCAGCTCATCACCATGTGCTCTACATAATAGAGTCCGTTACTGTAGCGTACTTTGCCTTGGACTATGTCCTGCGTATCTGGACCGCACCTTTGGACCACGTTCACGACACGAGAGGAAAAGCCGTCTTAAAATACATCTTTTCCTTCAGCGGAATTATCGACCTAATTTCTTTCCTGCCATTTTATCTGCCGGTCTTTTTCCCGTCCGGTACTGTGGCTTTCCGACTGTTCCGTGTTATGCGTCTGTTCCGCATCTTCCGTATCAATGCCTACAACGACTCTCTGAGCGTTATTGCTACCGTACTGAAAAAGAAGCGGTACCAGCTGTGGTCGTCATTTTGTATTATCCTGGTCCTGATGATCTTTGCCAGCCTCTGCATGTACAGCATAGAGAATCGTGCCCAGCCTGGAGTCTTTAAGAACGCATTTTCCGGCATCTGGTGGGCCGCCTCGGCACTGCTTACTGTCGGTTATGGAGATATCTACCCCATTACCGTAACTGGCAAGATTTTCGGAGTCATCATCACATTCCTAGGGGTCGGGCTCGTTGCCATCCCCACCGGTATTATTTCCGCAGGATTCGTCGAGCAGTACCAGGACATGGCAGACCGCAGCAGTTCCGGTACTAACAATAATCTCTATTTCTGCAAACTGCAGCTGACACGGGACGACTGCTGGGTTGGTAAATCCATCAGAGAGCTCAGCCTTCCACAGGACCTCATCATTGCCGTCATCCAGCGCGGGCGCAAGACCATTGTGCCACATAAATACGAGCTGTTGCAGGCTGGTGATACTCTCATTCTCGGCACTGTCAGTGAGCGGGATGACTGGAACCCGGACTTAAAAGAGCTGACGCTCAACCGTGATCACCCCTGGGTCGGCACCGCGGTTGGAGACCTCGAAATCTCCCGCCAGACTTATGTTGTCATGGTGCGCCGTGGCAGCGAAGTCATTGTCCCGGACGGCGACTTCATCCTTCTGAAAGATGACGATGTAGTGCTCTATACCCGCCGTCGTGTTGCGGGCTCCACAGAAATTTCACTGCAAGAAACATAAAGGAGAACTTGTTATGGGTAAATATATTGGAAAGCGGGTGCTGCTCGCCATCCTGACGCTTATTATTATCAGCGTTGTGACGTTCTTCACCATGAACGCCATCCCCGGCGGCCCGTTTGATTCTGAAAAAGCTTCATCGCCGGAGGTCAAGGCCGCGCTGGAAGCGCGTTACAATCTGGACAAGCCCCTCGGGACGCAGTACCTCCTCTACATGAAAGGCCTCGTCACGGGCGATTGGGGAGTCTCCATTAAAACCGGACGGGACATCCGCCAGACAATTATGACGAGCTTTTCTGTCAGCGCCAAAATCGGAGGCATGGCGTTACTGGTCAGCATTGTCTTCGGCATATTCTTTGGAAGTATTGCGGCGCTGTACCGAAACAAGTGGCCGGACCGAATTATTGTCTTCTTCACGACGCTTCTTACGGCCATGCCGAGTTTCGTACTGGCCACTCTTCTGCTGTATGTGTTCTGTATTCAGCTCGGGTGGTTCCCGGTCTGGAGTGCCACAGGGACAAACTACGTTCTGCCGGTTATAGCACTGGCGCTCTACCCCATGGCCTACATTACCCGCCTGACGAAGACCAGTATGCTGGATGTCCTCGGGCAGGATTACATCCGCACCGCCCGCGCCAAGGGCGTGCCCCGGACCCGGGTACTGTTCAAGCATGCGCTGAAGAACGCGCTCATTCCGGTCATCACTTACATAGGGCCGGAGTTTGCTGCCATCATTACCGGTTCGCTGGTTGTGGAAAATATATTCACTATCGGCGGGCTCGGGCAGAAATTTGTCATGAGTATTAACGACCGGGACTACACCATGATTATGGCCACTACCATGTTCCTGGCTGTCCTAATGGTTGCCGCCAACCTGCTGACCGACATTGCCTACAAGGCTGTCGACCCGCGGATTGAGCTGTCGTGAGGAGGGGCCGCATATGAAAACAGAAAACGGGTATCCAAAGAAAAACCTCTTCAGCTCCCAGATCAATCTGGCAAAATTTGCCCCTGCCACAGAAGAAGAAAAGCGGCAGCAGGACGTTATGAGCAAATCTTCAACGTTTTTCCGCGATGGAATGCGTCGTCTGTCCAAAAACCCATTGGCTATGATCAGTATTGTCGTACTGGTTTTGATTATCTTAGTCATCTGCATCGCCCCGAGTGTGGTGCCGTATTCGTATGATCAGATTATGACCGTGAACGGCGTACGGGACCAGACCGCGAAGAATCTGGCCCCGGGACAATACTCTCAGATGGAACAGGCATACATGGCCAAGGGCGGCAAGGTGTTCCCACATATTTTCGGGACCGACGAGATGTCGCGGGATTACTTCATCCGCGTCGTCTACGGCACCAGGGTGTCCCTGAGCGTTGGCATTTTTGCGAGCCTGCTTGTGCTGATTATCGGTGTGCTGTACGGGTCCATTTCCGGTTACGCCGGAGGCAAGGTGGACCTTGTCATGATGCGCATCGTTGATATTATCTACTCCCTGCCGGACCTGCTCATGATTATTCTTCTGAGTGTTGTCTTTAACGAGACGCTTGGCGGCGATGCACTGTCGGGGACCATTTTTGAATCTATGGGCCCAAACATGCTGTCCATGTTCATTGTCTTCGGTCTGCTGTACTGGGTCGGCATGGCCCGGCTGGTCCGTGGACAGATTCTGACCATAAAAAACAACGACTATGTTCTGGCGGCAAAATCGATTGGTACGCCGGCACATACGATTATTCGCAAACACATTCTGCCCAACATTCTCTCGGTCATTATCATTACGACTGCGCTGGAAATTCCGTCGGCCATCTTCACAGAGAGCTATTTAAGCTTCCTCGGCCTCGGAATTCAGGCTCCGATGCCGTCGCTTGGCTCGCTGGCCAACTCGGCGCGCGAGGGACTCATCATTTATCCGTACAAGATGCTGTTCCCGGCACTTATGATTGTCCTCATTGTGCTGGCGTTCAACCTCTTAGGCGATGGACTTCGGGACGCATTCGACCCGAAGCTGAAGAACTGAGGTGGCGCAGATGAGTTACTTATTAGATGTACAGAATTTACACACTTCGTTCTTCACAGAGTCCGGTGAAGTCAAGGCGGTCAATGGGGTCTCGTTTCACTTGAACCCCGGTGAGACACTGGGCATTGTCGGAGAGTCCGGTTCCGGCAAGAGTGTTACTGCGTACTCCATTATGCGGATTCTCGCGGAGACCGGAAAAATTGTGGACGGAAAGATTTTATACAAGGGACAGGACCTCTCCACTTGGTCTGAAAAACAGATGCAGCAGTTCCGCGGGGATAAATGCAGCATTATCTTCCAGGACCCTATGACATCACTGAACCCGGTGTTTACCATTGGGAACCAGCTGGAAGAAGCCATTCTGTTACACACAGACCGTAACAAGAAAGAGGCGCGGGACCGCGCAGTGGAGATGCTGACATTGGTTGGCATCAACGATCCGGAAAAGCGGCTCAAAATGTACCCGCATGAGCTGTCCGGCGGTCTGCGCCAGCGCGTCATGATTGCCATGGCTCTTGCCTGTGAACCGGATATCCTCATCGCCGATGAGCCGACAACAGCTCTCGACGTCACCATTCAGGCCCAGATTCTGGAGCTCATGCAGAGCCTGCAGGACAAAATGGGTATGGCCATTATCATGGTCACCCATGACCTCGGTGTCATTGCCAAGATGGCCGATGAAATTCTGGTCTTATACGGGGGGCGGGTCTGCGAGAGCGGCACGGCGGAAGACATCTTCTACCATCCGGCGCACGAGTACACCAAAGGACTGCTCCGCTCCATTCCCAACGAAAACAACATGGGCAAAAAACTCGAACCCATTCCGGGCTCGCCCATCAACCTGCTCAACCTGCCCAAGGGCTGCGCATTCTGCTCCCGCTGTGAGGCTGCCATGAAGATCTGCCTGGACGAAGTTCCGGCAGAGAAACGTCTCAGTGACACCCACCTCGCCAGCTGCTGGGTCAATGTCAGAAAGGAGATACTCGGAGATGTCTGAGGAATTATTAACAGTAGAAAATCTCCAGCAGTACTTCCCGGTGAAGAGCGGCTGGAAGACCGAGTGGCTGAAGGCCGTCGACGGCGTCAGCTTCTCCATTCAGCCCGGCGAGACATTAGGTCTCGTTGGCGAGTCCGGCTGCGGAAAAACCACCGTCGGCCGATCCATTCTCCGGCTCTACGAGCCGACCGGAGGCCACGTCTACTACCGCGGCGAAGAAGTGACAAAACAATCCATCAAGCATTTGCGCAAGAACATGCAAATGGTATTTCAGGACCCGTATTCGTCTCTGGACCCCCGCATGACTGTCAGTGAGATTATTGAAGAACCGTTGATCGCCCAGAAGTACAGCCGCAGCAGAAAAGAGCGGCACGACAAAGTGCTGGAGCTCATGGCGCTGGTCGGGCTCAACGCAGAACATGCCACACGGTACGCCCACGAGTTTTCAGGCGGCCAGCGGCAGCGCATTGGGATTGCCCGGGCCCTGGCCATGGACCCCTCTCTCATTATCTGCGATGAACCGGTCTCCGCACTGGATGTCTCCATCCAGGCACAGGTCCTGAATCTGCTCGAGGAACTGAAAGAAGAGCGCGGCATAGCGTACCTGTTTATTGCGCATGACCTGCTGGTCGTCCGGCACATTTCGGACCGGATAGCGGTCATGTATTTGGGAAAGATTGTCGAGCTGGCAAATGCCGATGAGTTGTATGACAACCCGCTGCACCCGTATACGCAGTCGCTTTTGAGCGCTATACCCATTCCGGACCCGCGGCGGGCGAAAGAACAGCACCGCATTGTGCTGGAAGGCAACGTTCCCAGTCCGCTGCACGCACCGAGCGGTTGTGCGTTTCGCACTCGGTGCCGTTTTGCCACGGAAGAATGTGCTAAGACCTGTCCGCACCTGAAAGAGGTCCGGCCGGGTCATTGGGTTTCGTGTCTGGAGGTGAAGGAATGAGGAAGAAGTTGAGTGCACGAGGCGCCGCCAAGCGCATTGCCTGTGTAGTACTGGCAGTCGTCATACTGGCGCTGGTATTGACCGGATGTAACGGTGTAACCGGCGGAAGTCTGAAGTCGGACTCGGACGGTTCTGTGCTGCGAATTAACCTGGCGAGCGAACCGGATTATCTGGACCCGGCGCTGTCCTCGTCCATTGACTCCGGTACGCTGATTACAAACTCGTTTACCGGTTTGTTCACCACCAATAAAAAAGGCGACATTGTTCCCGCCTTGGTGGAGAGCTACGAAGAGAGTCCGGATGAACTGACTTACACCTTCAAGCTGAAGGACGGTCTGAAGTGGAGCGACGGCAGTCCGCTCACGACCAAAGACTTCGAGTACGCCTGGAAGCGCGCGGCGAATCCGAAGACCGGTGCCACCTACTCGTATCTGTTTGACTGTTTTGCCAAGAAGGGCAATACCATTGATGTTTCTGCCAAGGGGAATACGTTGGTTGCGCATCTGGCTGCACCCTGTGCATACTTTTTAGACCTGTGCGCCTTTCCCACGTTCTTCCCAGTTCCGGCGAAGTACGTAAAACGGGCTGATCCGGCAGGGACCAACCCCAGCAAGTGGTGCTCGGAAGCGGGATTTGTCAGCAACGGTGCCTATGTTCTGAAAAAGTGGAACCACAACGAGTCCATGATCTACGAGAAAAACCCGTATTTTTATCAGGCAAAAAAA
This sequence comes from uncultured Eubacteriales bacterium, assembly GCA_964425185.1. GTDB lineage: Bacteria > Bacillota > Clostridia > Oscillospirales > Acutalibacteraceae > RUG420. The sequence continues at coordinate 8,451 of CAYRKX010000054.1, forward strand.
GTGCACATTAAGCAGCTGCAGTTCATGCTCACCGCAGACCACAACGCAGCCTATTCGGCCTATAACGCCGGCGATTTAGATTTTGCAGACGGACCTCCCGGTGACATCATAACGTCCATTAAAAATCGGGCTGATTTCCACACGAAAGATCAGCTCGGGACGTATTTTATGTCATTTAATGTTAACGCGCCTATGTTCAAGGGCATGTCGGATTCCAAGGCCACTACGGTAAGAAAGGCTTTGGCTCTGCTGGTGGATCGCCCATACATTGTGGCGGCCATCGGCCAGACCGGGCAGAAAGTGGCGAACAGCTTCGTACCGCTTGGCATGTCGGACGGCAACGGCGGAATTTACCGCAAGGATACGAAGGACGGCTATTTTCCGACCACATACAATGCAGCAAAGGCGCGGGCCGAGGCCCGAAAGCTGCTGGAGAGCGTCGGGTACAAATTTGGAAAGGACGGCAAACTGTCCCGGTCGACTCCGATTACATTTGACTACAACATTAACGCCGATGAGGGGCATCAGGCCATTGCGGAGACGCTGCAGTCGGACTGGGGTGCCATTGGTGTCACGTGCCACATTAAAACCGAGGAGTGGAACACGTTTATTGCGGACCGGAAGGACGGGAAGTTCACGGCTGCGCGTGGCGGCTGGATTGCAGACTTTAATGACCCCATTACCATGCTGGATTTGTTCGAGTCCAAGTCCGAAAACAACGATGCACAGCTTGGTAAGGAGCCGGGGAACCCGTCCGCGCCGGCGTGGGGTAAGTATGACAATCTGATTCATCAGATTAAGACCACAACCGACATGGCCAAGCGGGTCGATTTGATGCACCAGGCAGAAGACATGCTTATGTCAACGTGGGCCGTCGTGCCAATTTACTACTATAACAGCTCCTACCTGTGCAAGACGAACGTAAAGGGCGTGTACAGTACACTGTTCGGAATGAAGTTCTTTATGTATGGACATGTAGAGAAGTAGACCGGTACAGCCGGGGCTGGCAATTGTGGTACAAACTTCGGACCGCAAACGCCACGCTTTGCATACCCTCACCGGGTATATGGAAGCAAATTCTGTGGCCATTTTAAAATTTCTGAAAATCAGCCACTAAATTGCCCTGTTTTCCGGTGGCCAAAACTGGATTTCCGAAATCGGCCACAAATTTAAGACGTTCACACTTTCGTGAAACCTGAATGGTAAGATTTGCACTTGAACTAAGTTATAAAGGGGTTGCAATAGCATGAAAAAACTTCTCACGCTGCTCCTGGCGTTGGCCATGACGGTCAGTTGTGCGGTTTGCGCCATGGCTGCATCGCCGACATATGTGGTAAGCAAGGTCACGGGCAATGGGACCACGCTGAACGCGAACTATGACGCCCAGACCAAAGTGCTGAGCTACTCGGGAAACTGCAAGAACGGCTACGAGCCGAACTTCCCGGTGGAAATGGCCATGCTGCTGAGCAGTAAGAACCGCAATAATCAGGCGCTGGTTGTGCTGACTGGGTCCGAGTGGCTGACGGCAAGCTCAATGAGCGATGCTGCGGGTTCCGGCAAGCTGAAGCGCATTCAGTACAAGCTGAAGGACGAGAACGGCAAGGCCTACAATGCCGAGGCCAACTACACAGCGAAGAACGGCCGCGTCACCTCGAGCGATGAGTCCGTGAAGTGGTCCGCCAAAGGCAGTCACGGCGACTTCTACAATTCGTTTACGTATGATGCCGCTGGGAACCTGACTTCGTATGAAGCAGACGGAAGTATTTCCATGACGTATCTCATTTCGTATGCAAACGGCGCACCGAGTTTCATCTCCGGAAGCGACACTGCAAGTGCGGCATCCGAGTCCTACACGCTGAAGACCAGCAATGGCCGCATTGCATCTGCGGAGTGCAAGAGCGGGTACACTAGCTACACCATGAGTTTCCAGTATGACTCCAGCGGCCGCATTTCCTCTGTGCGATCCACCGATAGTAAAGGCAATAAAGCCGTCGTTGTCAGCAACGTCAAGTACAACTCGAATGGAACAGTGGCCAGTATGAATTTGTACGGGAAGAATTATACTTACAGCTATATGAAAATCTGAACAGGCAGAAAAAAGTCCACCGGCTGCGTCAACCGCAGACCGGTGGTTTTTCTTATGCAAAAGCCGCCGACATGCACAACTGCAGGCCGGCGTCTCTGTTTTTATTCCGGTGACCACGTGTCATGCCGGAATTTATCCTGATGTGTCTGAATAAAATTGCGAAACTTGGCGGCGCTGGAACGGAACCGCAGAATGGCTGCATCTCCGTCACCTTCCTCAATGGCATCCACTATGCCGGAAATGCACTTTAGAATCGGCTCCGGTCCGCTGAACCGGCACCAGGCGTTAAATACGGGCAGGCCAATCTGCATCATTGAGGAATACAGAAGCGGCAGCAGCGGGTTGCCGCTGAGGTAGACAATCTGACGGTGAAACGACGCCCAGATTTTCCCCATGTCCTCTACACTGACCAGTGATGCCCCGCGGGTCTGATGAACCAGCTCCCGCAAAGTGCGGATATCCCGCTCCGTATGGTGTTCCGCCACACGTTTCAGCGACGGGCACTCTACCCATTCGCAGAAATCGACGACTCCCTGAGCGGTCCGGGAATCCACCTGGCCCTGGTGGTAATTCAATACGGTAATCAGTGTCTCAATATTCCCCGTTATGGAGTAGTCTGTAACCACGACACCGCGGTGCGACAGATTGTCCAGGAATCCCATCTGGACCAGGTCCCGAATACCCTCGTGGACCACAGTTTTGCTGATTCCCATGTCAGCAGCGAGCTGTCGTTCTGTAGGGAGCGGCTCCCCCGGGGAAAGTTTTCCGCTCAGAATCATGTTGACCAGCTCTTCTTTGAACTGTTCTTTCACGGAGCTGACCTGGATCTTCTTAAACTTCGAACCAGTATTCATTTGATATCCCAACCCATAAGTATGTCCAATTATGGTCCGACCATGACCGCATCAGCTGTCCCCATGGAGTTTGTGAAAACTCAACAGCATTCTCAATGGTCCGACCATGACCAAAAACGTTTTGGGGAAATCTTCAGTTTCTTTGTCAATTGTCTGACAATTTGAAGTCCCCTACAATTATTATTGTAAAGGCTATTGCTATGGGGTACAAGTCAAAAATTTAGAACGAAAGCCAAGATTCTATTGGCTTTATGATGTTATGTCCCACAGCCCCTTTCCCGCTGTGGGACTTATTTTTTGGGATTACTTCAGGAGGTATGTTATGGGAAATAATAACGCCTGTGTCATTGCACTGGCCGGGAAAGGCGGTGTAGGAAAAACCTCTCTCTCCGCCTCAATTGTCCGGATTTTAACAGAAAAGAAACCGGACGCCAAGATTCTCGCCATTGACGCAGACCCGGCAGTCGGGCTGGCTACCGCTCTCGGATGTGAAGTCAAAGAAACCCTCGATGACATCCGACTTCGCGTCGCCGCCGATGTCACCGGGAAGCTCAACAACACTGAGGATATACTGGCCGAGGCCCGCTTCCGCCTTTTCGATGCCATGGATGAAGAAAACGGCTTCGCCTTTCTCGCCATCGGCCGCCCGGAAGCTGAGGGCTGCTACTGTGCCATCAACAGCTATTTACGGAACGTCATTGAAATCCTCGTTAAAGATTTCGACTATGTCGTCATTGACGGCGAGGCGGGAATCGAGCAGATCAACCGCCGTGTCATGGACCGCGTCAATCACCTTATTCTGGTCTCTGATCAGAGCAAAAAAGGACTGAGCATCATTGGGACCATCAAACAGGTCTCCGACAAAATGATGATGTGCGACGAGGTCGGAGCGGTCATCAACCGGGCCCTTGCACCAGACCGCATCGATTTCACAGACATTGAGGGTGCACCAGTTCTTGCGGTTATTCCACAGGATAATCGCCTGTTGGAAATGGACATGGACGGCAAAAACATCTTCGAACTCCCGGCGGACACTGCCGTGCTGCAGGGCGCCGAGAAAGCACTAACGGAATTAAAAATTTTGGATTTATAAAGGAGGAACATTATGAAGTATTATGGCGGGTGCGATGTAGGGTCCACCTACACCAAAGCAGTCATCTTAGACGAAAACGGCAAGATGGTGGCTAACACCACAATGAAGAGCAAGATTAATCCTACGGAATCTGCTCAGCTTGCCATGGACGAAGTCCTGAAACAGGCCGGTCTTTCGAGTATTAAGGATCTCACCTACCTCATCGGTACGGGATACGGACGCAACAAGGTCCCGTTTGCCGAGGAGAACATCTCCGAGATTTCCTGCCACGCTATGGGTGTCCATGTAACCGACCCAAGCGTTAAGGCCATCATTGACATCGGCGGTCAGGACGTCAAGGGTATTGCCATTGACAAGGACGGCACCGTAAAGAACTTTGCCATGAACGACAAATGTGCCGCAGGTACCGGACGGTTCTTTGAGGCCATGGCACGGTCTTTCGAAATGCCGTTGTCCGACTTCTCAAAACTGTCCCTGCAGGCAAAGAACGTTATTCCTATTACCGCGCAGTGCACCGTATTTGCAGAGTCTGAGGTTATTACTCTCGTCGGCGAGGGCAAACCGATGGATGAGATTGCCGCCGGCATCGAGATGGCTGTTGCCAAGAGATGTTTTGTTATGGCAAAGAAAGCCGGAGCTACTGACTCCATCACCCTGACTGGCGGATGCGCCAAGAACGACGGTCTGAAGAAGGCAATTGAGCAGGTTCTCCATCTTAATGTTATTGAGCTCAAGACAGACCCGCAGCTTATGGGCGCCCTCGGTGCAGCAGAATATGCACGGCAGAAGGCATCATGAATTTATACAACCAGTCCATCGCTGCCATACTTGGAGAACTGGAAAAATATTCATCTGTTAAGACAGAGTACAGCGAGCACCGCACCTGGCCGGATGCCGGGACCCAGGAACTGGTTCTGATGCGCGACGCCGCATTTGAGCTCGGCGGGTCCGGGAAGAAATCCGTGAACTGCACCTGTGTGACAAGCACGCCGGGAATTGTCCCCGAAAATGAAGTGGTTGTCATCGGACCGGATTTAACACGCATTCACGGCGATTCCACCTTTGCCCGAATTGCGCTGCTTGAAATTGAGGATCCGGGTGAAGGCGAAGAGGCATACGACACTATTAAAAAGTTAGAGTATGTGCGCTACAACGTTTTTCCCAAAGGCTATATGTCCCGTACCTCATCGGAGAGCAACCGGGAAGAAGTTCGGGTCAGCAAAGACGCCGTCAAAAAGGGAATTAACTTCGCTGAAGTTGGAAATTCGTACATTAAGAAGTATCTGGAAATGCCCGGAGTGAAGCACGCCAGGATTATCTTTGCCGTCAACTGCCCGGGGATTGACACCCTCATTACCGAGGCAAAACAGGTATCCGATATTACCAGTACTTTGACCCACATCTTTGACGATCTTCCCCTGACCAACTGTGCCGAGTGCCAGCTTAAGGCCGTATGTGACTCTGTTGAAGGCCTTCGCGAAATGCACATGAAACAGAAACAGAGAGACAGGAAGTTTTTACAATGAGTCAGAACGATGCAAACAAGGAGTCCATTGCCCTTCTGGAATACATGGTCCACCACAATGAACACCATGCCGAGGAGCTCGCCGAACTGGCGGCCAAACTTGAGGGGAAATCCAAGGAGATTGTCGACTCCGCCCTGGTTGATCTCGGACAGAGCAATCAGAAACTGGCAGAAGCTCTGAAGCTTCTGAAGGAAGGATAACAATGTGCCTTTCCACTGTATATAAGATGACGGAGGATCAGCCGGTGTTCTTCTGCAAGAACATCCAGAACGTGCAGACAGAAGAGAACGGAACATTGACCTTTACCGATATTATGGGGGTTCGATATACGTCGCACGGAAGAATTGAAAGCATTGACCTCGTCAACAACACCATTCACATAAAGGAGGCTCAGCCATGAAAGACCTGAAGCACTTGATCTACTTTGAGAACCTTCTCCAGGAGGCCGACAACGACCTCGTCAAAGAGGCCGAGGCAGAAGGGCAGAAATGTATTGGCGTAACCTGCCGGCAGGTGCCGGAAGTTCTGCTTAATCTGCCGGGATGTTTTTCCACCCGCCTGTTTGCCCCGAGAACCGGTTCTATTGATATAGGAACATACTACATGACCAGCTTAACCTGCGAGTACTGCCGCGCCATTCTGGAGCGTGCACTCGAGGGCGGCTACCAGTATCTGGACGCATACATCAACCCGTGTGCCTGCTCCCAGAACAACGACCTTGCAGATAACATGGAGCAGCTCGAGACCTGCAACAAGCCGGGATTCTTCATGCTGCATATGGACACCCCTATGAAGAGTGATCAGAACGGTGTTAACCACATGTACAGACAGTGCAAGACCGAGCTGATTCCCGCGCTGCAGAAGCTGGGAATTGACACCTCTGATGAGGCCCTGAAGACCGGCGTGGAAGATTACAACGAAATGTGCCGGGTTCTGAAGGAAATCGGGGACCACCGTAAGGATGACAATCCGAACATTACCGGTTATGAGTATTTCGTCTTCTGCCTGGCCACCTATGTCTGCCCGAAAGACAAGATCATGGACAAGCTAAAAGAGACCGCTGAAGAGCTCAAGACCCGCGAGCCGGATCCAGATATGCACAAGAAATACCGTGCCCGCGTTCTTCTCGCCGGTTCAGAGATTGATGACGTCAATTTCATTAAGACCATCGAGGACTCCGGCGCCCTGATTGTTGCAGACCGGTTCTGCTATGGTACATTCCCGGATCGCCAGGAAATCAAACTCAACGACGATGAGGATATTCTCTACCAGATCTGCCGGGATAACGTCATGACCTGCCAGTGCCCACGCTACATGAACACAGAGCGTATTCTCGAGCGGAAGCAGTACATTGACAAACTCGCGCATGAGTACAAGGCCGACGGCATTATTGTTCAGC
>CAYRKX010000055.1:0-15362 GCA_964425185.1 uncultured Eubacteriales bacterium
TTTTTGTTGTACCAGTATCATTTAAGATACCTTTTGAGACTCTTCCCAGGCAAAGGAAAACCGTTATAAGCCGTGGAAGTATCTGAAACGAAACAGCTGAGCAATTTGGGAAAAAGGGCAAAAGTCTGGTAAGATTCCTATAATATTCGCGCCTTTTTTCCCAATGTTCTACAACCCGTTCAGGCGGTTCCACCCCATCTAAAAAGTGTACCCGCCGCTGCGCAAAAGTTGTCACTATAACTAGGCAGCTATCGGTAACAAAACCAGTTATAGAAAAAGGATGCCATGCCTTACAGCATGGCACCCTTTTCTGTATAGGAGCTTTATGGTTTCTACTTTAGAAATTGTCCTCATGGACCTCGAAGAACGACTGCGAATATCCGCAGACCGGGCAGACATCTGGAGCCTTGGTACCGACAACAATATGTCCACAGTTCCGGCACTCCCAGATCTTGATTTCGCCCTTTTCGAAGACCTGACCGGTCTTCACGTTCTCGAGCAGCTTACGGTAGCGCTCTTCATGGCGTTTCTCAATTTCCGCAACGCCGCGGAACTTTTCCGCAATGTCATGGAAGCCCTCTTCGTCAGCTTCTTTGGCCATACGGACATACATGTCTGTCCACTCATAGTTCTCACCGTCAGCAGCGGCTGCCAGGTTCTCGGAGGTGTCTCCCAGCATACCCAGAGATTTAAACCACAGCTGAGCATGAGCCTTTTCGTTTTCTGCGGTCTTCAGGAACAGAGCGGCAATCTGCTCATACCCGGCATTTTTGGCAACCTCGGCAAAGAATGTATATTTGTTTCTTGCCTGAGATTCACCGGCAAATGCTTCCAGAAGATTCTTTTCCGTTTTCGTTCCGGCGTATGGATTCTTGGAATTGTTCTCTTCCACGGGAACGAAAGTTCCTTTCTGATGGCAGAGCGGGCACTCCTCCGGAGGAGTGTCTCCCTCATAGACATAGCCGCAGACTTTACATACATATTTCATAGTTGGACCTCCCAAACTACAGACCCCATACGGAGCTGAAACATCGTAGAGACACACCGCTCCCTATGCGGATTTCACGATAATCCATTCCGCTGTTATCTTACCATCTGCAGTGTGAGTTAGCCAACGCAAACTTAGGCTGCCAAATAGCAACCCTATGCGCATTACTCCCACTTATCGTAATGCTTGCCACCCCAGTACATGGTCTGAGAGACCTTGGCCTTTGGTCCAAGTTCAACATCTTTCATAATGTATTTCTTGAACTCTTCAAAGCCAATGCGGTCCACAATATAACCGACATGTTCTTTTCCGTCCGGCGCATTCCGGTCAATGTACTCTTCCGTGAACTTGTAGGAGTTCTTGACAATCTTCAGGATGCTGTCGTGGTCAACCCATTTAATGAAGTCCTCGCCCAGACGGGGGTTCTTCTTACCGGTCCGTCCAAGAAGAGTCAAGCGGAAATACTGCTCTTTACTGCGGGTCCATGCGCGGGTTGGACAGTAGACAACGCAGACGCCGCAGCCAACGCACTTGTCCGGGTCCCGAACCACCTTATAATTCACGGTCTTCAGTGCTCCCACGGACTTCCGGGCACACATATCTACACAGGCTCCGCAATTGACACACCGATTCGGGTCGTACTGCGGCTCTGTCATACCAATAATACCGAAGTCATGCATACGGGCTTTAGCACAGTCGTTCGAACATCCGGTAAATGCCACTTTATAGTGTAAGTCATTCGGATAAATAGCCTTGTCCATTTCCCGGGCAAACTCTGTAGTGTAGTAGTTTCCATAGGGACAGAGACTGGCTCCCGGGCAGGCTGGAACATTGCGGGTTCCGGATGCAGGATATCCGCAGCCGCGCTTTTCCTGGTTCACGCCGGAATCGTCAATAATCAGCTGCAGCTCTTCGTTGACCGCGTCGACATCTTCCAGGGGAATACCGGGAATCTCAATGCCCTGACGGTTAGTAATAAAAATCTGGCCGTTGCCGTACTTCTCGGCAATCTCTACAATCCGGGTCAGGGACTCGGCATTAATGTAGCCGCCCGGCACACGAATTCGAGAAGCGGTCTCCCCTCTGACTTTGGAGACCCGGAACGCATTTTTCTTTAATTTCTTCGTATTAATATCCACAGCGCACCCTCCTTAGTCAAACAGGTCTTTGGCTTCTGTATAGTTAAATACAGGACCATCCAGACAAATATAGGTACTGTTGACCCGGCAGTGTCCGCACTTGCCAAGGCCGCAGCACATTTTTCTCTCATGGGACACCCAGATATTCTTTTCCTGAATGCCAATGTCCAGGAGTCCCTGAACCGAGAATTTCATCATAATCGGTGGTCCAACGACAACAGCACGCGCATTGGCAGGGTCTCGAAGGGGAATTTCCGGAATATATTTGGTAACCATACCGGTCTTGCCCTCATAGCCTTCGGGAGCACCATCTACCGTAAGCCACAGGTCCAGTTTCTCGTCCCATTCTTTGAGATCATCCCGGAACAGCATGTCAGACGGACTCTTAAAACCGGTAATTACGTGTTTGTCCTTTGGCTCGGCAGAATCTGCCAGGGCCTGAATGACACCGCGGACAGGAGACACTCCGGTGCCGCCGGCAACGACCACCGTCTCACCATGGTCAAACAGTGTCGTGTCAAATCCGTTGCCATACGGGCCGCGGATAAGCAGGGTCTGTCCAGCCTCATAGGCAAAAATTTCGTCGGTTACCTTGCCAACTTTTCGAATGGTAAAGTCCACATAGTCAGGACCAATACCGCTGACGGAGATAGGAGCCTCACCGTATTTGGGAATGGAGATTTCAAAGAACTGGCCCGGCTTGACGTCTCCCACATAAGTAGTCCGGAACGTCCACTCTTTCTGAGTGTGCTTAATAATCTTCTGAATTTTTCCCGGGAACGGGATGTAAGGATTATTCGCCATCTGCTTCCGCCTCCTTTACCGCAGCATCTACTTTCTTAATGATATTGGAGTAAGAAATGTACTCGGGACAGACATCGTCACACCGGCCACAGCCGACACACATATCATACCCGAACCGTTTCCGATGGTCGTAAATTTTGTGCATAACCTTAAACCGCATCCGTTCACCGTTGGTTTTCCGGTACTGTCCACCGCCGGCAACCGTGGTAAAACCGTCTACCATACAGGACGCGGCTACCCGTCTGCGCTCGCCGACCCGTCCGTTGTCTGTATAGAACACATCCTGCATGGTGTAGCAGGTACAGGTTGGACATACGAAGTTACAGCGTCCGCAGTTAATACAGCGTGACGTATACTCCTTCCACAGGTCATGGGTCAGAATACTCTTGGGCATTTCCTCCGGCACATGGACTTTCACCTCATTGTCGGTCACATAGGCCGGCGTAACCTCTTCCTGTCTCGGCGATGCAAATGCGGAGTCAAACGCGGAGTCTTTGACATCAATACGGTAACTTCCGTCCACTTCATCTACAGAGAAGGCGTAATTTTCTGAGCGGTTGGTTCCCATACTGACACAGAAGCAGTTGTCATACGACTTCTGACATCCAATGAGAGCAAACTTTATATGGGGACGTTTCTGCGCGTAAAACCAGTCCTCATCTTTACCATTGTGAAGATAGATGTCGTCAATACGCTTCACCGCATGCAAGTCACAGGAACGCAGAAAGACAATAATATCCTCTTTCTCAATGTCGGCGGCACGGCACTCCTCTTCTACAAAATAGAACAGGGTCTCTGAGAGCGGCGTCAGCACCTCTCGAAACGCGTAGTCCGATTTCTGGTGAAGCTCAATTTCCTCTGCAGTGTCCACATAGTCGTAACGCACAACATCAGTGTCAAAAAAACGGCCCTCACCCTTTTTTAAAACCGGTGCATAGATTCGATAGTTTTCCCGCAGTTTCCGGATGCTCTCGGCAAACTCGCCTGGCGTCTGGATATATCCCATAGATAGACCTCCTCCTAAACTTAAATTCAGGTCTATCATAGCAAAGTGGCAATAAAGAAAGTGTTGCACACGCAACAAGTTGTGGCTATAATATTGAAAAAAGTAAAGGGATAAAGACAATGAACGGCGAAAAAATTGCAAGTCAACAACTCCCGCTGTTCCAGGGGATTCAGCCGCAGCAGACTGCTGCCATGCTGAACTGCCTGCGCGGATACACCCGCAGGTACGACAGAGGGGAATATATTATTCTGGACGAAGAGTCCATAGACAATATTGGGATTGTTCTGAGCGGGACCGTCCATATGTGCAAGGAAGACATCTGGGGAAACCAGGCCCTTCTCAGCTTTATGGGCCCCGGAGAACTTTTCGGAGAGAGTTTTGCACTTCGCAGCGACCGGAGCAGTCATGTCTCCTTTGTTGCCGCAACCAAGTGTGAAGCGCTGTTTCTGCCAAGCCGGCCGGTTCTGCACCCGTGCAGCCACAACTGCCCCTTTCACCGTCAGATGATTGAGAATATCTTTGACATGCTCGGGGAGAAAAATCAAAGGCTGATGGAAAAAATTGAGATTACATCTCAGAAGACCCTGCGGGACAAAATTCTCGCCTTCCTCTCCCGAGAAGCTCAGTTAAATAATTCCACCACCTTTACGATCCAGCTAAGCCGAACACAGCTGGCGGACTATCTCTGTGCCAACCGCAGTGCTCTGTACCGTGAGCTGTCCGCCATGGAGGACGAGGGGCTTATTACAGCAAACGGGCGCCAATTCACCCTGCATGTTGACAACATACCGGTAAATTAACGCCCTGTCCTTACGGCTCTTCTGTGCCGTCATATGGTTCCCGCTTACCGTGCCCCGGCTCTTTTGCCGCCTGCTCGTCTTCCTGCTGCTTTTCTATGGTCAGAAGTTCCTCTTCCAGACCTTCCAGAGCATCGTACGGAAGAAACTGTTTTGCGCGCTGGCCGCGGCTCATTTTTACTTTTGTTTTTTTTCTCATTACGGCTCCCGGCTACGCCCGGTGACCGCCGATCTGCCCATTGCGCTCAATGGTACGTCCGCCCTCTTCGAGGTTCATGCCCCGCAGAACGGCATTCCGCCCATACCGCTGCTGGAGTGACGCCACTGTTTTCTGCAAAGACCGCTCTTTTTCCAGTTTCACGGAGTCATCAAACAGGCTGAGCTGCCGGCATCCTTCCGGCGTGACTTTGTTCATGCACATGCCGACCTGCCGAATTGGCGCGTCGGGAATGGCCACGCGGTAGTAAACGTCTTCTATTTTCGGAAGAACCAGCCGGGACAGATTGGTCTCCTGGCTCAACATGGCCGTGCCGGTGGTGTACCCAAGGCCGCTGCTCCGGGAATACCCGACGGTAATGGTGACTGAACGAGTCACCAGGTCCTGTGTGCACATCTTCAGACATAACAGGTCGGCCATTTCTTTCATGAGAAGCAGCCCTTCGTCATAGGTGTAGTCCCGTGGAAGGACCTGACCGCTGGTCAGCGAGTGGCTCTTCGGCCGGTACCGCTTGATATCTTCCATGGTAGTGGACTCCCGTCCCCAGGCATGGTCAATCAGCAGTTCGGCGTCCACGCCAAACTCCCGGTACAGGAAGTCCTCATTGGCATGGGCAATGTCATACATGGTATGAATGCCGTACTTCGCCAGATGGCGCTCCGTACCGTGTCCGATCATCCAGAAATCTGTCAGCGGAAGGTGGTCCCACATGGTCCGGCGGTACGCCTTTTCATTGAGGATACCAATATGGTCCGGCACATGCTTGGCCGTGATATCCAATGCGACCTTCGTGAGGTACAGATTTGTGCCGATGCCGCAGGTCGCCGTAATGCCCGTCGTCTCATAGATGTCCTCCATAATGCGGATGCCAAGTTCCTTCGCAGTCATGTTGTACATCTTCAGATAGTCTGTAACATCTAAGAAAGATTCATCGACAGAATAAACGTGGATGTCCTCTTTCGAAAGATACTTCAGATAGATGCCATAGATACGCGCAGAGTACTCCATATACAGGTGCATGCGCGGCGTGGCCATAATATAGTCTACCGACTTTGGGATTTCAAAAACCCGGCACCGGTTCCGGATGCCCAGAGCCTTCATAGCCGGGGTGACGGCCAGACAGATGGTCTTCTCGGTCCGTTCCGGATCCGCCACCACCAGACGTGTGGCCAGAGGGTCAAGCCCCCGCTCCACACACTCGACAGATGCATAAAACGACTTGAGGTCAATGCACAGATAGACGCGAGACGTAACCGTCTCCTCCTTTTCCAAAAATTGCCCATTGACTGCCCATTTCGTATGCTATTGTACTACGAGAACAAATGTTCTGTCAATTCATTTTTCGCTCCAAATCCGTTCCGGAGAGCGACTTGAAATTGCGCACAATTTATGTTTAAATAATCGACATTCCTATCTGCGCTTCACCATTGGACATTGCGCTTCAAAATGTCCATAGCTTTTATAATAGGTTAGTGATATACTACGTACTTTAGGAAGGCAAAGGGAGGTTTCTGTATGGAACATCAGTACCGATTGGGAATCGACATTGGCTCTACTACAGTCAAAATCGCTGTTCTGGACGAAGAAAACAACATTCTCTTCTCCGATTATCAGCGCCACTTCGCAAACATTCAGGAAACACTGGCAAGACTCCTTGTGGAAGCAAAGGACAAACTGGGCTCCATCCCGCTCCGTGCGGTCATCACCGGGTCCGGCGGACTGACTCTTGCCAAGCATCTCGGCGTTCCCTTCACGCAGGAGGTCGTCGCCGTCGCCACGTCTCTCAAATACTATGCGCCCCAGTGCGATGTAGCGATTGAGCTCGGCGGTGAAGATGCGAAAATCATTTACTTCACTGGCGGTATTGATCAGCGTATGAACGGAATCTGCGCCGGAGGCACCGGTTCCTTCATCGACCAGATGGCAGACCTGCTGCAGACAGATGCCGCCGGCCTGAACAAGTACGCGGAACACTATCAGATGATCTACCCCATTGCCGCCCGCTGCGGCGTTTTCGCCAAGACGGACATTCAGCCGCTCATCAACGACGGTGCCACAAAGGAAGACCTGGCAGCCTCTATTTTCCAGGCGGTTGTCAACCAGACTATCTCGGGTCTTGCCTGCGGCAAGCCGATTCGCGGCCATGTCGCCTTCCTCGGCGGACCGCTCCACTTCCTCCCCCAGCTCCGTGAGGCTTTTGTCCGCACGCTGAAACTGAAACCAGATGAGGTTATCGCACCAGAAAACTCCCATCTGTTTGCCGCTATCGGCTCTGCCATGAACGCGGAAGAGGATGCGGAAGAGGTCAACATTGACGACTACATTGAGCGTCTGCGTTCCGGCGTCAAGATGGACGCGGAAATCAAGCGGATGGAACCGCTCTTCCGAAATCAGGAAGAATACGATGAGTTTTCGAAGAGACATGCCGTCGCCAAGGTTAAACGGCAGCCCATTTCAGACTACCACGGCAAGTGCTACCTTGGAATTGACGCAGGTTCCACGACAACCAAGCTGGCACTCATTTCTGAGAGCGGTAAACTTCTCTATACATTCTATGATAATAACAATGGATCCCCTATCGTCGCCGCACAGAAGGCCATTCTGGAGCTGAAAGAACAGCTTCCGGAAGACGCAGAAATCGCATTTTCCTGTTCTACAGGCTACGGCGAAGCCCTTCTCAAATCCGCATTCCAGCTGGATGAGGGCGAGGTTGAGACCATTTCTCACTACTACGCTGCGGCGTTCTTCGACAAAGACGTCGACTGCATTCTCGATATCGGCGGTCAGGATATGAAATGTATTCATATTAAAGACGGCGCTGTCGACTCGGTACAGCTTAACGAGGCATGTTCCTCCGGCTGCGGTTCCTTCATTGAAAACTTCGCCAACTCTCTCGGCTACTCCGTTGTAGACTTTGCCAAGGAAGCCCTCTTCGCAGAGAACCCGACGGACCTCGGCACCCGCTGCACGGTATTTATGAACTCCAACGTTAAGCAGGCTCAGAAAGAGGGCGCCACTGTCGCCGACATTTCTGCCGGTCTCGCTTATTCCGTTATTAAAAACGCCCTCTACAAGGTTATTAAAGTCTCCAGTGCAAAAGACCTTGGTAAACATATTGTTGTCCAGGGCGGAACCTTCTATAACGATGCCGTTCTTCGCGCCCTGGAGAAACTTCTCGAAGCGGACGTTGTCCGCCCGGATATTGCTGGCATCATGGGCGCATTCGGTGCGGCCCTGATTGCACGGGAGCGCTACCACATCGCCGAAGAGTATGCACTTGAGGGCAAACTTACTGATCATGATGATCCGAAGGACCGCCAGCGGGAGTTCCGCAACGTCAAGATTAAAGACGGTCACGTCGTCTCCTCCATGCTGTCGCTCGACGACATCATCGCCCTGGAGTACACCACGTCCATGGACCGCTGCCCGCGGTGCAACAACCACTGCATTCTGACCATCAACCATTTCAGCGGCGGACGTCAGTTTATTTCCGGCAACCGCTGCGAGCGTGGACTGGGCAAGGAAAAAGCCAAGAACGACATGCCGAACCTGTTCAAGTACAAGCTCAAACGGGTCTTTGGCTACAAGCCGTTGTCCAAGGAAGAGGCCGTCCGCGGTGAGGTCGGAATTCCCCGTGTTCTCAACATGTACGAGGACTATCCGTTCTGGGCCACCTTCTTCAAGGAACTCAAGTTCCGCACGGTCCTGTCCCCGCTCTCCAACCGTAAGATCTATGAGATGGGCATTGAGTCCATTCCATCCGAGTCCGAATGCTACCCGGCCAAGTTAAGCCATGGTCACATCGAATGGCTCATCAAGCATGGACAGAAATTTATCTTCATGCCGAGCGTGCCATACGAGCGAGAAGAGACTCCGGATGCGCAGAACCACTTCAACTGCCCCATCGTCACATCCTATGCGGAGAACATTAAGAACAACGTCGAGTCCATCCCGGAGAACAGCATCATGTTCATGCATCCGTTCATGGCCTTCACCAACGAGAAAGTCCTGACCGACATCCTCGTCCGGACCTTCACAGAAGATCATATGATTCTCGACGCTATCCGCCCTGTCGGCGATTTAACTGAGGAAAAAATCCTGGACAAGTTCCACAGCATGCATCTCACCAAAGCCGAGGTCGAAGAGGCCGCGCACAAGGCATGGCTGGAACTCATCCAGTCCAAGACTGATATTGAGGAGAAGGGTGAAGAGACCCTTCAGTGGATGAAAGAGACTGGACACCGCGGCATTGTTCTGGCCGGACGTCCGTACCACTGTGACCCCGAAGTCAACCACGGTATTCCGGAACTCATTACCTCCTATCATTTTGCCGTACTGACTGAGGACTCTGTCTCCCATCTGGCCAACGTTGAGCGTCCGACGATTGCCAACGACCAGTGGATGTACCATACACGGCTGTATCGCGCGGCGGAATATGTCAAAACTCGGGACGACCTGGACCTCATCCAGCTCAACTCCTTCGGCTGCGGCCTCGACGCCGTCACGGCCGACCAGGTCCGCGATATTCTGACGGGTTCGGACAAAATTTACACCCTGCTCAAAATTGACGAGGTCAACAATCTCGGTGCCGCGAGAATTCGTGTCCGCTCGCTGCTGGCCGCCATCCGTGTCCGCTCGCAGAACGGCATGAAGCGGCAGATTCGGAATTCTGCTTATCACCGTGCAGAGTTCACGAAGAAGATGAAGGATGAGCACTACACCATTCTGGCGCCGCAGATGTCCCCCATCCACTTCGACTTACTGGAACCGGTATTCCGGGCCAACGGGTACAATCTGGTCATTCTCCAGAACGACAACCGGGCGGCCGTCGATGCCGGACTGAAATACGTCAACAACGACGCGTGCTATCCATCCATTATTGTTGTCGGACAGGTTATGAGCGCGTTGAAGTCAGGCAAGTACGATCTTGACCACACGGCGGTTCTCATGACGCAGACCGGTGGCGGCTGTCGAGCGTCCAACTACGTTGGATTCTTCCGACGGGCTCTGGAACGGGCCGGACTGGAAAAGATTCCGGTCATCTCCCTGAACGCCAATGGCATGGAGACCAACCCGGGCTTCAAAGTCAGCATTCCGCTGCTCATTAAAGCCATGGAGGCACTGGCTTATGGCGACATTTTCATGAGAGTTCTGTATGCAACCCGTCCGTACGAACTGGTACCGGGTTCTGCTGACGAGCTCCATCAGAAATGGCTGAAGATCTGCCAGAAGGCCGTTTCCAAGAAAGCTCCTGACTTTGCCGAGTACCGTCGCAATGTCCGCGGCATTATTCGGGACTTCGATGCGCTGCCGCGCAAAGAGGGACTCGTCAAGCCGAAAGTCGGCATTGTCGGTGAAATTCTTGTTAAGTTCTCCCCGCTTGCCAACAACCACATTGTTGAGCTGCTGGAGGCTGAAGGCGCTGAAGCGGTTATGCCAGACCTGCTGGACTTCATGTTCTACTGCATGTACAACCAGAGCTACAAGGCAGAGCATCTTGGCGGCCGTAAGGACTACAAGTTCTGGGGCAAGATTGGTATTAAAGCGCTTGAAAAATTCCGTAACACGGCAAGAATCGAGCTGGAAAACTCCAGACACTTCACTCCGCCGGCACACATTGAGCATCTGGCTGAAATGGCCGCTCCACATGTCGGCATTGGTAACGAGACCGGCGAGGGATGGTTCCTGACCGGCGAGATGATGGAGCTGCTCGACGAAGGCGTTCCCAACATTGTCTGCTGCCAGCCGTTCGGCTGCCTGCCAAACCACGTTGTCGGTAAGGGCGTCATTAAGGAACTGCGTGCTACCCATCCGGATGCCAACATTATTGCAGTCGACTACGACCCAAGCGCTTCTGAGGTTAACCAGCTGAACCGTATTAAGCTGCTGTTGAACACTGCCCAGAAGAATCTGGAGGCCGAAAAAAAGGCTGCCGAAGCCGGCCGGAACAAGGATGAGCATGAGCGGGAGCTTGTGGGCGTACACTGACTTCCGTAATAGTTTTAGACAAGACAAGGACCATACCACTGAAAGTTCAGCGGCATGGTCCTCTTTTTGTGCCAAAAATCTCAAAAACGCCTTTTGGCCATGATTTTCCAAACCAGATAAGCGGATTTTGGCAAATGGCCATGACGAGAATTTGTACGGACAATCCAAGAAATGTCTCGTCATGTTATCTGAAACGCAAGAATAACAGACGCTTTTAGAAACTGTGTAGTCGTATTTAGCAGTTGCTTTCCAAAGCCTGCGTTTCCCAGAAAAATTTGAAAATAACTTTCGAAAAAACCATCATGGCCAAACGCCAAAAATCGAATTCTGGGTTTCAGAAATCATGGCCAATTGCCAAAAGCTGGAAATTAGGTTTTCGAACATGTCTTTCGACGTGTCGGCAATGCGCATTATTTCTAACCAGCTAAATGAGAAGCGGGGCCACTAATGGCCACGCCTCATTTGGGGGATTTTGGTCGCTCAAAATAGTGGCCGCGGCCTAATTTTCGACGATTCTCGTCGCCGCAGAACGCAAAGAATTTTCGAAAGATGTTAAGCATAGACGGGACCTCTTTCCAGGAAATCGCGCACAGACAGGTTGGCGTCCCACATCTGTTGGTACAGTCCGTTCACCGCCAGGAGCTGCTCATGGGTGCCCCGCTCGGCAACCACCCCGTTCTGAAAAACGTAGATGTTGTCGCTGTTCTGAATGGTAGCCAGCCGGTGGGCAATGCCAATGAGCGTCTTGCCGGCGGCCAGCCGACCGATGGCAGACTGAATGACAGCTTCGCTCTCCGGCTTCGTGGCACTGTTTTTGGAAAGAAAAGGCCAAAATCCCTGGAAATTTTCCAATCCGTGCTCGAGCACGCTTTCCAAGATCTGCCAGCATCGGCGAAATTGAGGTCTGATCTGCAAGATAAGCTACAAACTCTAGTAAAGTGAGTGCTATCTTTTGGAAATAATTCGCCTAAATTGACCAAATCTTTCCAACGACCCAAAAGGTTGTGTTATCCCACTTTCAGCGCCCCAAAAGGCTGTGTTATCCCACTTTCAGCGCCCTAAAAGGTTGTGTTATCCCACCTCCACCGCCCCTCAACAACTTCCCTCTCTGCCACTCACCACAAAAAAGACCACACCACATCCCTGTGGTGCAGTCTCAAATGGAAAGCACTAATGTAACTGAATTTTATTTACGCGGGTCGACTTGATGCTCACCACCGACCCCACAGACGCAAGTTTCTTGCGCAGATTGGAAATGTAGACCCAGACCACGTTGATTTCCGCCTCAGAGTCCAGGCCCCAGATTTTCTCGAAGAACTGGTCCGCGGATAGTGAAAATTTCGGGTTCATGAGGAACATCTCGAGCCCCTCAACGCGGCCGTCAATTTTGCTCTTCGCTGTCAGCATAATGACCGGCAGGGTCTTTCCCGCCGCACGAACCTTTTTGAGTACCGTAATGCCGTCCATCTTCGGCATCATGATGTCGAGGATAGCGCCGTCATAAATTTCCTTCCATGAGGTAGTCGAGCGCATCCTCGCCGTTGTAAACCGCATCCACACTGTAATGGCTGTGGGTCAGCAGGGCAACCAGCACATCTGATAACATTTTTTCGTCTTCCGCAAGCAGTAATCTCATAAGCCCAGTCCTTTCCACGATCAGTATAGAGGGCGAAGTTAAAACCGGGTTAAAAATCGATTCATCATATGGTACAGGAC
This sequence comes from uncultured Eubacteriales bacterium, assembly GCA_964425185.1. Lineage (GTDB taxonomy): Bacteria > Bacillota > Clostridia > Oscillospirales > Acutalibacteraceae > RUG420. The sequence goes on from CAYRKX010000055.1 coordinate 12,656, forward strand.
CTGGTCCGTGTGGGCGTCTATGCGGATATCTTCCGCCAGAGCATCCGCAGGTTCCATCAAGGAGCACTCCCCGCAGATGTCCGCGCCAAGGATTTCCAAGTGATAAAACACATTTTCCACCAGGTAGACCAGTGTGGACAGAGACATATTCCCCTGATTCCAGTTGGTCCGTGCGCTGTAACGGTCCAGAACATCCTTGTCTATGGAGAGATAAGCCGGAAGGTCCTTCCGAATCTTAGCAAACTGCTCCTCGGCCTCGTCCTCTTCCAGCTGCTGCATACTGATGCCAACCACTTTCTGCTTCAGTTCCTCTGGAAGACTGGCAATCTGACGCTGGGCCGGACCAATTAAAACCAGCTGTTTGAGCATAGGAAACGTGCTTAACAGCTCTCCCGCCCAGCTTCCACAGCTGGTGAGGTCATGGATCATCGGCTGCTGCATGTCGGTGTGGTGGTCAAACAGAAAGAGAATAAACGGCTCCTCAATCTGCCGGGTAATAATGCCGCTGACATAGTGGTAGTTCCCATTGTCCAGGAAGTGTACGCCGTACGCCCCATAAGGCTGAATGCGCCGGGCAATTTCCTGCTTGGCCTCTTGCGTCACATACATATCGGTTCCGGGGATGTCCGAGCAGTCAATTCTCCGAATGTGCGGAAGATACTGCTCAATATCCTCCTGGTAGATATGTGTAAAATCCAAAATATAGTTAACCGGTTTGTGTGCCATTTGGGAGATCCGACCTTCTTTTCCAAAAGTTTGCTCTATTTTACCACAGAAAGAAAAAGCCACGCGGATTCCGCGCGGCTTTTTGGCGTAAATTCAGTTGCCGCTGTTAAAGCAGCTTATTCTTCGCCGACCTGAGAGATCGGGATGGTCTTAGTGTTACCGCCAACCTGAAGCGCAAGCGGAGCACCCTTGTAAGTGACGTTTGCTGCAGAGCGGGTTACGGTAGAGTCTTCGCTTACATAACCAGCGATGGAGCCGACAATACGGCCGCCGCTGATCTTGGCAGTAGCGTAGCAGTTGTCAACCTTCAGAGCGGTTGGAACAGCATAGTACTGTTTATAAGCAGTGACATAGAAGCCGCCGCCGACAATACCGCCGATTCTCTCCGCATTGGCCGGAGCATTAATGGTAACGTTGTCAACGATGCAGTCTTTAATGAGAGTGTACTGTCCGCCGCCAATTCCTGCGAAACCGGCCAGACCGCCGATAAGCATGGCGTAGTCATTCGCGTTAATAACAATGTTCTTCGCAGTGCAGCGAAGAACAGACTGAGCGCCGATAGCGCAGCCGGCAAGGCCGCCGAGACCGTTGATACCGGTCTGTTTTTCAATCTTACCGTTTGCGGTTACGGTTCCACCAAGCGCATGGCAGTTTTCAAGAGAAGTCCCTTCATCGCCACCGACAAGGACACCGGCGCACTGGGTGAATTCTTTAGCAGAGCTGTTGCCAGCGAGAACAACGTCGGCCACTGCAGTGCAGTTCCGGATGAGTTTATTGTTGGATGCACCGACAAGACCACCGACCATGTTGTTACCGGTGACTTTGTTCTTGCCGATGAGCTTGACGCCGTCTATCTTAGCGTTGCCGGAAGCAAGACCGACAACAGCACCGACGCCGCCATTACCACCCATGGGGTTGGTGCCGCCGCTGGCTTTGACGTTAGCATTCTGGACGTTTAAGTCACGGATAGTACCAATGACAGTACCGAACAGGCCGTAGCCGAGCTGTTTTACACTGCCGTTCATGGTGAGGTTCTTAATGGTCTTTCCATTACCGTCGAAGGTACCGGAGAATGCGGTCTTTGGGCTGGCCTGCTCGGGCTCTTTTTCAGACTTTGGAGTAAACGAGCCGATAGGCTGGAAGTTCTTGTAGCCTTTCAGGTCAATGTCGTTGTCGAGTACGAAGTTGCCATCGAGGTGTTTGCGTACATTGTTGAACTGAGCCGCGGTCTTAATATGCCACGGGTTGGTTTTGGTTCCCTTTCCGCTTGCAAACTGGTTCCCTGCTGCGAAGCTCGATACTGCTGTGGAGAAGCAGAAAATCATCACGAAGCAGAGCGCCATAACAAGGGAGAGAGTACGTTTTCCCTTAATGTTCATCTGAGAGAATCTCCTTTAACACAAAATTAGTTAGTCTACGCTAACTAAAAGTATTGTAGAGAATTTCTGCATCGCCTGCAAGACCGTCATAACTTTTTTGAGACCAAATAGCATTTTTATTGTCCGGTTATGCTACAATGAATTCGTTATGAGTACCATGTTTGACAATGAGCTAAAGACGCTGGGCATGTATACCAAGCTGGGCAAGACCTGGACCAAAGTTCGGTTTACGTATCAGCCCGAGAGCTGTGCCTACGCCTATGAAATCCTGCCAGGTATTCTGCTGGAACTGAACCAGATGCACATGCACCATCTGTACTATCCCGCCCAGGAGCAGAAGCAGGACCGAATTCGAATTAATTACGGCATTCACGGACAGTCGAACCAGATTCTTACCAACGGTATGGCCAACTGCGTGGCCCCTGGTGATCTCGTTCTATCGTTTCTGGCCGTCCGGGACGGGTTTGCGTTTTCCGACGGGCGCTATGACGGAATCGAGTTGGTCATTGACCCAAAGCTCGCGGACCGGCAGTCCACTGCTCTGCTGCAGTCCTGGGGCATTGACCTGTCTCAGCTGAGTCAGAAATATGGCAGAGACCGGT
>CAYRKX010000056.1:0-15011 GCA_964425185.1 uncultured Eubacteriales bacterium
CCTTCGACGGCTTTTCTGATCTCCACACTCATGTTATTCCCTCGTTTTATATGCCGTATTTATGCGTGGTCATCCAGGTCCCATTGGGAAGCTACCTGGTTTTCCAGCAATGCGGTAGCAGAACGCAGTTCTTTGGCCTTTCGGGACCCTTCTGTAAACCCGAGATCTTTATAAGGAATGACTTTCCCATAACGAACAACCAGGCTGGCTTTTTTCTCACCAGGCTCCTGGAATTTATGTATGGAGACTGGGACGACGTCGGCTTTGCATTCCCGGGCTATCATAGATGCGCCGGGCTGGAAGCCGGTTGGGCGTTTTCCCTCTTTGTCCCGGTGACCCTGGGCAAAAATAACCAGACCGTACCCGCTGTTAATAATTTTCTGACAATAACGGATTGAATCCCGGTCAGCACGACCTCGGTTGACTGGGAATGCGCCAAAGATAAGCATGGCCCACTTGGTGTAAAAAGCCTGGAAGAATTCCTCCTTGGCCATGAAGTAGCACTGTCTGCGACAGTGGAATCCGTTCATAACCGTAATGGGGTCAAATCCGGCAACGTGGTTGGAGCAGATAATGAAGCCTCCATTGTCCGGAATGTTTTCTTCACCTATATAGGTGACTTTTTTGTATCGCTTCTGGACGACCCAGTTGGCCACTGGAGGAGCCCACCAGTAGACAATAGGATGTCCTTTAACTGGTTTGTCCCAGTTGTACTTATAAGGTTTCTTTCGGGACAGTGGAAGTGTTTCTGTTAAATCCTTAGCCATGATTCCGTTTCTCCTCTACAAGTTCTAAAAGGCGGGCGACGACCTCGTCAAAGGTCATGTTCGTGGTATCCAGGAGAACGGCATCGTCCGCCTGTTTTAACGGGGCTATTTCGCGGTGGGTATCCTGGTAGTCCCGTTCATTGACTTCTTTTAAAATCTGGTCATAGTCGGCCTTCATGCCGCGTTCCTGATTCTGTTTGTACCGGCGCATGGCCCTCTCCTCCGGAGATGCAGTCAGAAACACCTTTAAGTCCGCATTGGGAAGAACAACAGTGCCAATATCTCGTCCGTCCATAAGACAGTTGTTTTGGGCGGCAATGTTTTTCTGCAGGTCAAAGAGAAAATCCCGGACACTGGGAATTGCAGAGACCTTGGAGGCCCCCGCGGATACCTCTTCGGTACGGATCTTTGAAGAGACATCCTCTCCGTTGAGAAGAACTTTCTGCGTTCCATCTTCAAAGGCAAGGCGAATATCTGCATTGTCCAGTGTGCGGATGACCGCATCAGAATCATTGAGGTCAACCCCCTGCCGGATGGCATTCAGGGCGACAGTGCGGTAAAGCGCTCCGGTGTCGACATAGATGAATCCAAGGCGTCCAGAGACCTCTTTGGCAATACTGCTTTTTCCTGCTCCGGCAGGTCCGTCTATGGCAATATTAAACATTGCATGTCCTCCTCTTAACGGTAAACTGCCTGTTCTCCCGCGAGATGTCCCGTGGAGAAGGCAATCTGCAAATTATACCCGCCGGTGTAGGCGTCGACATCCATGACTTCTCCGGCAAAGAACAACCCATTCACTAGTCGGGACTCCATGGTATGCGGGTCGATTTCCTTAGTTGAAATACCACCGGAAGTGACAATGGCTTCGGATATTGGACGAAACCCCGTCAGTTCAACGGTAAATTCTTTAATACAGTGAATAAGAGCACTGCGCTCCTCTTTCGTAATCTGGTTAATTTTTTTCTCTGGCGGAATTCCTGAGCGGCGGACAATGACCGGAATCATTTTTCGCGGCAGAAGCTTCCCGAGAGAATTCTGAAATTCGCGGTTTAAGTTGGTCTGGAAGTCCCGCTGTATGCGGCGATCCAGTTTGGGAATATCCAGAGCGGGTTTTAAGTCAATACTCATGACGACCGGATGGTCCAGATTTCGTATATAGGAGCTGGCACTCAGCACAACAGGTCCGGAAACTCCAAAATGAGTAAATAACAGGTCTCCAAAGTCAGAATACAGTTCTTTCCCGGATTCTTCCTGATAGAACTGAACAGAGACATTACGTAAGGACAGTCCCTGCATTTCTTTACAGCATGGATCAGGAGAAACCATGGGGACCAGTGACGGGGTTAACCGAGTCACTGTATGGCCAACTTCCCCTGCCAGCTGATACCCGTCTCCGGTAGAACCGGTACGCGGATAAGATTTTCCACCGGTTGCAAGAATAACTGCATCGCCCGAGAAGGCGCCGGAATGGAGACATTCTACTCCGGTTACGTAAGTGTCCTCTGTGAGAATGTGACGGGCATGGTCATGAATGCGGCGAACGCCATGGTGCCGAAGGTCACGGTCCATGGCATCTACAATATCTACGGCCTTGTCTGAAACTGGAAAGACACGGTTCCCGCGCTCCACTTTCAGGGGAACACCGAGACGCTCAAAGTGATCCATGGTATCCAGCGGACCGAATTTAGACAGGGCGCTGTAGAGGAATCTGCCATTCCCGGGAACATGTTGAATAAATTCCTGAATGTCGGGACGGTAGTTGGTCAGGTTGCATCGACCTTTGCCGGAGATCATGACTTTACGGCCGATCCGCTCGTTCTTTTCTATCAAAGTAACCTTGGCACCGAGTTCAGCTGCCGTACGGGCAGCCATATATCCGGCAGCTCCCCCGCCGATGACGAGAATTGTCTCAGCCATTCTTTTTCTCCTCGGTTTCCTGTTCTAAGTTCTCATAGACATTGTATTTCTTCCAGACTCGTTCCAGTTCGCTGAAGTTTTCCCGGGCAGCGTCCTGCTTACCACCGGAAGCGGCAAGGATAAGTGCATTGATGAGGCTCAGAGGAGCAACCAGAGAATCAATAAAGGAAGCCATGGTGCTCTTGGCAATGAGCAGGTAGTCTGCAATGTCCGCTATGGGTGAGTTGGTATTATCGGTAATGGCGATGATCTTTCCGCCCTTTTCATGGGCGTACAGTGCCATTTTATAGACTGTTGTAGAGTATCGTGGGAACGTTGCCACAATGCAGACATCATCCGGACCGACCCGGAACAGTTCCTCAAACATTTCACTGGAACTGTTAGTGGTAATGAGCCGCACTTCCGGGTAAACCTGCCGCAGGTAGAAGTACATAAAGCTTGCCAGTGAGGCCGCACTGCGTACTCCGATAATATAGATATGTCTGGCTGTATTGATGGCGCTGGCAGCCGAGTTGAAGTCGGAGCGGGAGATGATGTGACGGGTCTCTTTGATCATTTCCATGTCTCGCCGCATGATGGTGTCAAGAAGTTCATCGTTAGACATCTCCTCTCCGGCAACTTCCATTCGCTGTGTGGAGGTGAGCTTCCCTTTGATGGTTTCTCGGAGGGCATCCTGGAATTCGGGATATCCCTGATACCCCATGTGAGTGGCAAACCGGACCACTGTGGAGACACTGATTCCGGTCTCTTCTCCGAGTTTGGCAGCGGTCAGAAACGCGGCTTTCTCGTAATTTTCTAGGATGTAGTCCGCAATCTTCTTGTGGCTTTTGGAAAGACTGGGGTACATTTCTTCTATTTTTGACAGAACGGAAGCACTCATTTTCTAAACCCCTGATTAAAATATCCAGTCAGTTTGACTCTGGTATTTCTCGGCTCAAAGAAGGTGAGAACCGTTTTCTTGCCGAGAAGATAGACTATAGGTCCAATTAACATGCCGACAGGCTGCATGGCTGTGACCAGGTAGCCGATGGCACAGGACAGAAGCATCTCAAATGGGGTCGCCCCGAAAAGATTGCCCCGCGGGAAGAATGGCATGAGAATCTGCTCGAGAATCATAATGATGGCATAGAGCAGCATAAGCCAAAGTCCCTGGCGGATGTTCTGATTAACTGTTAATACGCAAAAGCCCCAGATAATCATGCAGATGCTGGTTCCCAGTGTGGGAATCAGACTGGCAGCGGCAATGCCGAGGGCTATCCAGAACCAGTGGCGGATTCCGATGAGCGGCAGGCCGATCATCAGGGCAACAAGAGTTACAGCAGAATAGACAAGACTGTATTGGAAATTGTACTTTGACATGCTGCTCTCCTCTTTTCTGTCAGAATTTGAAGATTTTGACAATCTTCTTGTGTAGGTCCTTACGGTACAGGCGGATCAGTGCGCTGAGCATCCAGTCATAGAGCAGAAACGCAATATTGCCAATGCCGAGGAGAATCCACGGAGTATATTTTCCAAACCGTCCCATTCCCTCCATGGGAATTAAAAAGACGTAGATGATGACTAAATAGGCCACTATGGTGGCGGCGTTAAATACCAGAAGCTTGCATAACAGCCGGAGCGGCTCTTTCAGCTTGTGGTCAAAGACTTCTTTTAGAATAGGGTAATAGCCAATAAAGAAGGCATACATGGTAACCGCTTCTTTATCCGCCACAATAAAGAAGCTCATGAGTGTGACGGCAATGTAGATAAAGACAGACCATTTGAGGTCTGCTTCCTGGGTGGTAACCAGTAAAAGAATACTGGCCAGCTCCGGAATAACATAAGTCATATTGGGGATAATACCGGCCAGAAACATGATAAACACAGACAGTGCCGTGATAATTCCGCCAAGTGCGGTAAGCGATGTATTTTTCAAAAGTGCCTCCTGCATACTGTAAGAAACATCATTTAATTTTACAACATTCACTATATTGTTTCAATGTTTCTAAATTATGGACTTTGGCCTCTGATTTGGTATAATTATTACATGTTTTAGCATTTCGTAATTTTTTGGAGGATCAAACATGGATGACAATAAAAACAGCTTTTCTGCATCCGGAGACGGTTATAACAAAGAGGAAGTAGATGCTTATTTTCTCGAAGTCCGGAAGCAGTTTGAGAAACTCTCTGCGGAGAATAAAAAGCTGCATCGCGACTGTGTGCATTTTGCTAAACAGTTAAAGAAAATTCAGGATTCCGGAGTCCTGAACGAGGATGTCCCAGAACTGAAACGGCAGAACGCCCAATACCGTCAGGAAATTGCCAGTCTGCAGAAACAGCTTCAGGCGGTTCCCCCTGTCTCCCAGCCGGAATCTGTGGAAGCGGTAAAGTCTGACGACGAAGATCATGGGTATTTCAATACCCCTTCGGAACCGGAACCACAGTCGGAACAGACCAAGACTGGCGGCGCCGTGTTCTTTGATGATGAGCCGGAGCCGGCTTCTGAGAAGAAGGTTAAGAATTCCAAACCGAAGAAGAGAAAATCTCACCGTGTTCTTCGCGGCTTTATGATTTTCTTCCTGGTTATTTTCATTATTATCGGCGTTATCAGTGTTGTTTCTGCGGCAATTGGACACAGTAAGAATCCAAACACTACGTTCTTTGGAACAAGAGCTTATACGGTTCATAATAATAACATGTCGGATATAGCGGACAGCAAGTCCATTGTCTTTGTCAAGAGAGACAGCTATGACACATTAAAGACCGGAACAATTATTGTTGCCACTCCTAAGGACCGCTCTCTGGCCAAGGTTGACGATAAAGCAAAAGGGAACCTGATTGTATCCGGAAACAATGGCAAAGAATATACTGTAACTCCTAATCAGTATCTCGGTGTTGCCAAATACAAGGTCGAAAATATTGGCTCTTTTGTCAAATGGGCGGCCAGCAACGCGGTCATCTATTTCCTGGTTCTCTGTGTTATCATTGCCGTTCTCATTCTTATAATTGCGATCATTCCCAGTGGAAAGAAACGTCCGCAGACCAGTAATTAATGAATGGCTGAAATAGAACAGCTTTTGAAGACATGTCGGATTTCCGGTATGTCTTCTTTTTTCAGTTGTTTTAAGTGAGCGAACGTTCATTCCTTTTGTTGAATTTTGGACGCAGTCCAGTTATACTGGACATGTAGCTAAAATTTTTAACAAAAAGCATAAAGGAGGACATCAAAAAAATGGCCAATAAAACAGTTTTCATGACCGGTGCTTCCGGTCACATGGGGTGGGCAAGCTTCAATGAAATCTATGACAAGCGCCCAGACCTGAATATTACTGTTCTTCTACGTGACAGTGAGAAAAACCGCAATCTGTTTGCTAAATACCTCGGAGACCCGCGGGTCCGCATTGTCTGGGGCGACCTCAACAATTATGACAGCATTTTAACCGGAATTACCGGTGCCAATTATGTCCTCCATATTGGCGGAATGGTATCTCCCGCCGCTGACTATTATCCGAAGCGCACGCTGAAAACTAACGTTGCTGCAGCGGAAAATATTGTGAAAGCCGTAAAGGCTCAGCCCAATCCGGATGATATTATTGTCGTCTATATCGGTACTGTCGCTGAGACCGGAAACCGTCCGGCACCCATTCACTGGGGCCGCACCGGAGATCCTATCAAAATTTCCATCTATGACCACTACGCTCTCAGTAAAGTCCGCGCCGAGCGTGTCTTTGCCGAGTCTGGTCTGAAGAAGTGGGTTTCTCTCCGCCAGTCCGGTATCCTCTACCCTGCCATTCTTAAGAATATGGATCCCATCATGTTCCATGTTCCTATGAACGAGTGCCTGGAGTGGGCAACGGTTGAGGATTCCGCAACTCTTATGGCCAATGTCTGTAACGATGATCTTCCGGACGAGTTTTTCCGCCGTTTCTACAACATCGGTTCCGGCCCGGATTATCAAATTACTCTGTATCAGTTTGAGGATCTTCTCCTCAACGCCATCGGTATGGGCCATGACGCTTCCAAGATTGTCTTCAAGCCAAACTGGTTTATTGACAGAAACTTCCACGGTCAGTGGTATGCCGACGGCGATGTTCTTGAGAACTATCTCCATTTCCGCCACAATGTTCCAGTTGAGCAGTATTTCAAGAATATGGCCAAAGAGGTTGAGTGGTATTACAAGCTTTCCGGTGTTGTCCGTCTGCCGATTATAGATAAACTGGCACGCTTCGGCATCGGTCTGATTGCTCTCGACAAACGCTTTGGTACCCGTACCTGGATTCGCACCAACAATCAAGAGCGCATGAGTGCTTATTTCGGCGATACAGAGTCCTATGGAATGGAGCACTGGAAGAAGATTCCGTCCGACTGGAAAGATTATGAGCTGAAGGTACCGACTAAGAAGGTATCTTATCTTGACCACGGCTACGATGAGTCTAAGCCGTTTGACGAACTCACTGTAGATGACCTGGAAAAAGCGGCGCAATTCCGCGGCGGACACCTTGTTTCCAAAGAGATTAAAGATATGTATACTCCGGTAACCTGGTCCGATGCTGACGGTAATGAGTTTGAAATGTCTCCGAACCTGGTTCTGCGCGGCGGACACTGGTCTCCGGCAGAGGATCCAATGCCATGGAACTATGACGAAGTGGCAAAGAAGAACCCATTCTTTGCTCAGGTATGGTATGCTGACCATGGCAGGAATGAGCACAATATCTACACCGAGGACATTTACCGCGACTATGATGAGTATAAAAAGAAATAATAGGTTCTAATAGAGAAACAGCCGTGTCATCTTTTGATGACACGGCTGTTTATGTTAATACAGGTTTTAGATGAGAGCCATTGTTTTCAAAAGCCACAGCCAGAACGTAAGACTGAACGAGCTGAACAGTGTGGTCAGCATGACAGTGCTCGCTGTCAGAACTCCCTCATGGTTCATATTTCGTGCCATAACATAGCTGCTCACCGTGGTGGCAGACCCTACCATGACCAGAATGGCAACCAGCTTTTCATTTCGAAACCCGAGGGCAATCGCAGCCGGCAGGAATAGGATTCCAAACCCGAACAGTTTCATCAGCGAAGCGCCGACAGCAGGCTTCAGTTCCCCTGTCGCCTTCTTGAAATTAAAGGTGGCGCCCATGGCCATCAAGCCGAGCGGAGTTGCAAGATTTCCGATGTCTGTCAGAAACTTGTCGGCAATGCGTGGGACAGGAATTCTCAGAAGGGACCAGACGATTCCAATTACAATGCCTATCAGAATGGGATTGGTAATAACTCCTTTCAGAGTCTGTTTCATGACTCCTTTCTGGAGTCCCTGGTGTTTCGGATTACTCAGTTCCAGAACAACGACTGCCATGATATTGTAGAGCGGAACTGCACCGATAATCATAAGTGGAGCCATGCCTGCGTTTCCGTAGATATTGGAAATAAAAGCAACTCCCAATATTGCAGCGCTGCTGCGGTATGCCGCCTGTACAAATTCTCCGCGGGAAGATTTCTTGCGGACGAAAAACGACAGTCCCCAGGCAATCAGGATGCTTAGACAGGTTACGCCGAAGCAGAACAACACAAATTTCGTGTCCCAGGCTTTCCGGATGTCTATTGTGGCAAGCTGGGTAAACAGCATGACTGGAAGCGGAATTCGGAACACGAAAGTGTTGACCTTATTGGCCAGGGTATCATCAAACCACCCGATCCGGTTCAGGACATAACCGAGCACCATCAGAAGAAAGATGGGAACGGTGGCATTCAGACTAAAGACTAAGTTACTCAACTGGGGCTCTCCTCTGCTCTTTGGAATCTGCAATAGAAAAAGGAACCGTGTCAAACCATTTTGGCACGGTTCCTTGAATTATTCTAATACGAATCAGCTCATAAAGGAATACCCCATCAGGTATTCATCTACAGCTCTGGCACAGGCTCTGCCCTCAGCAATGGCCCAGACAACCAGAGACTGTCCACGGTGCATATCTCCAGCGGTGAAGATTTTATTTTTGCCGGTGAAATACTTACCAGGGTCCGTTGCCACGACATTGCGCTGAGTCAGATCGACGCCAAACGCTTCGGCCGTATAAGGCTGACATCCGACAAATCCTGCGGCAATCAGCAGTAAATCGCACGGCATGACCTTCTCGGAGCCCTCGACCTGAGACATGATGGCGCGTCCCCCATTCGGGTTCGGCTTGAATTCCAGCTGAACCGTAGTAATGGATTTCAGGTTGCCGCGCTTGTCAAGGTTCAGGTTCTTAATGGTGGTCTGGTAGATTCTGGGGTCATGTCCGAACACGGCAATGGCCTCCTGCTGGCCGTAGTCCGTTTTGAGGACATTGGGCCACTCCGGCCACGGGTTGCTCGGAAGACGGGTCTCCGGCGGCTTCGGCATCATTTCCAGCTGGGTAACAGACTTGCAGCCTTCACGAATACAGGTGCCGACACAGTCATTACCGGTATCACCGCCGCCGACGATGACGACGCGTTTGTTGTGAGCCGAAATCTTTTTCCGGTCCGCCAGAAGGGCTTCCCGGCTGTATTTGTTGCGGATTAACGCCTTGGTGGTGTCTGTAAGGAAGTCGACCGCATAGTGTACGTTACGGACATTTTCCTCGCCGAGATTCAGTCCACGGGGCTGTTTGGCTCCGCAGCACAGGACGACAGCATCGAATTCATCAAGAATTTCCTGGGCCGAGACATCGACGCCGACATTGCAGCAGCAGCGGAACTCAATTCCCTCCCGCTTCATAATGGCGATTCGCCGGCCGATAACAGATTTTTCAAGCTTCATGTTCGGAATACCGTACATGAGCAGTCCGCCTGGCTTGTCTTCCCGTTCAAACACGGTCACATGGTGACCGCGCTGGTTTAAACAGTCGGCGGTGGCGAGACCGGACGGGCCGGAACCGATGACGGCGACCTTCTTGTCAGAACGGGTATGCGGAATTCGCGGCTTGATTTTGCCATTGGTGTAAGCGGTCTCAATAATAGCGAGTTCATTTTCATGAACCGTAACCGGTTCTCCGCCGTTCATGCCGCAGGTGCAGGCTTTCTCACAGAGAGCCGGGCAGACACGACCGGTGAATTCCGGAAAGTTATTAGTCTTTAAAAGTCTCTTGGCTGCGTAGTCCCACTCACCACGGTAGACTTCATCGTTCCACTCGGGAATGAGGTTGTGCAGCGGGCATCCGGAAACCGCCGGGCCTCGTCCAAAGGCTACAGCGGACTGACAGAACGGAACGCCGCAGTTCATGCAGCGAGCTCCCTGTTTCTGCCGCTCCTGAACGGAGAGCTGCGGATGGAACTCATTGAAATTTTTGATACGTTCTTCCGGCGGAATGGCCGGATTATCTTCTCTGGCATAGTCCAGGAATCCAGTGATTTTACCCATGATAACTCCCCTCCTTATTCTTCGCTGGTAAGGCTGACGAAGGCCTCAAGCTCAGCATCGTCACGGGACATGCCCTTGCTCTCATACTTGGCAATGCTTGTCAGCATGGTGGCATACTCGTGCGGAATGATCTTCTTAAAGGATGGGACGTACTCCTCAAAATTGTCGAGGATTTTCTGACCGAGTTCGGACCCGGTAGCATCGACGTGCTCCTGAATGAGTTCTTTCAGACGGATCTTATCGTTTTTCTGAGAGACGGTGCTGACATCAATCAGTTCTTTGTTCAGTCTGCGGTACAGGTCATGGTTGACATCCAGAACATAAGCAATACCGCCGCTCATGCCGGCTGCAAAATTCTTGCCGGTCCGGCCAAGAATGACAGCGACACCGCCGGTCATGTACTCACAACCGTGATCTCCAACACCCTCAACAACCGCTTCAACACCAGAGTTTCGAACGCAGAACCGTTCACCGGCGACACCGTTAATGAATGCTTTGCCGGCGGTTGCGCCATAGAACGCAACGTTACCAATGATGATGTTATCTTCGGCCTTATATCCGCGATCTTTCGGCGGGTGAACAATCAGTTTTCCTCCGGAGAGACCTTTACCAATATAGTCGTTACTGTCGCCCTCCAGATCAATGGTCATACCATGCGGCAGGAAAGCACCAAAGGACTGTCCTCCGCCGCCTTTCGCGTGGATGACATAGGAATCATCCGGTAAGGATGTTCCGTATTTCTTGGTGATTTCAGATCCCATAATGGTACCAAAGGTACGGTCCGTACTGGAGACGTCAACATGGATATCCATCTTTTTACCCTCGGCATCCGCTTTCTGCATTGCCGGGAGGAGGATTCTTTCATCAAGAGTTTTTTCAAGCTTGAAATCATACACATCCTGCGGCTCAAAATGGACTGCATTCGAACCGTCAGCATTTTGATTGCCGAGAATCTTCTGGAGGTTAACCATTTCTGCGCGATGAGAAATAGAATGTTCCCGAACCTGAAGCAGGTCAGTGCGTCCTACCAGCTCATCGATGGTGCGGACACCGAGTTTGGCCATAATTTCCCGAACTTCCTGTGCAACGAAACGCATGTAGTTCATAACATATTCTGGTTTACCGATAAACCGTTTGCAGAGCTCAGGGTTCTGGGTAGCAATTCCCGCGGGGCAGGTATTGAGGTTGCAGACCCTCATCATAACACAGCCCATGGAAATCAGAGGTCCGGTTGCAAAGCCGAACTCTTCAGCACCGAGCATACAGGCAATGGCGACATCCCGTCCGGTCATCAGTTTACCGTCGGTTTCCAGAGTGACACGGGTGCGAAGATCATTCTGAATTAAGGTCTGATGGGCCTCGGAAAGTCCAAGTTCCCAGGGAAGACCGGCATTCTGGATAGAACTCAGTGGTGCAGCACCGGAACCACCATCAAATCCGGAGATCAGGACTACCTGAGCTCCGCCCTTGGCTACACCGGCAGCAATGGTACCGACGCCGGCTTCAGAGACCAGTTTGACGGAAATCCGTGCGTCGCGGTTGGCGTTCTTTAAGTCATAGATTAGCTGAGCCAGATCCTCGATGGAGTAAATATCGTGGTGCGGCGGAGGAGAAATCAGAGAAACACCAGGGGTGGAGAACCGGGTTTTGGCTACCCACGGATAGACCTTCTTTCCAGGAAGGTGTCCGCCTTCACCGGGCTTGGCTCCCTGAGCCATCTTAATCTGAATTTCATTGGCGCTGACTAGGTATTCAGAGGTTACACCGAAACGTCCGGAAGCAACCTGCTTGATCGCACTGTTGCGCTCTGTGCCGTACCGATCCGGTGACTCACCGCCCTCACCGGTGTTCGACTTGCCGCCGAGACGGTTCATGGCAATAGCCATACACTCATGCGCCTGTTTGGACAGAGAACCATAAGACATGGCTCCGGTCTTGAACCGTTTAACAATTTCCGATACAGGCTCTACCTCATCAATCGGGATTCCCCCGTCCTCCGGGAACTTGAATTCCATCAGACCTCGAAGAGTGTGCGGTACTGCTTCATTGTTGACCATGGAGGAATATTCTTTGAAGCGCTCGTAGTCGCCGTCCATAGTGGCGCGGCGCAGCGTAATGATTGTTTTAGGATCGTAGAGATGATCTTCTTTCTTGGGACCACTGCGGAGTTTATTAAGACCCAGATTCTCAAGCGAGGTATCTACGCCAAGGCCCAGTGGATCAAACGCCTGGTCGTGGCGATATTCAACCCCCTCATCAATCTCTTCAAGGCCAATGCCGCCAACTTCACTGACTGTGTTAGTGAAGTACTTGTCCACTACCTCCTGCTTAATTCCGACAATCTCAAAGATCTGAGCGGACTCATAGGACTGCAGTGTGGAAATACCCATCTTGGAGGCAATCTTGACAATGCCGTTGAGGATTGCTGTGTCATAATCATCAATTGCAGTGTGAGGATCCTTGTCGAGCAGCCCGGCATCGACGCACTCTTCAATGCACTCCTGTGCAAGGTACGGGTTAACCGCACGGGCTCCGTAGCCGAGCAGAGTTGCAAACTGATGAACCGTACGCGGTTCTGCAGATTCCAGGATGATGGATACTGCAGTACGTTTCTTGGTGCGGATGAAATACTGCTCAATCGCGGATACAGCGAGAAGTGACGGGATAGCTACATGGTTCTCATCGACTCCACGGTCGGAGAGGATGATAATGTTGGCACCGTTCTTAAAAGCCTTGTCGCACTCAACATAGAGATGATCGACTGCGCGCTCCAATGGTGTCGTTTTATAGTACAGAAGCGATACAGTTTCTACTTTAAATCCCGGACGGTTCATGTTTTTGATCTTCAGAAGATCAACACTGGTGAGTATGGGGTTCTCAATTTCCAGGACATTGCAGTTTTCAGGGGCATCCTTTAACAGGTTGCCGTCGGAACCGATGTAGACGTGGGTATCCGTGACAATTTTCTCACGGATGGCATCAATCGGCGGGTTGGTAACCTGGGCAAAGAGCTGTTTGAAATAATTGAACAGCAGTTGGTGCTTCTCGGAGAGGACGGCCAGTGGGATATCGGTTCCCATGGCTCCGATTGGCTCTGAAGCGTTCTCTGCCATTGGAAGAATGGAATAGAATACATCTTCATAGGAATAGCCAAAAGCCTTGTACAGACGGTCTCTTTCAGCCTGAGTATAGGACTCTACCTTCTTATTCGGAATAGGCAGATCCTCTAGTTTTTCGAGGTACATGTCAAGCCACTCACCATAGGGGTTGCGGTTTGCATAGTACTCTTTGAGTTCGTCGTCGGAAATCAGCTGGCCCTTTTGGGTATCGATGAGGAGCATTTTGCCGGGCTGAAGACGGGACTTCTTGACAATATGTTTTTCATCGATATCGAGAACACCGACCTCAGAAGAGAGAACCAGCATGTCGTCATCGGTAATATAGAAACGGGACGGGCGCAGACCGTTACGGTCGAGAATTGCGCCGACCTGGTCGCCGTCTGTAAACAGAATGGAGGCCGGTCCGTCCCAGGGTTCCATCATGGTGGAGTAGTAATGGTAGAGATCTTTCTTTTCCCGGCTCATCATGTCGTCAGAAATCCACGGCTCTGGAATGCAGAGCATCATGGCAAGCGGCAGGTCCATGCCGTTCATGACGAGAAATTCAATGGTATTATCCAGCATGGCCGAGTCAGAACCGTATCCGTTGATAACCGGAAGAATCTTGTCACTGTACTCGTCGAGGAAGTCTGTTTCCATGGTCTCTTCACGGGCAAGCATACGGTCTACGTTGCCGCGGATAGTGTTGATTTCACCGTTGTGCAGGATGAAGCGGTTCGGGTGTGCACGTCTCCAGCTCGGATTGGTGTTGGTGGAGAACCGGGAATGGACCATGGCAATGGCCGATTTGAAGTTGTCATCCTGAAGATCTTTGTAGAACTTACGGAGCTGACCAACCAGGAACATGCCTTTGTAAACAATAGTACGACTGGAGAGTGAGGCTACATATGTGGTCTCATTACTCTGCTCAAACTCACGACGTACAACGTAGAGCATCCGGTCAAAATCCAGGCCGGCTTTCAGGGAGTCAGGCTTCTGAATGAAGCACTGCTCAATACATGGCATCTTAGCGAGAGCTTTTTCTCCGAGGATATCCGGACATGTTGGAACAGATCTCCAGCCTAAGAATTTCAGTCCCTCTTTTTCCGTGATGATCTCGAATAACCGTTTGACCTGAGCACGTTTGAGATTATCCTGGGGCAGGAAAAACATACCGACACCGTACGTTCTGGGCTCTCCCAGCTGGATGCCGATTTCCCGGGCCGCGGATTTCATGAAATCATGCGGCATGGAAACAATAATACCGACGCCGTCACCGGTCTCGCCTTTGGCGTCCTTACCGGCACGGTGCTCCAGTTTCTCAACAATCTTTAATGCGTCGTCAACGATTTTATGTGAGGCTTCTCCTTTAATACTGACGACAGCACCGATACCACAGGCATCATGCTCAAAGTTCGGGCTGTACAGAGTATTATTTTCTTCTTTCATAAAATCTGCGCCTCCTCCATGGACGTTATATAAAAAAGAGCCACAAAACCCACTGTCAGCAGGTCTTGTGACTTCATTGCCACTTATTTCTTACTTAAATGTTAGACGTATTTTATCATATACGTATTGTTTTTTCAACAACATATTTTTCCGATATTTTCCCTTGAAACCCCAGAAAGGTTGTGATATAGTATTCAAGTACCGCGAGGTACCAAATCTAATACGCGGATGTGGCGGAATTGGCAGACGCGCTAGATTCAGGTTCTAGTGAACGCGAGTTCATGTGGGTTCAAGTCCCGTCATCCGCACCATGGTCAGTGTTCTTAACGAGTTAAGAACACTGATTTTTTATGTCTTATTTTGCAAAAAAAGGAACGATCCTTTGGGATCGTTCCTTTTTTGATTTTGGTCTTACTGGAA
>CAYRKX010000057.1:0-14797 GCA_964425185.1 uncultured Eubacteriales bacterium
TATAAAAATCCTTAAGAAGTTCCCCATTTGAAAACAGGTACTCTCTTTACATAATTAATAGACGGACATGTCAACAGGATGTTCTTTCAGGTAGTCCTGGAACTCCTGACGAGTGACACGGTGGTATCCGTGAACCTCAATGTCCGTACGCGGGTCAATTCTGTGCCCCAGTTCACGTTCCATGATTTTCTGGAATCGGATCCGGCAGTAAGCACCCTGACAGAACCCCATAGACGCACGGGTGCGCCGCTTAATTCCGTCAACTGTGGTGACAGGAATTCCGCGATGCATGGCATCGACTATGGTCTCTTCTGTAACCTGCTCACAGCGGCAGATCATTTTCTCAGGACAGTCCTCCATATTGGCCCTGCGGAAGACCTCGTTCGGAGGAAGATCATCAACCGGCTTTACCGTGATGATTGCTTTCCGGTACGGATCATACGTGGGGTCATCCACAAGTTTTAAGCCCTGGTCCTCGAGAATTTCCGTGACAAGATCAGCAATTCCGGGGGCAGAAGTCAGGCCTGGAGACTGAATGCCCGCAACATTGATAAATCCGGGTGTGTTTGTCGGACCGATGACAAAATCATCGGTGCTGGACACGGCGCGGAGTCCGCAGAAACTGCGAATAAACTTCTGCGTATCAATGACTTTAGTGGTATGTAAACCGGATTTGTAGATGTCATACAGACGTTCTACATGAGTGCTCCGGTCTAGATCTTTAGCGTCTTCATCTATGGCGTCCGGACCTAACAGAAGGTTCCCATGGTAGGTACCGGTGACCAGAATTCCTTTACCCATTTTGGTAGGCATCTGGAAGACGACTGTGTTAAGTGCGCTTCCCTCGCCCTTTCCAAACAAGAGATATTCTCCGGAACGCGGATGAATGGTAAAGGTCGGTTCATTAACCATCTGGTCAATTTTGTCGGCTCCCAGACCGGCAGCATTGATGACATATTTGGAGTCGAAACTGGCTTTTGTCGTATTTACAGTAAGATAGCCGTCCCGCTTATCTATGCTCTTAACTTCCTGGTTCAGGAAGAGCTTGGCTCCGTTATGAATGGCATTTTCGGCGAGAGCCACAGCCATTTCATAGGGAGAACATACTCCCGCACCCTTGCAGTAGAGAGCGTATTTTATTTTCGGGTTGACATTCGGCTCGAGCTCCATGATCTGGTCATGGTTTAAAATGCTCAGATCCGGAAGTCCGTTCAGCTCTCCGTTAGCCTTTATAGCTTCCAGACCGGGAAGATCGTCTTCGTTCATTGTGGTGACAATGCTTCCGGTTTCCCGAAACCCGAAGTGAAGTTCAGACTCATACTGCGCATATTGTTTTCGGCCCTGATAACATACGCGGCCCTTCAATTTAGAATGGGCCTCCGCATATCCTCCGTGGACAATAGCACTGTTGGCCTTGGTGGCCCCCATTGAGACATCGTTCTCCTTATCGATGAGCGCAATGGAGAGTTGGTAACGGGACAGACGCCTGGCAATGGCGGTTCCCTCTATCCCGGCACCAATGATTAACACATCATACATGAAAACAGTACCTCCTGAGAATTCTCTTATCTTTGTTAGTATACCATTACAAGTGTGAATTGATAAGAGCAGAAACGGCATAAAATTGCGCTTCTTGAATATTTTGTTAAATTTGTCACAGGACACTGTCTGAAAGCAAAAAATTTCGTGCAGAAAAAAACAGGGCATCCGTGGATGTCCTGTTCTTCTCTACTTACGGGTATTTATGGATATATTATGGGAAAGTATCAGAAAATTTTATAGGTAATCTTCTGACCTGTGGAATATTATAGAGTCAGAATCACAAACTTTCAACCCCTAACCAGCCCAAAATTAAAAATCGGCCAAAAGTCCATATATTATGCGACTTTTTATAGACTTTTTTCAATAAAACTGGTATCTGATTTCTGGTATAGCCAAATAGCAGATGATTCATTATAATACTAATAAAATAGATATGAAGGAGGAATTCCATGAAGTTTCACGCCATCTCCACCCCCAGTCTTAAGGAACTGTTTGTGAACACTATACAAAACGCCATACTGAACGGAGAACTCAAAGTGGGAGAAAAGCTTCCTTCCGAGCGGGAGTTTTCTGAACAGATGCAGGTCAGCCGAGCGGTAGTCAACGCTGGTCTGAACGACCTGATGGACCGCGGATTTGTAGTCATTGAGCCCCGCAAAGGAGCCTTTGTAGCAGATTATAAGAAAAACGGCAATCTCGAAACATTGAACGCCATTCTGAATTACATGGATTTTGATCTGACCGATGACTCAGTCCGCTCCCTGCTGGAATATAAAAAGCTGACGGATCATCTTGCGTCCGAGCGGATTATCCGTACCGCATCTGATGAAGAACTGAATCGCCTGGGAGAAAAGGTGCAGAAGCTTCGCAATGCCTCAGGAGTTGAGCAGACCGTAGACTGCGCTTTCGATTATTATCATGAGTTCTGCAGTATTTCCCACGACCTCATCCTCCCCTTGATTATGATGTCATTTGAGCGCTGCATTCGAAACCTGTGGACCCGCTACTGTGAGAATTATGGCGCAGAAGCGCTCGTACACAGTCTGAGTACCATGTACGAGCGCGTTGCGAGTCGTGATCTTGAGGGCGCCCGCCGCTGGGCCGATGAGGACATGAACCGTTCCATCTCTGGCGACCGTCCTGTATTTCACTGATTATTTGGCGGCTTTTTTCTCCGCGCGTTCCTTCTTTTTGATTTTGATTTTCCGCTTGAGAGCATAAGGAAGAATGGCTTTCATCTTGTCTTCCGCACGAACCATTTTGCTCATCTCCGGCCTCTTCGTCCGTTAGAATGGAATTTAATCCAAAATATTCCGGCGCATCCCTATCAATCTTAACCCCGACACGGCCAGTAATCATCTTACCGAGTTTTGCCACATTCTTATTGAGGGGCTTTGTGTCGGATCCGTTTTTGTGGAATACATACTTATACTCCATAATAACCCTCCGTAGCTTAATAAAATCAGAGACTTGATTTCTTGATCAGCTCTCCATAAAATAATATTAGTTCCAATTTTAACAGTCAATATTTTTCGCATAGTTAAGCCAAACTTTGGAGTTTTAACCAAAGCACAAATCTAAGATTCAGATAGTTTGAAGGAAGAAATCAAGTTCTGCTATCTGGTACAGCCAGATTTATAAGGAGCGATTTTCCATGAAGCTTTCCAAGCTGCAGTCCCCTTCTCTGAAGGACCTGTTTGTCGATCAGATTCAAAATGCCATTATCTCCGGACAGCTGAAAATCGGAGATAAGCTTCCCTCGGAACGGGAATTTGCCGAACAGATGCAGGTCAGTCTTACCGTAGTTCATTCAGGACTCCAGGAGTTGTCACGCCGTGGTTTTGTCCATATTATTCCCCGCCAGGGAGCGTACGTTTCCAATTTTAAGAAATATGGAAATGCGGATACCCTGAGTGCTCTGATGGATTACTCCGGAGGAGAATACGGGAACGATGTGACCCGGTCCATTCTCGAGATACGGAAGATGGCTCAGATTTTTCTTGTGGAAAAATTCATTAAGAACGCTACCGATGAAGACATGAACAGTCTGGGTGAAAAACTGGCAGACCTTGCTGAATCCCGGGATGATCAGGAGACGGCTGACAATATTTTTGCGTTCTGGCATGAAGCCTGTTATCTTTGTGGGGATACCATTCTCCCCCTTGCGGTCTATGCATTTCGCAATCCAATCACGACCCTCTGGAAACGGTACAGCAAGCTCTATGGAAAAGAAGAGCTGATTGAGAACACCAAGAAAGCCTATGATCTTTTAGTAAAACGGGACCTGGAAGGGTCTATTAAACACGCTTCATATTGTGTTGACAGGAGTATATCCGGAGACCGGTCTCTGTATTTTGAAGTTCACAAATCCTGATAACTACAACTTATAACAGAAAAAAACAGCCACATCGCCGAAGCGGTGTGACTGTTTTTTTTATACTGAATTTCAGTTAACGGGCAATAAGACCATTGGTGGTATCGTAGTCTACCGTAATGGTAGTTCCCGGGACCGGGTCTTCTGCAATGATCTTCCGCGCGACCAGAGTCTCAATATTGGTCTGAATAAACCTCTTGAGCGGACGGGCGCCGTACTGAGGATCGAATGCGGTTTCGATCATATAGTCCTTGGCGCTGTCGGTGACTGCCAGTTTAAGCTGCTTTGCGTTCATCCGTTTCTGGAGATCCTCCAGCTGGAGATCCACAATGCCCTTGATGTTGTCTTTGGTCAATGGTTTATAGAAGATAATCTCATCGAGACGGTTGAGGAACTCCGGACGGAAGCTTCTCTTCAGCAGCGCATCGACCTTTTCACGGGCATCTTCGCTGATTTCACCATCAGGTGTAATACCGTCAAGAATAATATCTGAACCAAGGTTGGACGTCAGAATTATAATGGTATTCTTGAAGTCTACCGTTCTGCCCTGGGAATCGGTAATTCGACCATCGTCAAGAACCTGAAGCAGGACATTAAAGACATCCGGATGAGCTTTTTCCACCTCATCGAACAGAACAACCGAGTATGGCTTTCTGCGGACGGCTTCTGTCAGCTGACCGCCCTCGTCATAGCCGACATATCCGGGAGGCGCTCCAATAAGACGAGACACACTGTATTTCTCCATGTACTCCGACATATCAATTCGGATCATGGCTTTTTCATCGTCAAACAGAGCCTGAGCCAATGCTTTGGCAAGTTCGGTTTTACCGACGCCGGTAGGTCCTAAGAACATGAACGAACCAATGGGGCGATTCGGGTCCTGAATGCCTGCACGGCTGCGGATAATGGCATCACTGACTTTCTGAACAGCCTCATCCTGGCCGATAACTCTCTTGTGAAGGATCTTATCGAGATTGAGAAGTTTCTTTCTTTCACTCTCCATCAGTTTGGATACCGGAATTCCAGTCCATTTAGAGACGATCCGGGAAATTTCCTCTTCGGTAACCTTGTCATGAAGCAGGCTGTCCTTGCCGTTCTCGGCCTCGTTGGCCTCTTTTTCGGCATTCTTATACTCTTCCTGTAACTGAGGAAGTTTACCATATTTCAACTCGGATGCCTTATTCAGGTCGTACTCGTTTTCGGCGTGTTCAATCTGAGCCTTAACATCTTCAATCTGCTCACGCAGTTTAGCAACCTTGTTAATGGACTCTTTCTCGTTATCCCATTTTGCCTTCATGGCATTAAACTTCTCACGGTCCTCTGCCAGTTCCTTCTGGATTTCCTCGAGATGAGCCTTGGAGAGATTGTCCTCCTCTTTCTTCAGCGCAGTCTCCTCAATTTCCAGCTGCATGATCTTATGCTTCATCTCATCCATTTCGGTCGGCATGGAATCGAGCTCGGTTTTAATGGTTGCACAGGCCTCATCGACAAGGTCAATGGCCTTATCAGGAAGGAAACGGTCTGTAATGTAACGGTTGGACAAAGTGGCAGCCGCAATTAGTGCCTGGTCTGTGATCTTTACACCATGATAAACTTCGTAGCGCTGTTTCAGACCACGGAGAATTGCAATTGTATCTTCAACCGACGGCTCATCGACCATAACCGGCTGGAACCGACGGGCCAGAGCCTGGTCTTTTTCAATGTACTCACGGTACTCATTCAGTGTCGTAGCGCCAATGCAGTGAAGTTCACCACGGGCAAGCATTGGTTTTAAGAGATTGCCGGCATCCATGGCACCATCGGATTTACCAGCACCGACAATAAGGTGAAGCTCCTCGATGAAGAGAATAATCTGACCATCAGAAGCCTTGACCTCATTCAGTACCGCTTTGAGACGCTCTTCAAATTCGCCGCGGAATTTAGCGCCGGCGACCAGAGCACCCATATCCAAAGAAAACAGGGTTCTGTTTTTCAGATTGTCCGGTACATCGCCCTTGACAATCCGCTGCGCCAGTCCCTCAGCAATGGCAGTTTTACCAACGCCGGGTTCGCCGATTAAGCAAGGGTTGTTCTTGGTCTTTCGGGATAGAATCCGGATGACATTTCGAATTTCGTCATCACGACCAATGACCGGGTCGAGTTTTTGATTTCTGGCCAGCTCGGTCAGATCCTGGCCATATTTTTTCAGGACGTTATAGGTGTCCTCGGGAGTATCCGTTGTTACCTTTTGATTTCCACGCACGGCTTTCACAGCCTCCATAAAATTCTGAGTATTAATGTTAAATCTCTGAAACAGTTGTTTTAACTTGCCATCGGCCTTGGAAATAATGCCATACATGATATGCTCAACAGAGACATATTCATCCTGCATTTTCTGTGCCAGAGACTCGGCTTCATTAAAAACCTGTTCCAGACCCGCGGAAGCGTACAGCCGGTCCGCGGTTGCTCCCGACACTTTCGGGAACTGGGCAATTAATCCGTTCACCTCTCGTTTGAGGTCACTGCTGTCTGCTCCGCATTTATTTACAAGCTCTGGAATGAGTCCATCCTCCTGGGCCAGAAGAGCTGCCAGAAGATGTTCCGGTGTCAGCTGCTGGTTACCGTTTTCCGCGGCAATCTGCTGGGAACTCCGGATAGCTTCCAGAGATTTCTGAGTATATTTGTCAAAATTCATACAAATACCTCCTCTTTGAGATAGTTCTTATATATAGACTCGATTTGACCGGACGGGTCATCCCCGGAACCGATGGCATCGAAGTAGAGCTTTAAAGCCTGATCAAATGTGCTGATGTAGGACGATATGACATCGCCTACTGTAAGACCTGAAATATCATGGTTGGAATCCTTTCGAAAATGAAGTTTTAACCGGCGGTTATACTTTCCGCCCGAGTGTTTGGACTGCACATCGGAAAAATACTGATGTTCCAGTTCGTCCCAGCTCTCATAGAACTGTTCCAGAAGGGAAATCAATGTTTTATTCTGTGTGCGGAGGTTCACTCGGAATTCTCCGATGACCCCGTCCTCTATCTGGCGATACAGCTCTATACTGTACCGGACACTCGGATTATACTTATACTGGATAGCGGAACGCAGAGAAAATAAAGTGTCTGTCGGGAGACTCTGAAGCTGAAATGCTTTTCTTCCATAGTCTCCGTCCAGAAGAAGAGATTCCATTCTCTCAAAGATCTGTTTCATCCGCTTCTCCGGCGTAGTATAGGAAACATAATCCGCAAGAATCTGGTTGATCATATTCGAGCGATTCGTATTGTGCTGGTAAGCGAGCTGATCAATTTCCTGGACGACTTCGTCATTTAGGACCAGGGAATATACACTTTTTCCCATCTTTTTCGCTCCTTTTCTAACTTCAATAACATTATAGTCAGTTTACTAAACTTGTCAACATATTTATATAAAATATTTTGCAAGTTTTATATTGAAGATTGCGAGAATCTGACCTGTTGTTTTTGTGAAATTGTGCTAAAATAAGATCATTAATTCTTTAAGAAGAAAGACCGTGGCTGGACCTATGACTAACTACATCGCCAACGCTGTACACCATTTTGAGACCATTAATAAACACAGGGCTCTGGTTTTTGAGCACTGCGTGAAAGCTGGCATCCCTCTTCAGGGACTTGTCCATGATCTTTCCAAGTACTCTCCTGCTGAATTTTTGGTAGGAGTGAAGTATTTCCAGGGAGATCACAGCCCGAATGTGGAAGAGCGAAAAGCCAAAGGATACTCCTCGGCCTGGCTTCACCACAAGGGCAGGAACAAACATCATTTTGAATACTGGTTTGACAACAGCACAACATCCTTCAATATTGTCCCTGTGGAAATGCCTACTAAATATGTAATAGAAATGTTCTGTGACCGGGTCGCTGCCAGTAAGGTCTATAAAGGTGACGCTTATACCGACCATACTGCACTGGATTATTTCATGGCTCATGACTACAGCATGATCATGCACCCGAAGACCAAGGAGCTGCTGCAAAAACTGCTGCAAATGCTTGCCGATGAAGGCGAAGATACGACGTTTGCCTACATCCGTACATTAAAGAAGTAAAAAGAGCTGTCCGATTGCGGGCAGCCCTTTTCTTTTCTTGTGTTTTCCCTAGCCTGACGGTAAAATATTTTTGTACCATACCAATTACAGGAGGTCTTGATGTGGCCACAAAACAGGATGATCTGAACGCCGTTGAGGCTTCGGATGTGAATTCCGAAATCAAGAAAGAAGAAAAAGCTGAGTTCGAGGAAGCACGTTCCGAAGAGCAGAAAATAGACGAAGCTGAAGCATCTGCTGATTCTGCCGATCCTCAGACAGAATCAGAGTCTGACCCGTTTGAACAGGCAGAGCTTGATGAGCTCGCCGCCAAAGATGAACAGGCACAGACGGAGGAAGCTCCAGAAACCAAACCGGATAATTCTAACACGGAAGAGCCTGATGAGGCCTCCGGTATAACAGACAAAAAAAGCTATGAAAAAATGCTGAAAAAGCAGGAAAAGCAGGCCGTCCGTGCCGCTAAGAAGAATCTCCGCGAGGAAGAAGAGGCCAAGAAAAAAGCAGAACGGGAACAGGCCGAAAAGGAAAAAGAGGAGAAAAAGACTCCACCGGTCACTCCCCTTCCGGAACAGCCCGCCGCTCAGGCTCATGCAGCTCCAGCTGGCAGTACTATGGCGGCTCCAAAACCGGCACCGAGAGGAACCTATGCCAAAGTTATGACCACCGGTCAGTACATTGGCGCCTTTGTTCTAATGCTTATTCCGGGACTGAACATTTTGTGCGTTTTAGTCTGGGCACTCGGCGGAGCAAAGAACCCGAACAAAGTCAATTTTGTCCGCGGCTGCATAGTGTTCTTTATTATTGAAGTGGTCCTCTGTGCGCTAATTCTGGGCGGAACCTATATCTATGTGAACCAGCATCAGACGAAATATCTGAATCGCATGAACTCATACACTAATGGGCTTCTTGATTATTTCGATATTAATTCTTACAAAGAGCTCGACAAACTGAAGGATACCGCAAAGTATCTCATTCCCAAGAATTCGCCTATTCCCAAAGGTAAACGCGTCCGCGCTACCCGCGTGGTTGAGAATCCTGCAGAAATCAGTTCGTACAAAGATTTCCAGGCGATGTATAAGTCCTACAAGCCAGGCAGTGTTACCAGAGCCAAACTTGGAAAACGCTCCCAGACAGATGATGAAGGATATTACACTGGTGAGCAGTTCAGTGGAACCGCCCGGAACTTAGTAGACTTCATGAAGAAATATCATGTGGATTCCAGCACGGCCGGCCTAGTCTACATCATTATTGACAACAATGGAAGCGACAACTGCGTTATCGCCTTTGATCCAACCGGAACCATTCAGAAAGTTCCCACTATTCGTGTTAACAATAAAACCATCTATGTAGGAGGTGTCAATTAATGCCTTATTGCACTGTCTGCGGTACTGAACTTGACGAAAACGGGGTTTGCCCGCGCTGCGCGGCGGAAGCCGATGAAAACGCCCGAAATCCTACCGTCAGTAAGGTGGTCGACACTTTCCAGAACGCAAACGATGTCACCGAGAGCATCGATGAAGAGGACATCAAGGAGAACCGGATTTTTGCCGTTCTCGGCTATTTTGGTCTTCTCGTCTTCATCCCCATTATCTGCGCACCTGGTTCCAAGTTTTGCCGATTCCACGCGTCAGAGAGTATTGACTTAATTATCTTTGATATTATTTATGCAACCATTGCAGTTATTGTCACTATTTTGTGTTTCAAGGTCGGTCGGGCGCTCGGTTACCTGATCATGGCACTGTTCATCATACTGGGAGTTTTCAGTCTGATTTTCTGGTTTATGGGCATTGCCAATGCCGCGCAGGGACATGCCAAGGAAATCCCGTTGATCGGCCGCCACAGAATGTTGAAATAAGAATGGAATAACAGAAATGCAGAAGGGCTTTTGCAGATTTGCAAAGGCCCTTTCTTTTGAATGGAGGTTTGGAGAAAATGAGTAAACAAGTGAGCCGTCTGCTTTCGCTGCTGATGGCTGCGGTTATGACATGCAGCATTTTGGCCGTATCGGCCTTTGCCACAAATCGCCAGAGAAAAATGAATATTGTTTTACTGGATGGCGGAAGAAAGTACTTTTCCGTCAGCCAGATTGAGCAGATTATGGATGAGATGGCAAAAGACGGTTACACCGACCTGGAACTGGCCACAGAAAATAACGGATGTCGGTTCCTGCTGGATGACATGTCAGTCAAAGTCAATGGAAAAACCTATTCCAGCCAGGATGTCAAAAATGCCATTATTTCCGGAAACAATAAGTATTACAACGATCCCAACGGTAATTATCTGAACGAAAAGGAAATGGACACCCTCTACAGTTATGCAAATTCCAAAGGATTAAGCATAATTCCTCTTATGGAGTCTCCTGGTCATATGAACGCACTCGTCTACGCCATGGAAACGCTCGGAATCAAACAGGGTTCGGCCACTCCCAATGCTACAGGGAATATCAGCATGACTATTGAAGATGGTGCACAGAATAACTTTATCCGGGCTCTTCTTGCCAAATACATGAAATATTACAGAGCCCATGGCAGCGAGTGGTTTAACATGGGCTGTGACGAAGTCTCTGGTTACATGCCAAAAGATGGAAAATATGACTTATACATCAGCTATGTCAACATGCTTTCTAAACAGGTCAAGAAATTCGGGCTCAAGCCAATTATGTTCAATGACATTTTGTATTATGATGGAAATGGCAAGGGACAGTTTGACAAGGATATTGCGGTCGCCTACTGGAATATTCCTGCGGGCAGCATTCAGCCGGCTGCTACAGTAAAGACCATAGAGAAAAATGGACATCAGGTCTTTAACCACAACTGCCTCTGGTACTATGTCGTCGGTGCTAACGAGTCACTGGAAAACATTACCTACAATCCGTTTACTTATAAGTTGGCCAAGTCGAGTATGCAGGTTCTTCACTATACCAACATGAGCGATGGGACCAAAGATAACAAGATTCTCGGATCCTGTATCAGCATCTGGTGTGACACACCGAAGAATAAGTATGACAGCGCAAAAGTACTTGACCTGATCCATACATTCGCACAGAACAACCCGGATTATTTTGAAATCCAATAACAATATTGAGCATCCAAAACTTTAAGATAGTAAGAGAAAAAGGCCGCGGCGCAGAAGCGTCACGGCCCTGTTAATATTCAATTCAATGAACCTGGATCTGGCTGAAGACCTCTCCCACCTTGTCATGAATGACGAGTTCGGCCTTATAGTCCGCCGGGGTCGGATCCCGGTTAATCAGGACAAAATGATTTCCCTTAAAATAATCAATGAATCCGGCAGCTGGATAAACAACCAACGAAGTTCCGGCAACAATCAGGGTGTCCGCATTGGTAATGGCATTCACCGCACCAATAATAGTATCGGTGTCGAGACTTTCTTCATATAAAACGACATCCGGCTTTACAATACCTCCGCATTTATCACAATACGGAACACCAGAGGCCTGTTTTACATAGTCAACGTCAAAGAACTTGTGGCACTGAATACAGTGATTTCGAAGCACACTGCCATGTAATTCATAGACCGTTTTACTTCCGGCCGCCTGGTGGAGACCATCAATGTTCTGGGTAACAACAGCTTTGACTTTCCCGGCTTTTTCCAGTTCCGCAAGTTTTTTATGTGCGGCATTGGGATGTGCTCCGGTTATCAGCATACGGTCTTTGTAAAACTCATAGAACTCTTCCGGATTCTGTACGAAGAAAGAATGACTGATGATCTGCTCCGGAGGATATTTATATTTCTGATTGTATAGGCCGTCCTTGGAACGAAAGTCTGGGATACCACTCTCGGTTGACACCCCAGCCCCGCCAAAAAAGACAATATTAGAGCTCTCATCGATAATCTGCTGCAGTTTCTGCACTTCTTTCTTCATGAAAAAGACCTCCTTATTTTCTGGAAAGCATTTGCAGCATTGCCAGCTGTTTTGCAAAGACATCTCGCTGTTTTGCGGAGATAAAATCACTGCCCTGTTCTCGAAGCAGAAGTTCTGACAGGAAATACTCCGGCCCGGAAAACGTTACTGGTGAGGAGACCTGGCTGTCAACTACCCACGTGTTGTTACCATAGACAACCGCAGGAATCAGGAAGTCCCCAATTCCTCTGGCTTTCTTAGACAGTAGACTGCAGTGCTGTTGTGCTTTCTGAATCGGGTCTGGCAGATACTGAACTGAACCATCCTGCTCTTTTAATTTCCATTGACCGGTACTCTCACTGCCATAGAGCGTTCCATCTAAATCTAGCAGCAGAAGCACATAAACTCCAGTACGGTGCAGCAGGATAAGGTCGGCCGTCTCTCCGCCACGTCTGGAATCCAGTCTGATATTTTCAAAGACACGGGCATCAGGAACTTTCGCAGTCAGTCCGTCAAGAATCTGATCTTTCAGTTTCAATATAACCACCCTTAGGAGAACATATTTAAGATTGTGGTCAGGTCACTGGAGGTCGGAGCAATAATCTGAATAGCCATAGCGTATCCGCCGACATCGGCAACTAGAAGTTCTGAGTAAGCAGATTGTCCGCCATTGTTGCCGCGGAAAATAAACCCGTTAAAATCATGTCCGCCGAGCTGGACCTTAATATTGTCCTTGGTTGTGGTAATTCCGCTCTTGAGTGCAGCCAGCAGTTCAGTGGAACTGTTAAACTTGCCGCCGCTCAATGAGAAATATTCAATTTTGACCGACATGGTTTTTCCAGGATTGGAAGCATCCAGATCCAGAACAGCAGAAGCACTGGTCTGCCCGGAAGAGGCACCACCTTTTAAAGTCCAGTTGGACGGTGCTGTGAAAGTTACTCCAGAGAATGCGCTCTTATAGACGTTTCCGGAAATGGTTCCGTACTGGAAACTCGAGCCGGAGCCATAGTCACTGGACATGCCCGGGGCATTAGCACCTGCTGTGGAACCGTCGTCATATTGAGATCCACCATAAGTTCCCGCCGTTCCAGCTGTACCATAAGTCCCTGCTCCTTGCTCGGAATAAGTAAGATCAGGCAGGTTGTCAACGCTCTGCTTTGAAGCCTTAAAATAGCGGTTCAACATTACGGTTCCAAAGACAATGATCAGAATCAGAAATACGGCAATGATAATGACCATAACCGGCAGCGGCCATTTATTGGAAGATGGCTTTGCCTTTTTCTGCGGCTTTCCATCCAGTTGTTCTTTCAGACTTTTTGTGCTCATGGTGAGCCCCCTCTGTGTGCTTCAGTAATTCAAATTATTTTATCATAGCCGATAGGGTTTTACAAACGGAAAGCCCGCCTCACAGGTCTGTGAAGCGGGCTTTTCTGAATTTCAGCAAATTTCAGTTTATTCGGCGAGGAGTTTCTCCAGAGCAGCCAGCTTAACGCTGAGAACCAGAATGTCTGTGGCCTGCTGGAGGTCTTCCTCAGACGGGAATGTCGGGGCGATTCGGATGTTGGTATCATCGGGATCCTTTTTATAAGGGAACGTTGCACCGACAGGAGTCAGAGTCACTCCTGCTTCTGCGCAGAGATTATAGACTCTTGTAGCAGTTCCTTTCATACAGTCAAGGCTGATGAAATAGCCACCATTCGGGTCGGTCCATTTGGCAACGCCGGTATCGGAAAGCTCTTTGTTAAATGTGTTAATGACAATATTGAAACGCGGAGTAATGATATCAGCGAGCTCATCCATATGCTTCATAAGGCCGTCTTTGTTCTTGAAATAGAGAACATGACGCATCTGATTGACTTTGTCTGCACCAATGGACTGTTTGCTGATACGTTTTTTAATCCAGGAATAGTTTGGCTCATTGGCGGCCAGAAAAGCAATGCCGGAACCAGGAATGGAAATCTTAGAGGTGGAACCGAAGAAGACACAGCGCTCCGGCTTTCCAGCTTTTTCACATTCCGTCAGAAGATTCAGAACGCGTTCTTTCCGATTCTTTAGGTCATGAACGGCATAAGCATTGTCCCAGATAATTCGAAAGTCATCCGCTGTTTCCATGGATGCAAGACGTTTTACAGTCTCATCGGAATAAGTATTACCTGTTGGATTAGAATACTGTGGTACACAGAACATACCTTTGACCGAGTGGTCCTTTACCAGTTCTTCAACCATGTCCATATCCGGCCCGGTCGAAGTCATAGGGACATTGACCATCTCAATTCCGAGATATTCAGTTATTCCGAAATGGCGGTCATAACCCGGTGTAACACAGAGAAACTTAATATTTCCCTGTTTAATCCATGGCTCTGTTTTTTCCGAAGCACCCATAGCATAACACTGCATCAGATAGTCAAACATCATAGTCAGACTGGAGTTATTGCCAACAATGATTTTTTCTGCAGGGACGTCGTAAACTTCGGATAAGAGGCGTCTGCACTCGGCAAGTCCGGTCAGACAGCCATAGTTGAGAATGTCAAAACCTTCTTCTGAGGTAAAGTTGGAATCTTTATTAAGATTGGAAAGCATGTCAATGACTGTGTATTCCTGTGCCGGAGTTGGCTTTCCGCGGGCCATGTTTAACTTAAGACCCTTGGCTTTAAACGCATTGTATTTTTCCTCAACAGCACTCTTTTCGGCGAGGAGCTGGTCCTTGGACATTTCTGAATACTTCATGGTTGCAGTAACTCCCTTTTTGAACGTCAATTCGAAATTTAAATATGGTTTATATTTCAAACGACTAACATATTAAACCCTCAATCGCCGAAATTCAATAAAGAAATGAAAAAATTAAAGATCGATTTTTCAAATCATGCCATTTGTTCTCGAACAGAATCCAAATTTGTGACCAAAGAGCACAAAAAACGGGAAGTAATTACTATTCAGTTGTATTATTTATCTATTG
>CAYRKX010000058.1:0-14791 GCA_964425185.1 uncultured Eubacteriales bacterium
ACCTATTAAGTATGAAATAATATATTATCAGAAATTATATAGGTAAAGTAGATATTTGTCAAATAAAAAGACCGCCGGATCCACCGACGGTCTGTCATTTTTTCACTTTTAAACTACCGGTCAGCTCTGCTTATCTGCGCTGGCCTCAACAAACGACTGGAAGAGTTTCCGACTGTTCTCATCGGTATTGTACATATATTCCGGATGCCACTGGATTCCCAGAACGTATTTCTTTCCCGGCAGGTACAGACCTTCTACCAGTCCCTGTTCTGTCGTCGCCATAACTTTCAAAGGAGGCGCTACATCGCGGACAGCCTGGTGATGAATGCTGTTAACTTCTATGTCCTTCTTTCCAAGTATGTCGGACAACGGCGTACCAGGGGTAATATCTACCAGGTGCCAGAAGTGGTCATACGGATGGTCCTGATGGTGCTCCTGCTTCAGTTCGCTCTCGACGTCCTGGTACAGCGTTCCGCCGAAATAGACATTCAGGAACTGAATGCCACGGCAGATACCGAGCACCGGCTTGTCCCGCTCCAGCATCTTTTCCAGCAGACTCTCTTCCATCCGATCCAGAAGCAGACTGTTCTCTCCCGCATTGGGATGCCTCTCCGCCCCGTAGAGCGCCGGATTAATGTCCTGGCCGCCTGTCAGAAGCAGACCATCGATGGCGTCAGCAGCCTGATCCAGCACTTCTTCGTCATCGGTAAAGGGAAGAACGACAGGAAGACCGCCCGCGGACTGGATTCCGTCCATATACCCCGGAAGCATCCAGATACTCTTCTTCTCTTCATCCCACAGAGGGGTCACGCCGATAACCGGTTTTGTATGTCCCATTTATAAACTCACTTTCATTTTTTACCCTATCTTAGTTGGGATTTTTTTCACAAAATTGCATTTTTCTGCCCATGCCGGGGAGAACTCGACTATAATTTCTTTGAGGCGATGTACATTATGTCTATTTGCGGAGCATTCATGGTTCCCCACCCTCCTATTATTGTGGCAGAAGTGGGTCATGGAGAAGAGCAGAAAATCCAGAAAACCATTGCGGCCTATGAAGAGGTCGGCCGCGAAATTGCCGAACTGCGGCCAGAAACCATTATTGTCTCCTCGCCGCATAACGTCATGTATTATGACTACTTCAATATCTCTTCTGGAGAGACCGCGGCAGGAGACTTCTCACAGTTCCGGGCACCAGAAGTCAAAATGAAATATCAGTACGATACCGAACTGGTCCAGACCATCTGTGATCTCGCTGAAAGCAGCGATCTGGCCGCGGGAACGCAGGGACAGAAAGACCCGTCTCTGGACCACGGGACAATGGTTCCCCTCTACTTTATTCGAAAATACTATAACGATTTTAAACTGGTCCGCATTGGTCTGTCCGGACAGCCGCTGTCTGAACACTACCGTTTCGGACAGCTCATCCAGCAGGCGGTCGAACAGACCGGCCGCCGGGTCGTCTATGTTGCCAGTGGCGACCTCTCTCATAAATACAGCCTGGAGAGCTCTTATGGGTACAATCCTGCCGGTCCGGAATACGACCGCCGCATTATGGATGTCATGGGACGCGGTGCCTTTGGCGAACTGTTGGACTTTGATGAGTCATTCTGTCAGAAGGCCGCCGAATGCGGACACCGCTCCTTTGTCATTATGGGAGGGGCATTAGACCAGACTGGGGTAGACGCAAAAGCACTCAGTCATGAAGGACCATGGGGCATTGGATACGGGGTCTGTACCTTCCATGTAACCGGCCCGGATCCTTCTCGAAACTTCCTGCAGCAGTGGGAGGAAAAACAGCAGGCCCGGCTTGCTGCAAAGAAGGCTGCAGAAGATCCATACGTCAGCCTGGCAAGGTACACGGTAGAATCTTACGTCAAAGAACACACGATTCCTTCCGTCCCGAAGGATCTTCCGGGTGAAATGACAACTTTGAAAGGCGGGGTTTTTGTATCTCTCCATGAGGAAGGACAGCTCCGCGGATGTATTGGTACAACGGGTCCCACCACACCGTGCATCGCCGCGGAAATTATTCAGAATGCGGTAAGCGCAGCATCACGCGATCCCCGTTTCAGTCCGGTAAAGCCGCAGGAGCTGGATAAACTGGAATACAGTGTAGACGTTCTTGGAGAGCCAGAGCCAATTCAGTCCACAAAAGATCTGGACATTAAGCGCTATGGAGTCATCGTATCTAATGGGTCACGCCGCGGACTGCTCCTTCCCGACCTCGACGGGGTCGATTCCGTTGAGCAGCAGGTAGCTATTGCCCGCCGGAAAGCAGATATTGGGCCCTATGAAGACCTTGAGCTGCAGCGTTTTACCGTCACGCGGCACATTTAAAATGATTTTGGGAGTTATTGGAAGTTATGGGAAAAGCATGTGAAGTCTGTTTTCGGCACTGCTGTCCACCGGAAGGTGAGCTCGGAGCCTGCCGGGCGCGGCGGATGGTAAACGGCCGGGTCATCTGCGATAATTACGGAAAAATTACCAGTCTGGCGCTGGACCCCATTGAGAAGAAGCCGCTGCGAAAATTTCATCCGGGAAGTAAAATCCTGTCTGTGGGAAGTTACGGCTGTAATCTGTCATGTCCATTCTGTCAAAATTACCGCATTTCCACCGCAGGCCCGGGCGATGTACCGGTTGAAGAATACTCTCCGGAAGAACTTTGTGACCTTGCGCTGTCTCTCAGGGACCGCGGGAACATTGGCATTGCTTTTACTTATAATGAACCCATGGTCAGCTGGGAATACATTTTCGACACGGCAAAACTGGTCCATGAAGCCGGGATGGTGAATGTCCTGGTCACCAATGGGACCGCGGAAGTTTCCATTTTGGAGAAGCTGCTGCCCTATATTGACGCCATGAACGTCGACCTGAAAGGTTTCGACCACTTCTACTATAAGCGGACCCTGGGCGGCGACTTAAAGATTGTCATTAAATTCATTCAACGTGCTGTTCAGGAGTGTCATGTAGAAGTAACCACACTGGTAGTTCCAGATGAGAACGACAACGAAACTACCATCCGGATGATCTCCGCCTGGATTGGAGCGCTGAACCGGAAATATGGACTCGATATTCCACTGCATATTTCCCGGTTCTTTCCGGCGTACCAGATGATGAACAAAGCGCCGACACCGGTAAGCACTATCTATGCTCTGGCAGACATAGCAAGAGAAAAAGTGAAAACGGTCTATACCGGAAACTGCTAAGTCAGAACAAGCAGAAGCCGCATCACAAAGCTGTGGTGCGGCTTCTTTTTGCTTTTCGAAGTTTGCCTGCCGGACCTTCAAAGCAGGGGATTGGTCAAGTCTTGTGGAAAGCTGCGGATCACATCGTTTTTCCACATGCCGATGTCAGAAATTCTGTGATTTCTTCATCTAGTATCTGTGATATAACAGTTTAATGCGTAGTCAGCATACGTAGTTATGCGAATTGTTAAAAATTGTTAAATGTTTGTTTCTCAATGTCAAAAGATTTAGTTCAGTGTTATATCACTAAAATAAATAAAAGAAAAAAGGCGAAATTCTGAAAATCAGAAAATCGCCTCGAATCCGGAAATCACCTTTAACATTATGACTTCAACAATTAATTCTCCTGTAAAAAAGTATCAATCAGTGAAAAAACTTCTTTCGGATTTTCAAAAAAGGCGATATGTCCGGCGCCTGGAATCACCTTAAATGAAGCATTCGGCAGAGCGTTTGCTACCCTCTCCCCTTCCGCAGGAGGATTTATTCCGTCATACTCACCCGTAAGAATCAGTACTGGAACAGTGACCTTTTCAGCAGAAGCGAGAAGATCAAAATTTTGAAGGGACTTCGTAATGGCATTCTGCTCCGTTGAAGTAAGCGTTACCGGACTTTGAATTTCTTTGTCAAAAGCGGCAATATCTTCAAATGTAGTCTGTGGGGCAAATACCTTTCTGATAAGCTGCTGAGCAATCTGTTCTCTACTCTTTCCGGCAGACGCAGCTTCCTGCTGTATCTTCTCCGTGGAGGAAGAGGCTCCTCCCCCCTTCGTCCCAATCAGAACGATTGCAGAAAACAGTTTGGGATACTCCTCCGCTGTTTTCAGTGCAATATAGGAACCCATGGAAAAACCGATGACAACGGGCATTTCCAGATGCATCACGTTGATCAGTGAGCTCAGGTCTTCTACATCATCTTCCAATGTAAACACCGACGGCTTATCACTTTCCCCATGGCCTCTAACATCATAACTTACAACATGATACTGGGACTTAAAATAGTCAAAGAGCCTGTCCATATTCTCTTTGGAATATCCCTTGCCATGGATTAGGATCATATCCCGTCCTGTGCCATCTTCCTTTACGGCCAGATGTATATTATTTGCCTCAATAATTCTTTTCTGCATATTATCAAATTCCTAAAAAAACAGTTCAGCCAGAACTTCCAGGCTCTTCCACTTATACTACAGTGATGCATGGGGAAAAGGTACTTTTTTAGGTTGTGTTTTCTCAAAAGACCTTGGACATTCCTGCCTGATTTTACCATCGTACATGTGTCTGGGACATAAAATGGGACATTTTTTTGTCCCAAAGTACCCTTTTTTATCCTTTTCAGCCGTTAGGGCAACAAAAAAGAAGAGCCCGACAACCGACGTACCTACGCCGTTTTCGGACTCTTTTTTCTGGTGGAGACGATCGGGATCGAACCGACGACCTCTTGAATGCCATTCAAGCACTCTCCCAACTGAGCTACGCCCCCGTGAGAACAAGAAATATACTATCAGAAATCCCTTACAAAATCAATACCGTTTTCGTTGTTACCCTACTTTTTTTATTGTATACTGATTATATAGTCAAATGGGGAAAATCTTGAAGGAGGATTTTTGTACATGGCAACAACTGAACAGAAGTACTCTAAGGCGGAATTAGACTACTTACGGCTGCTGGGGGAACGTTATCCAACGGAGCAGTCCGTGGCAACAGAAATAATCAACCTGAATGCCATTATGAACCTGCCGAAAGCGACAGAGCATTTCATGTCTGATATCCACGGTGAGTACGAAGCTTTCACACACATCATGCGAAGCGCTTCCGGTGCCATCCGGGAAAAGATTGACATGCTGTTTTCCGATGAGCTCTCCGAAGAGGAACGCGCTACACTCGCCACACTCATCTATTATCCGGAAGAAAAATTAAAAGAACTGCTCCCGGAAGTGGAAGATGAGGCTAAATTCTATAATAAAACGCTCAACTACCTCATTGAACTCTGCCATGTGGTTTCATCAAAGTACACCCGCTCGAAAGTCCGTAAAGCTCTTCCCAAAGAGTATGCTTACGTCATCGATGAGCTTCTGAATACCGACTTCACGCTCCATAATAAACGAGAGTATTATGACAATATCATCACTACCATCATCAATATTGGCAAGGCACAGGACTTCATTATTGCGGTCTGCGGCGTAATTAAACGCCTCATTGTAGACCGGCTCCACATTGTCGGAGACATCTTCGACCGCGGGCCGCGTGCTGACATTGTTATGGAAGCTCTTATGCAGCATCACAAAGTGGACATCCAGTGGGGAAACCATGACATTCTGTGGATGGGTGCAGCCGCCGGCTCCCCTATCTGCATCGCCAACGTCCTGGCCAACTCCATTTTATACAACAATCTGCATGTCCTGGAAAACGGCTACGGAATCAGTCTCCGGCCGCTGGCGGTATTCGCCAACGACTATTACAGCCTGACAGACCTCTCCAGTTTTGCAACCAGAATTGTCGACGAGCAGGAGCGCGTAACCATTAAGCCGAAAGACCTGGTACGCACCGCGCGCATGTCGAAGGCCATTACTGTCATTCTCTTCAAGCTGATGGGTCAGGTTGTCGAGAGGAACCCAGATTTCGACATGGATGACCGGCGTCTTATGGATAAAATCAACTACGACCGCGGCACCATTACCCTTGACGGCAAGACCTACCTGCTTCGGGACTCTGATTTTCCAACAGTTGATATTGCCGACCCGTATAAGCTCAGCCCGGAAGAAGAAGAAGTCATGGGCGAGTTGGTCAGCTCGTTTAAACAGAGCGAAAAGCTGCAGACCCATGTCAAATTTCTGTTCCGCAAAGGAGCCATGTATAAAGTCTACAATGGCAACTTTCTGACCCACGGCGGCGTCCCGATGAATGAGGATGGTACCTTTAAAGAATTCACCTACGACGGGGTAAAATACAAGGGAAAAGCTCTTCTGGACTACTGTGAAGTCCGCGCCAGACAGGGATATTTTTCTCCAGAAGGCAGCGAAGAACGTCGAAAAGGGCAGGATTTCATGTGGTTCCTCTGGTGCGGCAAGTGGTCTCCCCTCTTCGCCCGGTCCAAAATCACAACATTTGAACGTCGTCTCATCGATGACAAGTCGACCTGGAAAGAGGACAAGGATCCTTACTACGAAATCACTAAGACCGAAGAAGGCTGCATGAAAGTTCTGAAGGAGTTTGGACTGGACGGTCCCAACTGCCATATCATCAACGGCCACGTACCGGTTAAGAGCAAAGACGGAGAAAGCCCGGTAAAAGGCAACGGCCGCCTCTTCATTATCGACGGCGGTTTCTGCCGTGCCTATCAGAAGACCACCGGCATTGCGGGTTACACACTCATTTACAACTCTCATTACATGCGACTGGCTGCGCATGAGCCATTTGATGGAACAAAAAATGCCATCAAGTACAATAAAGATATCCTCTCCGCCACCATCGTGTCGGAAGAGCTCGATCACCGGCTGAAAATCAGCGAAGTAGACCGCGGTAAAAAACTGCAGGCGGAAATTGACCATCTTCAGCAGCTGCTTGACGCTTACCGCACCGGTGTCATTGCTGAGTACAGCGCCAACGATTAAACACAAAGGAGTCTGACGATATGAAAGTTACGAAAGACACATTTGAGAAATACGGAAAGACCGCCAGAGTCGACTGCCCGAAATGCGGGAAACACAACTCCCTGCAGCTTTTCCGCGGCAGCAATGGACTCGGTGCTTTCGGAATCTCTCTGGTCAACTACAAGCACAACTTTTTTGCCCTCTGCAAAATGTGCGGTGCTCTCTACTCTCTGGACGACAAAGCCCTGTATGAGAGCTCTAGAATTGGCAAGTACAAAGTCAAAGAAATTGATCCTTCCGGACTGACCTATCTTCAGACCCTGCCAATCAAAGAAAGCCAGGGCAAATAAGCACTACATCGCATAACAGAAAAGAAGCCTTGGACTCAAGGCTCCAGATACGCCGAACGGACCGGCTCCTGAAGTTCAGGAACCGGTCCGTTCTTGTATTATGTGAGATTATTTATTGCCAAAATATCTCTCAAGGAGACCCTTGAATGCTTTACCATGACGGGCTTCATCGCGGGCCATCTCATGAACGGTGTCATGAATGGCGTCAAGGTTCTGAGCCTTAGCACGTTTTGCAAGGTCAGTCTTGCCGGCAGTTGCACCGAACTCAGCGTCAACACGAACCTTGAGGTTCTGCTCGGTAGAATCAGATACGACCTCACCAAGGAGCTCAGCAAAGCGGGCTGCATGGTTAGCCTCTTCCATAGCGGCCTTTTCGAAGTAGAGACCGATCTCCGGATAGCCCTCACGCATAGCAGCACGGGACATAGCGAGATACATGCCGACTTCAGAGCACTCGCCCTCGAAGTTAGAGCGAAGATCCTTCTTGATGTCTTCCGGAGCATCCTTGGCAATACCAACTACATGCTCAGCTGCCCAGGCCTGATCTTCAGACTGCTCGTTGAACTTGCTTGCCGGAGCACCGCAGACAGGACATTTGAAGTCTGCCGGAAGAGATTCGCCTTCATAAACATAACCACAGATAGAACATACGAATTTTTTCATAATAATACCCTCCACAATTTGTAGCTAATCTTTTTCAGATTCTTTGAGACAGCTGGCACAAATTCCATGAAAAACCAGAGAATAGGAATTCACTTTTCCCTCTTTACACTTCTTTGCGGCAGCGTCAATTTCTGGAATTAACGGCATGTCAAGATCATAGATCTGACCGCACTTCGTACAGTACAAATGATAATGGGGCTCCACCGTGGCATCGAAATGATCGGAAGTGTCCGTATAGAGCGTGATAATCTTACCCATTTGCGTCAGCATCCGAAGGTTCCGATACACTGTTGCCAGACTGATATTCGGCATTTCCGGTTTGAGCGCCATATAGATTTGCTCTGCTGTTGGATGATCCGTCCGCGAGGCGAGCTCTGCGTAGACCGCGTCCCGCTGCTTGCTTTTTCGGATTTCCGCCATGGTTTCACCTCGTCCATTGCTTATGTTTGAGTTAGCCTCTGCTAATAACAGTAATTATTATCATTTGCATTAACTTTATTATATTCACCTCTATAGAAAAGTCAATAAAGAAATTCAAAAAATGGTATAATATTTTCACTTCAAAAGAAAAAGGAGATTCTTCCATGGGAAATTTAGTTGTCGGGCAGTCTGGCGGCCCCACCGCGGTTATCAATTCCAGTCTGGTCGGGGTCATCAAGGGCGCGCTCCACTTCCATATTCCAAAAATTTATGGAATGAAAAACGGAATCGAAGGATTCCTGCAGGGAAAGATTCTGGACTTAAAGGAGCTCTTTCCCAACAATGAGGGTCTGTCGCTGCTGAAGCGCACTCCTTCCAGTTTTCTTGGTACCTGTCGGTATAAACTTCCGCCCGCAGAAGAAAATGAAGAGGTTTACGAGCAGGTGTTTCAGCGACTGGAGGAGTATGACATCTCCTATTTCCTCTATATAGGCGGCAACGACTCTATGGACACCATCCAGCAGCTCAGCGACTATGCTGCTGCTCACAACAAGCCACAGAAGTTTATCGGCGTCCCCAAGACCATAGACAATGATCTTCCGGCCACTGACCACACACCTGGCTTTGGCTCAGCCGCAAAGTTTATTGCCACCACAACTAAAGAGATCATCCGTGACACAGAGAGTTACGAAACATCAGGTCCAAAGATTTCCGTCATTGAGATTATGGGACGCAACGCAGGCTGGCTCACAGCAGCCTCCGCCCTCTCCCGTTCCTCAGATTGTGTTGGTCCTGACCTTATCTATCTTCCCGAAACCAACTTCGTCCCAGACGATTTTCTGTCCCATGTGAGTGACATCACTAAGAAGAAAGCGTCCATTGTCATAGCCGTTTCTGAGGGCATCCACACTGCTGATGGCAAACTCGTCTGCGAGTCTTCCGGAAATGCCACATTCACTGACGCCTTCGGCCACACTCAGCTCTCCGGCTCCGGCCACGTCGCCGCCAACCTGATTTCCAATGAGCTCGGCTATAAAACACGTGCGATCGAGCTGTCTATACTCCAGCGCTGCGCAACCCACCTGTCGTCCCGAACCGACATCGATGAGGCCTACAACGTGGGATTCGAAGCAGTCAAGGCGGCGATTGACGGCCAGACCGGCAAGATGATTATCATCGAAGTGGTCGAGAGAGAACCATACATTGCCCATTACAAAGCGGCCGACATCCACGGTATTGCCAACGAAGAAAAGAAGATTCCCCTCGAGTGGATTACCCCGGACCACAACGACGTAACCGAGGACTATCTGACATACGCACGTCCGCTCATCCGCGGCTTTATGTTCCCGCACTTCGAGGATGGAATTCCGAAACATGCTACACTTTACGGTCCGGACAACCAGTAAAGCATTTTAAAACTGCATAAAAAAAGCGGCTTTCTGAAAATTCAGAAAGCCGCTTTTCGCGTTTATAAAAGTTTCGTTAATCGCCGATCAGACCGAGGAGAATTTCGAGGCCCTTTTCCATTTCCGCATCAGAGATCGTCAGCGGAGGAAGAAGACGAAGAACGTTGTTTCCGGCAGTCAGCGTTAAGAGACCGCGGTTCATCAGGGAAACGCAGAGGTCGCTGTTCTTCATGCCAACAAGGCCTATGCCGATCATCAGACCGCGTCCACGAACAGAGTCGACAAACTGGGAGCCACTGCCCTCGATCTGGCTGCGGATGTATTTACCCTTTGCAGTGACATCCTGAAGAAGTTTGTCGTCAATCTGAGACAGAACATAGTTTCCTGCTGCAGAGACTACCGGGTTTCCGCCGAAAGTAGAAGCGTGAGTACCAGGTCCCAGAACATCCTTGACCTTTTCAGATGCCATGACACCGCCCATGGGAAGGCCGCCAGCAATGCCCTTGGCGAAGGATACTGCATCCGGCATAATGTCGTAACCCTGGAACGCAAAGAGTGTTCCGGTACGGCCGACACCGGTCTGTACCTCATCGACAAGCATGAGAACATCATTTTCCGTGCAGAATTCACGAACTTGTTTTACATATTCAGGATTCAGCGGATTGACACCGCCCTCGCCCTGGATAACTTCCAGCATAACGGCACAGACATCGTCGCCCATCTGCTTTTTCAGATCCTCAAAATCGTTCGGTTTC
Organism: uncultured Eubacteriales bacterium; assembly: GCA_964425185.1. Taxonomy (GTDB): domain Bacteria; phylum Bacillota; class Clostridia; order Oscillospirales; family Acutalibacteraceae; genus RUG420. The sequence continues at coordinate 10,429 of CAYRKX010000058.1, forward strand.
GCATAGCGGAATCCCTGGGTGAACGGGAAGAAATACTGATGGAACTGGTCCTGACCGGTAGCATTCAGTGTAGTAATAGTACGGCCGTGGAAAGAATCCTTCAGAGTAATCACCGTTGCTCTGCCCTCGCCGTATTTATCGTAGCTGTATTTCCGGGCCAGTTTAATCAGACCCTCATTTGCCTCAGCCCCGGAGTTTCCAAAAAACACCTTGGACATTCCGGTACGTTCACAGAGAGTCTTTGCCAGCTGAGCACATGGCTCTGTGTAATAGAGGTTAGACATATGGCCCAGTTTTTTCGCCTGGGTGTAGATGGCGTCAGCCCATCCCTCATTGCCGTAGCCGAGGCAGTTTACGCCGATACCGCTGGTAAAATCAATATACTCTTTACCATCGAAATCATATACGGTTGCGCCTTTGCCGTGGTCAATTCCAATGGGAAAACGGTTATAGGTATGCATGACATAGCTGTCATCCATCTGTTTCAGTTCATCAAATGTCATTTGTTCTCACCTTTCCAGATCATGGTGCCGACACCACGATGGGTCAGCATCTCAATTAAGATTGAATGGGGAATCCGTCCATCCAGAATATGAGTTCTCTTAACGCCGTGTTCCAACGCATCCGCACAGCACTCAATTTTCGGAATCATACCGCCGGTAATGACTCCGTCCTGAATCAGAGCCGGAATTTCCATAGGAAGGATCTGACGGATCAGACTCTGGTCGTCCTCCGGGTCACGAAGGACACCACGGACATCGGTCATCAGAATCAGTTTTTCCGCATGGACCGCAGCCGCAATTTTGGCAGCCGCAGTATCTGCATTGATGTTATAGCACTTGTTGCCATCAACACCTTCCGCCACAGTGGAGATAACCGGAATGACATTGGACATCAGCGTTGTGCCAATAACGGTCGGGTCAATCGCGGTAATTTCACCGACCAGGCCGTAGTCCACACCGTCGCCCTTATCGAGCTTCTTCGCCTGGATGAGATGATCGTCCATTCCGCAGAGACCGATAGCATGACCGCCCTTGGTGTTAATCATATTGACAATATTCTTATTCACCTGGCCGCACAGTACAGCCTGGACGATGTCCATCGTCTCCTGATCTGTGTAGCGAAGGCCGTTAATTTTTCTGGTCTTGAGACCGACGCGGTCAATCATCTTGTTAATGGCCGGTCCGCCTCCGTGAACAACAATGACGCGGACGCCGATCAGGGACAGCATAACAATGTCCTTGGTAACCGCCTCCACCAGTTCATTGGAGACCATGGCGTTTCCGCCATATTTTACAACGACAGTCTTACCGTTGTATTTCTGAATGTACGGGAGAGCCTCAATCAGAGTGGACGCCCGGTCCTGTGGTGTCAAATCCATCTTCTGTCCTCCCTTAAGTCCGGTAATCGCCGTTGATCTTGACGTAATCGTAGGTCAGGTCGCAGCCCCAGCAGGTGACTTCTGCGTCCCCTTCATGGAGATCGACCTCGATAATAACTTCTTCTTCTGAGAGAACCTTTTTGGCAAGATCCTCGTCAAAGTCGAGTCCCTTGCCGGCTTTGCAGACCGGAACGGTTCCCGCTTTCGATGCAAACTGAATGTCGGTCTTATCCGGATCAAACTCCGCACCGGAATAGCCTGCTGCACAGAGAACCCGGCCCCAGTTGGCGTCTTCTCCGAAGATGGCCGCCTTGGTCAGAGACGAATTGATAATGCTCTTGCCAATGGTCTCTGCGGTCTTCTCATCTTTTGCGCCTTTTACAGTACACGTAATCAGATGAGAAGCACCTTCTCCGTCCGATGCCATCAGTTTGGCAAGGTAGGTAGCGACATAGAGCATGGCTTCCAGAAGAGCGGCGTAGTCCTGACTCCCCTCCTGAATCTCGGCGTTATCCGCCAGACCGTTGGCGAGAATCATGCAGGTATCATTTGTCGACATATCCCCATCAATGCTTATGCGATTAAAGGTCTTTCTCACGGTCTCCTGCAGCGCACTCTTTAAAGCCGCACCGCTGATCTTTACATCCGTGGTCATATAGCAGAGCATGGTGCCCATATGCGGATGGATCATTCCGGAACCTTTGGTGATGCCGCCGAGATGGGCGGTCTTCCCACCGACGGTAAATTCCACAGAGATCTCTTTTTTCACGGTATCGGTAGTCATAATAGACCGTGCTGCCGCATCAGATCCGTCCTTGCTGAGTTTAGATATCAGCTCTGGAACAGCCGCTTCAATAGCCTCAATATTCAGGCGCTGGCCAATGACGCCGGTAGAAGAAACCAGAACATCGTCAGGATTCAAAGACAGAGCTTTTCCTACAATCTCTGCCTCACGCGCTGCCGTCTCCGGTCCCTCCGGAGCGCAGGCGTTGGCAATAAAGCTGTTGGCAATAATGGCCTGAGCTCTGCCGTCTTTCAGATGTTCGATATCAAGTTTGACCGGATCCGCCTTGACCCGGTTGGTGGTAAACATACCAGCTGCCTGGCAGGGTACTTCGGAGTAGATCAGTGCGAGATCATTCCGGTCCGGGCGGGATGTCGGCTTAATTCCGGCATGCATTCCGGCCGCGGTAAATCCTTTTGCGGCACAAATGCCGCCGCTTATGGTCTTCATGGTTCTGTTCGCTTCCTTAGTCGTCGAAGTCAAGTTTGTTGTAGAAGTCTGTTCCCTCGAATGTTGCGAAATAATCTCTCGGTGTTTCTGCACGGCGGATCATCTCAACCGATCCATCTTCCTTGAGCAGAAGCTCAGCGCACTTCAGCTTGCCATTGTAGTTGTAGCCCATGGAATAGCCATGTGCACCGGCATCATGAATAAAGAGATAGTCACCCATATCAATCTTCGGAAGTGCTCTGTCAACAGCAAATTTATCACTGTTTTCGCAGAGAGAACCGGTGACATCGTAAGTATGATCTAACGGCTTATTCTCTTTTCCAAGAACGGTAATATGATGATAGGCACCGTAGATAGCCGGACGCATCAGGTTAACTGCGCAGGCATCGACGCCAATGTATTCTTTGTAGATGTGTTTCTCATGAATCGCTTTCGTTACCAGACCGCCGTAAGGTGCAAGCATGAAGCGGCCCATTTCGGTATAGATCGCTACATCGCCCATACCGTTGGGAACCATAACTTCGTCATAGGCATCATGAACGCCCTGACCGATAACGGCAATGTCGTTCGGCGTCTGAGACGGCTCATAAGCTACGCCAACGCCGCCGGAGAGGTTGATAAACTTAATGTCTGCGCCTGTGGACTTGTGCAGTCTGACAGCAAGTTCGAAAAGCTCTTTGGAGAGCTTCGGATAGTACTCGTTAGTAACTGTGTTACTTGCCAGGAAAGCGTGTATGCCGAAATGCTTTACGCCTTTAGACATGAGAATTTTGAAAGCATCTTCCATCTGGGCCTCAGACATACCGTATTTGGCATCGCCGGGGTTGTCCATAATTCCATTGGACATCTGGAAGACTCCGCCAGGGTTGTACCGGCAGCACATGGTCTCGGGAAGCTCACCACCGCAGGCAGCTTCGCAGAAGTCAATGTGGGTAATATCATCCAGATTGATGATAGCACCGACCTTCTTAGCATAGGTGTACTCCTCAAACGGCGTATCGTTAGAAGAGAACATGATATGGTCTCCATCAAGGTCGATAGCCTTGCTGAACATGAGCTCTACTTTGGAAGCACAGTCAGTTCCGCAGTCATATTCTTTTAAGATGTTGACAATGCTCGGGTTTGGAGTTGCTTTTACTGCAAAATACTCGCGATATCCTGGATTCCAGGAAAAGGCCTTTTTGACGGCCGCAACGTTGTCGCGGATTCCCTTTTCGTCGTAGAGATAGAACGGGGTTGGATAGGTCTTGGCAATCTCCTCGACCTGCTCTTTGGTGACAAATGGTTTTTTCTCCATGATTGATTCTCCTTTATTTCAATCCTGCTGTCTCTGCGAAGCCCAGCATTAAATTCATATTCTGTACTGCAGCACCGGAAGCACCCTTACCCAGGTTGTCAAACCGGGAAGTAATGGTAATACGGTCATCATTGCCGCATACTGTAATGCAGAGTGTATTAGTCCCCGCATATTTATTGGCGGCCAGAAGACCTTCTGTTCCCAGTTTCGGGTCCACTTCTACAAAAGTAGAATTGCGGTAATACTCGAAGAGCATATCTTTAATATTCTCAGCGGTAAAACCATTCACCTGAACTTTATGAAGCGGAATTCCCACTTCCATGCCTTTATAGTAGTCATCAACAATCGGGTTGAAAACCGGTTTATATTTCAGGCCGCAGACCTTCTGCATTTCCGGAAGGTGCTTGTGGTTTCCATTCAGTCCGTACTGACGGGGAGCATCAAATTCCAC
>CAYRKX010000059.1:0-1575 GCA_964425185.1 uncultured Eubacteriales bacterium
GCTCCCGAATTCCGGCCTCAATCAATTTATTCGATAAAAACAGCCTGCATGGTTCAGTCCTCCGTTAGTTTAAAGTCAAAATATTTTAACACATCATTCGGTATTCGTCACTCAAAATCCCGACTAATCCGGAACTGAATTCCAGATTAGTCGGGATTTGCTGGACCTGTTATATCAATTGCCGGCTAAAACATTGCCCATGTTTCGAGCTTCATTGGTGAAAACTTCGCGAGTCGTTGCTGCCTGAGTCTGTGCTGCGGGTTCAGCCTGACGTTCTACAGCGGGAGTTCGGGTAGCAGTATTGTTGGCAGCAGCCCGCCTTGTGCTGCCCCTCGAAGCATTGATTCCTGTAATGGAATTCGGGTTAGATGGTGCCAACCTTCGCTGTGCCGCCCTGCTCTGCGAGGCCTGCAGGCTCTGGGACAGCGACGCTGCGGTCTTCGTATCTGCAAAGTTTTGGTGTCCCGCGCGATTCACTGCGAGGATAATTCCGCCAATAATAATTCCCACGGCAACAACAACCGCAGTAATCTTCTGCCATAAAGGGAGCCGGGAAGCGGTGCGGCCGGAAATACCACGAGATACGCTGGCCCAGATGTCTTCCTGGGAAAGGCTGGTCGATTCGTCGGCCTGAATAAATCCTGTTTCTGCGGCCGGCTGGCCTTCGGATGCCTGAGATACCATCTGAACTACGACTTTTCCAGCCAATGGCGTGAGTGAGAACCCGTGGATCTGCACATGCTCTCTCTGCTCAATCTTATGAATTTCTTTTTGCAGTGCGGTTTTGGCGTAGTGTACGTTGCTTTTGGCCGTGCCGACCGGGATGGAAAGCTTTTCGGCTATCTGGTTATAGGTGTACCCCTGCTGATGCAGCGCAAGGCAGGTGGCCTGTACCGGTGCGACATTGTCAATTGCCTGCTGGAGGTACCGTTTAATCAGATCCTGCTCAGCCTTTTCTTCGGGTGTAACCTCTGTGTCTTCCGCGTCAACGGCATCCATGCCGATATAATGGTCGTCAGATATCGGGGGACGGGGCTCATCTTTCCCGGCCTTTCGGTCTCTTTTAGCGATGTAATTGACAGAAGCATTATGCGCAATAGTTCGGCACCAGCTCAGAAACTTTGCAGAATCTTTCAATCCGCCAAGCTTCCGGAAAATAATAAGATACGTTTCCTGAACAGCATCTTCGGCGTCCGTCGGATTTCGTAAAATTCGCAGACACTCGTGCTCTACTGTAGAAAACGAATATTGGTATAACTTATTGAACGCTTCCGTATCCCCTTGGACGGAAGCGGTAATCAGCGAATCCAGCTGCTCCATGTATGAGTTGTCCTCTCTTGTCCGATTTTTTCCTTGTCCTATTATACTATAGAAAAATGGAATGCTTCAGATTTTTCGGCGAAAAATAACACCTCCCAACAGGTATGGTCCTGCCTGGAGGTGTCTTTTTAGTTCTTAATGGCTTTAGTTTTCCCCCTGCATGGCGTTTCTCAAATTCCGAACCCGGTTTGTGAAGTACTCCCGAGTAGTCTCTCGGGGAACCTGCGGCTCCGGTGCCGTAGTCCGCCTTGCTGT
>CAYRKX010000059.1:1675-14084 GCA_964425185.1 uncultured Eubacteriales bacterium
CATTCGACGGTGCAAGTCTCTGGCGGGCTGCACGATGATAGCTCCGCTGGGACCCGAGTAGTCTCTCGGGGAACCTGCGGCTCCGGTGCCGTAGTCCGCCTTGCTGTTGCTGTCGGTGTGGCAGTTACCCCAGCTCCTGTTCCTCGGGTTCCGTCAACGCCGGCGCCGGCGTTGGTGCCAGTAAGGTTTCCATTCGACGGTGCAAGTCTCTGGCGGGCTGCACGATGATAGCTCCGCTGGGACCCCTGAGAAACAGACGTCTCCGAACGCTTCTCCCGGAGATTTTCATGCCCGACCCGAGTCATGGCAAAGACAATTCCTCCGACAATCACAGCCAGCGCTACCACAACAGCGGCAACTTTCTGCCAGACTTGCAGATGAGCAGCTGCGCCCTTGGAAATCTGTCTGGATACCGACTCCCAGACGTCTTCTTTGGTCGGAGCCTTGGAGGTGTCCGCCTGAATGAATCCGTCATTTCCCGGCTCGGTCATACGGACTTCCACGTGATGACCCACAGGAATCAGTGTGAATCCGAAGATCTGGACATTCTCTTTCTTCTCAAATTCACGAATCTGCTTCTTCAGTGCCTCTTTAGCGTAATGAATGTTGCTCTTTACAGTGCCAAGGGGAATGGAGAGCAGGCTGGCAATCTGGTCGTACGAATACCCTTGCTGATGCATGGCAAGGCACATGGACCTCTGTGGGGCAATGCTGTCCATAGCCTGCTGCAATAACTCGTGAACCATTTGCTGCTCGGCTCGCTCCTCTGGCAAAGGGGCTTCGTCAAACCCGTTCAGAGAGTCCATTCCTTCCACGTCATCATCAGAGACCATGGGCTTGAAGTCGTCTTTGCCCGTTTTCCTCTTCCTGTTTGCGATGAAGCTGGCGGATGTGTTATGAGCAATAGTCCGGCACCAGCTGAGAAACTTGGACGGATCTTTCAGAGTTCCGATCTTTTTATAAATAATAAGGTAGGCTTCCTGCATGGCATCTTCGGCATCGAACGAGTTGTGGAGAATCCGCAGGCACTCGTGCTCTACCGTGGAGTAAGAATACTCATACAGTTGATTAAATGCCTCCACATTCCCCTGTGCGGCGGCAGAGATCCAATCGTTTATAGGCTCCATTGTATTTATTCCCTCTTCTGTCGATTTCCTTCTGTTAAATATTATACATAATTTTGTACAACTTTTTTTGCTTTGTAAAAAAATCCTGCCAAAAATCTGTCCCATGCTAACTTTTTTGAACGGAATATAGTCCGTATAGTAGGCGCTAATAAAAAGACATTGGCCAATGATCGGAAAGGTATCCAAGATGCTTTCTACGATCTTTGTTATTCTTCTTATTTTATTCGCATAAGAAAGGAATAACCCAACGAATTAACTAAACAGGTGGAGAATTAGAGAAGGACAGTCTGTCTGCCTCTGGATAATTCTCTGCCTTTTTCGTATAATTTGTTATATAAAACCATACATAGAGGAAAGTAGGAGAGAAACATGAGGAAGATTAAGACAATAAGTGCCATTGGATTAGCCGTCATTTTAATGGCGATAGTAACATCGGTCTCTGCGTGTGCAAAAACTCAGGATCCGGCTTCTTTTGCCGTGAATTATGCGGAAGGTATTCTTTGGGCCTATTTGCATCCTAGAGAAGCCGTAAATATATCTTCAGCAATGTTAAGCCGCGACAATGACCCTCGTACTTTAGCGGTGGTAGAAAATTCAGAAGGGGCCCAAAAATGCGTCAATGCTGTTAATTTGGTCAATTCTATAGCGGAAGTAGCGAAGACAGGATTAGAAAGCGGTAATCCTCAAAATGCGAACCCTGAAAAGGCGCTTATCCTTGACATTAAGCAGCCAATACAGTATGCAGCAACATCAGAAAATGGAAAAAAAGAAAAGAAGCTCGAATATAATCTATTTAGCTACCCTCTTTTTTACAAAAATAAGATTACTTTTGATCCTTCTTTAGCTTTTAAGACGTCGAATAATCAACTGGTTGTTCTCGCAGTAATGAAGAACTATTCTAATCAAAATGTAGAAATTTCTAATATTCCTGAAATCCAGTTAAGTGCAGACGGAAAACAGATTGCTGCTGGCCAGACAACAGGCTTTAAGGCACCAGTAAGACTGTCCTATTATCAGAAAAAAATCAGCAGCGGAGTCTATGACGGAATGCCCACTGCAATCTTTGTCGTCATGACCTTTGAACCAGGCACTTATGATCCTAATGTGGACATTACCAGCCTGGACAACCTGAACTGCAACTACAGCCTGAACTATACCTATTTAAACTAAATCAAAGTTTGTTAAAAGAGGCAAAGAATTAATGAAAAAATTCAAACATTCTTTTTTCGCGGTTTGTTTTGCCATTTGTCTTATGACTGGACTAATGGCAGTGACAGCTAATGCTAAAAGCCTGGATCCGATTGCGTATGCTTCAGATTATTTTTATGGCATGAAATGGGGAATTACTCATTTCGATGACAGTATAAAGATAGCAGCTGCAATTGCGAAAAGAGATGATTCAGGAATTAAAGATATTCTTGATGATAAATCGGAAGGTCAGCAGACATTTCTTTATGCTCTAAATCCTGTTGCCACGCTGGCACAGATTGAAAGTACACTCGATGTTACTGTCAGCCCATTAAACAACGAAAAATTTCAAATCCGCAACGTTAAAGTGCAAAATACTGGAGAAGAGTTAAAAGGGTCGTCATCTCCACAAAAGACATCTAAATTTCAGTATGCATTTTTAGCCGTACCTTATTTTTCTCATAATCAAATTGCTTTTGACCCGATTTTAGCCTATAAGACACGGAACAATGAACTAGTAGTCTGGTGTATTTTAAAAAATTACACCGGTCAGGAAATTGAACTCAGGAGAATTTCGCCTATTGAGTATTATGATAATGGTAAGAAGATTGCGGGAGGGACAGCTGCTGGGTTTGAAAAACCTTTTAGAATGTCATATTATGAACCCAAAGTGACGAGCGGCACGATAGATGGATTACCGGATCAATGTTTTGTGAAAATCACATTTGAACCAGGTACTTATGATGAAAATGTAGATATTACGAATCTAGACTATTTAGAGAGTTCCTATTTTATGGATTATTCACCAATATCCTGAAATGAGAATACATGCCTGCGGAGAGAATTATGTTATGGATAATTCTCTCCGTTTTTTATATACTTTTATATGTATACTGAAGTTTTGACAATTTAATCGGAGGCAGTCAGATGATTTTAAAAGCAGCGGCAAAGGTGAACCTGATGTTGGATATCCTCGGGAAAACTCCGGAAGGCTACCATACCTTGTTCATGATAATGCAGTCCGTTGGCGTGCAGGACACTGTAGCGTTGCAGCTGACCGGAAAACCCGGCACTATAAGCCTTACCTGTGACAAGCCCAAAATTCCTACAGATGAAAAGAATATTGCCTGGAAAGCAGCCGAGCGCTTTTTTGAAGTGACTGGTACAGAAAACCCGGGAATTTCTATTGATATTCAGAAGAACATCCCCTCTGCGGCGGGACTGGCCGGCGGGAGTGCAGACGCCGCTGCGGTTTTTGTCGGACTGAATCGCCTGTTGAAAACAGATTTGAGGGAGCGGGAGCTCTGCCGAATGAGTACCAAGGTAGGGGCGGATATTCCGTTCTGTATTCAGGGTGGAACCATGCTGGCCATGGACATTGGCGAGGTTTTAGCTCCGCTGCCGGATCTGCAAAACTGCTGGTTTGTTTTGGTAAAGCCGGACATGGATGTCTCTACGAAAGAGGCCTACGCTGAGGCGGATAAGCATTTCAAAACTATGAGACATTTGGACGATAGTGGAATGCTGCGGGCTCTGGTCACGCGGAACCAGCGCAAGGCGTTTCATCTGGTTGGCAATGTCTTTGAGCAGGTCATTGAAGTCCCGGACCGGGTAGATATAAAAGCGTATATGCGTGGAACCGGCTCGGAAGCCAGCTGCATGAGTGGAAGCGGCCCGACCATTTTCGGTATTTTCAACACGAAGGAAGAAGCGGAGAACTGTGTCCGTATGCTGGGAGACAAGTTCGGCGAGGTCTTCCTGTGTGAGCCGAAGAACCGCGGCGTAGAAATTGTAGAGGAGTAAAGTCTTTGAAACGTATTATCCGGCGGGGACTTGCTGTTTTGACGGCGGCAATCCTTGTCTGTATCCTGGCTCTGCCCGGATTTGCCTATGATCCAAACAGCAGCGGGACGGTCAGTATCCCGGAAGGGGTCACATCGCTGTCCAGTGGAAGTATTCCTAAGACAGCAAGCAATATTGTCAATGTACGTACCGTGTATGTTCCGTCATCGGTAAAATCGATTGGAGCGGGAACGTTTACCGGATTTATTAATCTGCGAAACGTTGTTATCCGAAATGACCGGGACAGCGTCCGGGTATCACCTGGTGCTGCGTCTGGCTCTACACGAATTATCTATTCCGGTGCACCGGTGGCGCACACTACCGCACCGGTGACTCATGCCACAGTGCCTGAAGCAACCCATGCCAGCCAGGGTGAGCCCAGAGCCACTCGACGTGCCTATGCCGGACACGGCAGTTCCACGAAAGCTGCGGGTCGATGGGTGGAAGAACTGCAGGGACAGCAGACGGAGACCGTACCGAATCGGCAGAATTATGGACAATCTGCGCCGCAGACCATCACTTATACCAATGAAAACGGAGAAGTTATGGTGACTATTCCCGGAGACGCCAATAAGCCGGAGCGCGGACCGGAAACCGGAACTCCCGGGCTGCGGATTGCTTCCTGGGTCCTGGTGGGACTGGCCGTTGTGTCTGCGGCGGTCCTCGTATGGGCCAAAGTTCGTAAAAAATAAAGCTGAAGAAATATAAAAACGGATGAGACCGGAACTTCGGGTCTCATCCGTTTGGCTTTTACCTCTGAACCTGGGCAGGCATAGCTGCAAACTATAGCAAAGCAAAATAAACTTCCATTTCCATATACCAACAATTCATAGTATAATAGGGGAAATAATCGGAAGGGCAATGGCCCCGGGAAGGAAATCCTCATGAAAATCTGCGAACTGTTTGACAAGAAAAGTGAAAACCACGTGAACCGGACGGTTTACTCGTTTGAGGTCTTTCCTCCCAAGCGCACTACCCCTATTGAGTCCATCTATGGTACACTGGAATCCATCTGTTCCAACAAACCGGATTTCATCAGTGTCACCTATGGCGCCGGCGGAACCGGTGCGGACAACATGACAGTACAGGTTGCCAGCCGCATAAAAAATGTCTACGGTATTGAGTCGGCAGCCCATCTGACCTGTGTCCGTAACAATAAAGAAGATGTAGATGCAACTGTAGATGTGCTCAAGCAGAACAACATTGAAAATATTCTGGCTCTTCGAGGAGACAAGGTCCCGGACCAGGAGCCGAAAACAGACTTCCTGTATGCCAGTGACCTGACAGCCTATCTTACCAAGACCACAGACTTCGATATTGCCGGTGCCTGCTACCCGGAGACTCATCCAGAGGCCCGCAGTGCAGTCCAGGACGTCCTGAACCTGAAGAAGAAAGTAGATGCGGGGGCAACGCATCTTATCAGCCAGCTCTTTTTTGATAATGATACGTTCTATCGGTTCCGGGACAACGCAGTCCTTGCCGGAATTAACGTGCCCATTGAAGCGGGCATTATGCCAGTGACCAATATCAAATCCATTGAACGGATGGTCACCATGTGCGGCGCATCTCTGCCGTCCAAGTTTTCCCGAATGATGAACAAGTATGCGGACAAGCCGGAGTCGCTCCGCGAGGCCGGTATTGCGTACGCCATTGAACAGATGATTGATTTGATTTCTTCCGGTGTGGACGGCATTCACCTGTATACCATGAACAACCCGTACATCGCGAAGAAAATCAGTGACTCGGTGGTGCCTTTGCTGTGAAATTAGATTCGCTGAATCGCGCGGAGGCCATTCGCTATTTGGGCGATGCCAAAGTGGAGATGAACGACTCCATGCAGCACCTCCTCGATGAATGCGAAGCGGAAGTCCTCCAGAACGCCGATCCGAAGTATTTAACCAAAGTCATAGACCTGCCCTGTGAACCTCTTATGCAGGGACATGATATTCAAGGCCACCTTGCCGGATGCGACAAGGCGGTCTTAATCTGCTGTACGCTCGGAGCGGGAATTGACCGCATGCTTCGCAAGGCCCAGGTTACGGACATGTCCAAAGCTGTTGTCCTGGATGTCCTGTCGTCTGTGGCAGTAGAACAGGTCGGCGTCAAAGTCGACAATATTGTAAAAGAGCGGTACCCGGATAAATTCTTCACGTTCCGCTTCTCGCCCGGCTACGGCGATTTACCGATTTCTTTGCAGAAGTGGTTTTTAAATGAGCTGAACGCACCGAAGCGCATCGGACTCATGACAAACGATCAGTATCTTTTGACTCCGACCAAGTCCATAACGGCTGTGTCGGGTATGTCGGATAAACCTATAGAACGAAAACGTCGCGGCTGCGTCGTGTGCAATCTGCGCGGGACCTGCCGGTATAGAAAGGTTGGAGCACACTGTGGCGGACTTTAAATCTTTACTGGAAAACAATGAATTTGTCCTGCTCGACGGGGCCATGGGCACTTTGATTCAGAAAAGCGGTGCCAAATACGACCATGTTCCGGAAGAGCTGAATATGACTGAGCCGGACCTTATTGCGTCTTTTGCAAAAGCGTATGTGGATGCCGGTTCTCAGATTGTCTACGCCAACACATTTGGTGCAAATTCTTACAAGCTCGAAGAGAGCCAGTACAGTGTGCAGGAAATCATCCCTGCCGCTATTGCCAATGCGAAAAAGGGTGTTGCCGGAACCGGAGCTCTGGTAGCGCTGGATATGGGACCCATTGGTCAGCTGGTTGAGCCGGCCGGCTCCCTGTCATTTGAAGATGCCTACGACTATTTCAAGGAAATGGTCCTCGCTGGAAAAGATGCGGATCTTGCGGTCATTGAGACCATGACGGATCTCTATGAAATGCGGGCTGCGGTTCTGGCTGTCAAGGAAAACAGTGACCTGCCAATTCTGGCAACGATGACGTTCGAAGCTTCCGGGCGCACGTTCTCTGGGGTCTCTGCTGCTGCGGCCGCTCTGACACTGAGTGCCCTGGGCGTGGACGCTCTGGGGGTTAACTGCTCTCTTGGACCGGACCAGCTCGGTGGAGTGGTCAGACAGATCAGTGAGTACACAGACCTTCCCGTTGTGGCAAAGCCCAATGCCGGCCTTCCGGACCCCAATACCAGTGAGTACGACATTGGCCCGGACGATTTTGCAAAGTATATGGCCGACCTGGTTCCCTGCGGTGTCAAAATTTTCGGCGGCTGCTGCGGAACCACACCGGAATATATTGCCAAAGTAAACGCGATGCTGGAACAGCACCACTATGTGAACGTCCCGAAGATTACCAAAACCGCGGTCTGCAGCCCGAGCACCGTAGTGGAAATTGATGGCCCGCGGATTATCGGCGAGCGCATCAACCCCACCGGAAAAAAGGTGTTCCAGCAGGCCCTGCGGGACAACAACATAGACTATATTCTCAACCAGGCTATCAGCCAGGTCAGTGCGGGAGCAGAAATCCTTGACGTCAATGTCGGACTCCCGGGCATCGATGAAAAGCAGATGATGGTCCGCGTCATCAAGGCGATCCAGGGCGTGTGCGACGCCCCGCTCCAGATAGACTCCACAAAACCAGACGTCCTTGAAGCGGCACTTCGCGCCTATAACGGCCGGCCGATTGTGAATTCCGTCAACGGCGAAGAAAAGAGTCTGTCGACGATTCTGCCTCTGGTCAAAAAATATGGGGCAGCGGTAATCGGACTAACTCTGGACGAAGACGGAATTCCAAAGACCACAGAGAAGCGTATGGAGATTGCCCGCAGAATTGTGGAGCGGGCAGAGGCTGTTGGCATTCCACGAGAGGATGTCTATATTGACTGCCTGACTTTGACCGTTTCGGCTGAGCAGAGCGCAGCCAGACAGACTCTGGATGCCGTCAGACGGGTTACCGAAGAACTCGGCTGCCGCACAGCACTGGGCGTCTCCAATATCTCTTTCGGGTTACCTTACCGGGAAATGGTCAATCGCACGTTCCTGACCATGGCTATGGAAAACGGATTAAAACTGCCGATTATCAACCCCAACATTGAGAGCATGACCGGCGCGGTACGCGCCTTCCGGGTTCTCTCCGGCATTGACGAGAATTCCCTCGAATATATCGATGCGTACAAGGACTATAAAGCGCCCAAGGTCGTTTCCGGCGGGGCGAGTACGGCGGGTAAAACCGACAGTGAATCGCCCGAGGGGACGGATCCGGTGTACAACGCGGTAATTAAGGGCCTGAAAAATGAAGGGGCGAACGCCGTACGAGAGCTCATTCAGACAGAAGACCCCATGAATATTATTAACAACCGGCTGATTCCGGCGCTCGACAAGGTCGGCGATGATTTTGAAGACCACAAGGTGTTCCTGCCCCAGCTCATCCAGAGTGCCAACGCGGCGCAGGAGTGTTTCGGCGTCATTAAAGAGTACATTGCCAAGAATGGTGAACCGAGCGTCAGCAAAGGCAAGGTTATTCTGGCAACCGTTCAGGGAGACATCCACGATATTGGCAAGAATATTGTCAAAGTCCTGCTCGACAACTACGGGTATACCGTTATAGACCTGGGCCGCGATGTAGACCCGAAGCTCATTGTAGACACGGCAGTGGAGCAGAATATTATCGCGGTCGGCCTGTCGGCACTGATGACGACAACGCTCAGCAGTATGGAAAAGACGATAAAAATGCTTCGGGCAGAGCCGGCCCTGCAGAACCCCGACGGGAGCAGCAAGGTGAAAGTTATGGTCGGTGGAGCGGTGGTTACGCCGGAGTATGCGAAAGAGATCGGCGCGGAATATTACTGTGTCGATGCCAAGGCCACCGTAGACGCCTGCAAGGAGATTTTCGGGAAGTAAAAGCAGTTTGCAACGCAGTATCAGGTATTTTATAATAAAGTCACCAATATTGATTGTGATGGGAGAGATAGAATGAATTCCCTTTTGAAAACGGCGAGAAAAGAGGGGAAAAAGATCTGGGAGCACTTCCTGGTTTTCCTGAAGTGGCTCGGTCTGGCTCTGCTTCTCGGCGCTGTCCTGGGACTGGTGGCCACGGGCTTTTACTATGCTCTGGACTATGTTACCGGGGTCCGTGCGGAACATTCCGCCATTATTTGGTTCCTCCCACTGGGCGGTATCGTCATTGTCCTCATCTATAAGCTCTTCGATAAGCGGGACAAAAAGGGACGCCGGGCGTCCACAGCAGAAAAGGGTACAAATATGGCCCTCGCTGCGGTCAACTCCGACGAGGACATTCCGGTCAGAACCGCACCGCTTATTTTTGTCTCGTCCATTATCTCTCATCTCTTCGGCGCATCCGTCGGCCGTGAGGGAGCGGCATTACAGATGGGGGCCAGCCTGGGCTCTGGAATTGCCAAGCTGTTCAAGTTCAATGAAAACGATAAAAAGATTATGATTATGGCCGGCATGAGTGCGGCGTTCTCCGGCATTTTTGGAGCTCCGCTCACCGCGGCAATTTTCTCCATGGAGGTTATCAGCGTCGGCGTCATGTATTATGCTGCACTGGTTCCGTGTGTTGTCTCGGCACTGACTTCTTTCTATATTGGCCGACTTCTGGGTGTGCACTATGCCTCTTATAAACTGGGGGTTATTCCGAATCTGACAGTTCTGAATGCCGGAAAGTGTGCGGCACTGGGAATTCTCTGTGCCCTGCTCAGCATTCTTATCTGTATTACTCTCATTGGCTCCGAGAAATTCTTCCAGAAGATTTTCAACAATGAGTTTGTCCGCATCTTTGTTGCCGGTACACTGGTCTCCCTGCTGACCCTTGCGGTTGGCAGCCAGGAGTACAACGGGCTGGGAACCGGTGCCATTCTCGCTGCAGTAGCCGGACATACTGTATGGTATGCCTTCCTGCTGAAACTGCTCTTCACGGCAATTTCTCTGGCCGGTGGTTACAAGGGCGGTGAAATTGTTCCGACCCTGTTTATTGGAGCAACTTTCGGGTGCCTGTGCGCAGGCTTCCTGGGACTGCCGCTGGAAATTGGAGCGGCCCTTGGAATGGTCGGCGTCTTCTGCGGCGTTACCAACTCACCCATCGCCTCCTTTATTATGGGGATGGAGCTGTTCGGCGGAAAGGGACTGTGGCTGTTTGCCATTGTCGTCGCCATCAGCTATATGCTCTCAGACTATTATGGACTCTACAAGAGTCAGTTAATTATTTATTCGAAATACCGTTCTGCGTACATCCGCAGAAAGACGGCTCGCTGATGCCGTTAGAAAGGGTGATTTTATGGCAGACAATAAATATTACATTACCATCGGACGGCAGCACGGCTGCGGCGGACGCCTGGTCGGCAAAGATCTCGCGGACCGGCTCGGCATCAAGTACTATGACCGGGACTCCGTGATTGATATGATCTCCGATGACTGCGGACTGACTCCGGACGCGGTCGCCGGTCTTATGGAACGCCGGACCTCCAGCCTTCTCTACGAGATGGCCACTCTCGGACAGACCAATCCGCTCGAGGAACAGGTCTTTATTTCCAAGACCCGAATTGTCAACAAGCTGGCGGACCAGAGCTCGTTCGTCATTGTCGGCGTCTGCGGCGACTATATCCTGCGGGAGCGGGAGAATCTGCTTCGTGTCTTCCTGTACGATGACCCGAAGAACCGCATTGACCGGATTATCAACGTCTACCACGACACGGACTATCTCACAGAGCAGCAGCTCAAGAGCATGGATCGCAACCGTGCAGACTACTACAGGTTTTTCACGTCTTACAAGTGGGGCAACCGCAACAACTACGATTTATTAATGAACACTAATGTCGGTCTGGACACGGTGACCGACATGTTGGAACTAATTGCTAAGAAAAGGTTTGGGGGATTACATCAGTGAATCCAAAGAAAATACACGGCAAGGCCGTGATGGGAAGCGAGTCCGCGGAGGTAAGCACCGCGGATCGTCTGGAAGAAGAATATCATGAGAACAAAATGGGCACTATGCCCTTAAATAAGCTGCTGGTGACGACCTCACTTCCTATGGTTATTTCCATGCTGGTGCAGGCGCTGTACAACATTGTTGACAGTATTTTCGTCAGCAGAATTAATGAGGCGGCCCTGACCGCCTTATCTTATGCCTTCTCACTGCAGAACCTGATGATAGCCATTGTGGCGGGCACCGGAGTTGGTGTCACAGCACTGCTGTCAAAGAGTCTGGGCGAGAAGAACCAGAAACTTGTCGACCGGACGGCGAACAACACGCTGGTTCTGTATCTGCTGACCTATGTGGTGTTCCTCATACTGGGGTTCACCATTTCGCACTGGTTCTTTGCCGTACAGACTGACGATGCACAGATTATTCAGTACGGCACACAGTACATGACCATCTGTATGGTATTCTCCTTTGGCATGTGCTTCCAGTTCTGCTTTGAGCGTCTGCTGATGGCGACCGGGCGGACTATATACACTATGATTACGCAGACGACCGGCGCGGTCATCAATATTATTTTTGACCCGCTGCTGATCTTCGGCATTGGACCGTTCCCGAAGATGGGAGTTCGCGGCGCCGCTGCCGCCACCGTACTGGGGCAGATTGTGGCCGCTGTTCTGGCCTTTATTTTCAACCAGAAGTTTAACCACGATGTTCATTTCCACTTTGTGGATATGAAGCTGAGCGGTGCAGTTGTTGGCAGAATTTACCGGGTCGGTGTACCGTCCATTATCATGTCGGCTATTTCCTCTGTCATGGTCATTGGCATGAACCAGATTCTCCGCCGGTTCACCGAGACGGCCGTTGCCGTATTCGGCGTTTACTTCAAGCTGCAGAGCTTCGTCTTTATGCCAATCTTTGGTATGAACAACGGCATGGTTCCGATTGTTGCCTACAACTACGGTGCCCGTCGGAAGAAGCGCATTGACGGGACGATCCACCTCGCTATGATGTATGCCGTTATGATTATGCTCATCGGCGTCATTCTGTTTGAGACCATTCCAGGACCGCTGCTCGGCATTTTCGATGCATCTGCCACCATGAAGCAGATTGGTATTCCGGCCCTTCGCATTATTGCCATCCACTTCCCAATTGCGGCGTTCTGCATTATCCTGAGCTCCACGTTCCAGGCGCTTGGCAACGGCGTCTACAGCCTGGTGGTTTCGCTGGCTCGCCAGCTGTTCGCTCTGGTTCCCATTGCGTACCTGCTGTCCCTGACCGGGAACATCAACATGGTCTGGTTCGCTTTCCCGCTCGCCGAACTGGTTTCCCTGACCATCAGTCTTCTATTTATGAGACGTATTAGAAAAACGAAGCTGAATTTTAAGGACGAGGGAGAG
>CAYRKX010000060.1:0-13918 GCA_964425185.1 uncultured Eubacteriales bacterium
CCACTGGACCGACCAGTCAGATTTGATGGCTGACGGTTCTTACGGATTTTTCTTCCTCTACGTCTATAAACAGACCGGGGACAAGAAGTATCTGGAGGCGGCCAAAAAAGTTGTTGATTTCGCCAACTCCAAGAAGGTAGAGGCCGACGTCGGTGGAATTTACTTTAAGAACCTGGACCTGACACTCGTGGGATGGGAGTCCAAAGAGACGGTCTTCCCGAATTACTCCCATGGCGCAGCCGGAACCGGATATCTGAACGCACTGCTGTACGAGGAGACCGGAGATGAGCAGTACCTGAACATTGCCAAAGGGGTTGTCGAATTTCTGTCAGCCATTGTCGAGGGTGATGAAGACGGCGCACTTATTCCCTACCTCTACAACCCGGAGAGGGGTTCATTCCACGATTTTTACTATCTCTCTACGTGCCACGGCCCGGTAGGAACAACTATTCTGTTCCGGAAACTGTACGATGTGACTGGAGATGAAGAATACCTGAAATGGGTGGATCTCCTGACCAGGGGCATTCTGAAAACCGGTGCCCCGCTCATCCACACACCCGGTTACTGGAACAGCTACTGCTTGTGCTGCGGAGCCCCCGGTGTGCTGCAGCACTTTGTAAAAACAGCTGAGGTCCTAAATAAGGACAGCTATATAGATGAGGCGCGCGTTACTGCGGATAAACTGCTCGGTGACTCGTGGAACGACGACAAGGGCCGCCGCTGGTACGCCGCCTGGACACGGAAACTTCCCGGATTGGTGGAGACATACACAGGACTGTACTCGGGTGCAGCTGGCGCTGGCACCTCGCTTCTCTCCCTGTATGCGCACGACAAGGGAATATCCATTCAAACACAGACTCTTGAATATTTACTCCTTCGAAATCCGTCCTGATTTTGGGACGAAAAAGATCCGGCTCCACCACGGGGTCGGATTTTTTTGCTGCTTTCCTTTTGGACGATTCAGTATCTTACCTGAAAATCACGTTCATCTGGCAGAACTTTCTGCGTCCTTACATCGATAGTATCTATACGAATCCAGCGGTCGGAATAGAGCTGCTCCACCAGCTTATCAATGAGTTCATCCTCACCCTGAACTTCCATGGTGACCGTCCCATCATACTCGTTGCGGACCCAACCGGTGAGGCCGAGGTCGTGGGCGTGCTGAACAGCAGTCCAGCGGAAACCGACGCCCTGAACGCGGCCGTGGAATACAATTTCCTTTCGTTTTATCATTGGGAAACCACCTCCACAACGGTGAGTGTCTGTCCGTCAATACGGAACCGGATGTCATAATTCAGATACGTCAGGCCGTAAACCCGTTCTGGGTCCCGCTGATACTGCGGCCGGGGATCGTGCGAAAGAATGCCCAGCAGCTCGTGTCGATTCTGTTCTGGAATTGTGTTCAGCAGGGCGTCTGGGAAGTTTACTTCCAGGGCCAGATCGCCAAGATTGGCGGTAAAGCCTTCGGAGGCATCCGGGATACTGTCGGAGTAGGGGATGTACGGCTTGATGTCGTAGATGGGGGTGCCATCCATGAGGTCGGCGCCCGAGACGAGCAGCGACGGGCCGTTTAAGTCCACTTCTTCCAGCTTGACCGCGCTGATACCGATGGGGTTCGGCCGGTTCGGAGAGCGGGTAGCAAAGACGCCGAGTCGTTTGTTCCCGCCCAGTCTGGGAGGCCGGACTGTCGGCTGAAAGTGGTACTCTTTGCCCTGACGCTTTCGAGTGACATCGGAGAATTCCCAGATGAGCCAGATGTGGCTGAAGTCCTCAAGCCCGCGGAGCGCATCCGGATTCTGAAACTCCGGTTCAAAGGTGATGCGCCCCTGAAGCGTGGCGTCCACGGTGCCCTGCCGCGGCAGGCCGAACTTGCCTTTCAAGTTGGTATGAAGCGTGGCGATTCGCCGCAAGGAAACCCACTTCCTTTCTCGATATTTTCGTTGTAAAATTATAGCATATTTTGTACCGCCCAGTCTGGGAGGCCGGACTGTCGGCTGAAAGTGGTACTCTTTGCCCTGACGCTTTCGAGTGACATCGGAGAATTCCCAGATGAGCCAGATGTGGCTGAAGTCCTCAAGCCCGCGGAGCGCATCCGGATTCTGAAACTCCGGTTCAAAGGTGATGCGCCCCTGAAGCGTGGCGTCCACGGTGCCCTGCCGCGGCAGGCCGAACTTGCCTTTCAAGTTGGTATGAAGCGTGGCGATTCGCCGCAAGGAAACCCACTTCCTTTCTCGATATTTTCGTTGTAAAATTATAGCATATTTTGTACTGCAGGTGATTTGACAATGAAACCGCAAAGAGTATACGCGCAGATTGACTTGGAGGCCATCAGCCACAATGTCCGGGAGTCCATGAACAAGGTGGGACCGGACGTCAGGGTCATGGGGGTTGTAAAAACTGATGCCTACGGTCACGGCGCAGTTGAGGTGGCCCAGATGCTCAGTGGAATTGGCGTCTATGCATTCGCGGTGGCCACCGTCGAAGAGGGTGTAGAACTGCGGACCAGCGGCATTTCTCAGCCCATTCTGGTCCTGGGACATGTGTTCCCGGACGAGTACAACAAGGCCATTAACCACCACATTACGCTGACTGTGTTCGCCTATGAGAATGCTGAGGCCATCAACGCAGCGGCCAGGGCCCTGGATACCAAAGCAAAAGTTCACGTTGCGGTAGATACCGGCATGGGACGAATCGGCTTCCAGCCGACCGAAGAAAATATTACGGAAATTCAGAAAATATTTGCTCTGAAGAATCTGGACGTCGAGGGCGTGTTTACACATTTTGCCTGCGCAGATGCCGCAGATAAGACCTCACGGGACAAGCAGATTCATAAGTTCTTAGACTATACCGCCAGGCTGGAACAGGCGGGGTGCCACTTCCGCATCCGCCACATGGCAAACTCGGCCACCGTTATGGAAGGTATTGGAGACTATCTCGACATGGTTCGTCTGGGCATTACCATGTACGGCCTGCTTCCGTCCGACGAAGTGGATAAATCCAAGCTGGATCTTCGTCCGGCGATGAGTCTCGTCAGTCATGTAGCCCATGTTAAGACGGTTGGCCCGGGCTTTACTGTCAGCTACGGTTCCACTTACACCACAACAGCGCCGAAAACCACTATTGCCACTATCCCGGTCGGTTACGGCGACGGCTATCCACGCATGCTGTCCAACAAGGGCTATGTACTTATCCACGGTCAGAAGGCACCCATTATCGGCCGTGTCTGCATGGACCAGTTCATGGTAGATGTCTCGAACATCGACGACGTGGCCCAGGGCGATGAAGTGGTCCTTGTCGGCAGACAGGATGGAGCCGAAATCCGTGTCGAGCAGCTGTCGGAACTGTGCGGACGCTTCAACTACGAATTTGTCTGTGATATCAACAAGCGCGTCCCGCGGATCTACAAAATTTAAGTTATTATGAATCCATTTAAGGGGGGGACTGCCGCATGACAGTCCCCCCTTTCTTTTGTTAATATTCTGTTATTTGTGACAAAAAGAATGAACCGTCTATTGATTTACCGTGAATAACGAACAATAATATGTCAGTTAGGACAATTCAGGAAAGGACGGAACAGACAATGAAAAAACGAATGCTTTCCATGATTCTGGCTGCAGCCATGCTGCTCAGTGTTATGGTCTGTGCAGTTCCTGCTTTTGCCGCTTCACAGAAGCAGAAGAACGGTTTTATGCTGGGTGCAGCAACCGCTGCTTACCAGTGTGAGGGCAATAATATTTACAGCGACTGCTGGGCCCAGGAAAACATGAAAAACACCTCTTATGTGGAAAAGTCCGGCCCGGCGGTTGACCATTACCACCACTACAAGGAAGATATTAAAATGCTGGCTGATGCCGGATTGAACGCTTACCGCTTCTCCATTGAGTGGGCGCGCATTGAGCCGGAAGAAAATCAGTTTAATGAAAAGGAAATGCAGCATTATCTCGATGTTATCCAGTGCTGCAAGGATAACGGCGTTACTCCTGTGGTCACTCTGATGCACTTCTCAAGCCCGACATGGCTTATTAAGAAGGGCGGCTGGGACTCAGTTTCCACCATTACCTATTTCAAAAAATATGTCGAGTATGTTATGCAGCACATCGGCTCCAAAGTGCCTTACATCTGCACTATCAATGAAGCCAACATGCGTAAAGAGATGCTGTCGATTATTGGATCATACGCTACTTCGGCACTGAGCGGGTCCAAAGACAGCGGATCGCAGAATAAGACGGAAACTGCAAATCAGGAAGAGGGACAGAAGAGCGCCGGTGTCCAGGTTGGCATCAACACCTCGGCTGCTGCCGGAAGCCTGTCTGGCATGATGAAAGAGAATATTCAGGTATTCGGCACACCGATGCCGGCGACGTTCCTCATGCCGGGAACTGATTTTGATGATCAGATTATTATCAAATGTCATCAGGCGGCCAAAGACATCATTAAGAAGTACAGCCCGAACACAAAAGTCGGTCTGACTCTCAGCCTGCATGATATTCAGGCAAAGAAGGGCGGCGAGCTCTGGGCTAAGAAAGCCTGGAATACCGAGTTTACTCACTATCTGCCGTATATTAAGGACGACGATTTCATCGGCGTTCAGAACTATACGCGTGCGGTTTACGGACCAAAAGGACAGGAACCCAACCCCGCCGGTGCGAAACTGACCCAGATGGATTATGAAGATTACCCACAGGCTCTGGAACATGTTATTCGCAAAGTCCATGAGTCGTATAAGGGCGATATTGTGGTTACCGAGAATGGTATTGCCACCTCGAATGATCAGGACCGGGTTGCCTATATTAAGACCGCTCTGAACGGTGTCCGTGCGTGTCTGAAAGATGGTATTCCAGTCAAGGGATACTTCTACTGGAGCCTTCTCGACAACTTCGAGTGGCAGCAGGGATTCTCCAAGACATTCGGCCTGATTTCGGTTGACCGCAGCACTATGAAGCGGACGGCGAAACCGAGTCTCTCTTATCTTGGATCACAGAAGATCTGAGTATGAGACAGCCTGGCACTTTTCGGCTGCCAGAATAGAGAACTAAAGAAAAACGACCACTCCGGCTGGAACCGGGGTGGTCATTTTTTCATGCGTTCTATGCGTTCTTAGTGGATTTGAGCCAGAAAATTCTGTAGACGATCTGCCTTCGGATGCTCAAAGATTTGCTCCGGGGAGCCCTGCTCCAGAATCTCTCCATGGTCGAGGAACAGAATCCGGTCTGCGACGTCGCGGGCAAAGCCCATCTCGTGAGTGACGGTGACCATGGTCATGCCGTCTTCGGCGAGATCTTTCATGACGTCCAGAACTTCGCCGACCATCTCCGGGTCCAGAGCGGATGTCGGCTCGTCAAACAGCATGACTTCCGGCTCCATACACAGCGCCCGCACAATGGCAATTCGCTGCTGTTGACCGCCGGACAGCTGAGACGGGTAGGAGTCTGCCCGGTCCTGCAGTCCAACGCGCTTCAGAAGCGTCATGGCCTTGTCTTCCGCTTCCTGTCTGGACAGACCTTTCAGTTTGGTTGGAGCCAGGGTCATGTTTCGAAGAATGGTCATGTTGGGAAACAGGTTGAAGTGCTGGAACACCATGCCCATCTTCTGACGGTATTTATTGATGTTGATTTTGGGGTTGGTAATATCGTTGCCATCAAAGAGGATGGTGCCTCCGGTTGGAATTTCCAGCAGGTTCAGACAGCGCAGAAAAGTGGATTTCCCGGAACCGGACGGTCCAATGACTACGACCACTTCACCGCGGTGAACATCTGTGGTAATTCCATTCAGGGCCTGAAAGCCGTTTGGATATTTCTTGACCAGATCGGTAATCTGAAGGAGTGTTTCATCGGTCACTGCTTCTCAACCTCTTTTCCAATTTCTTTACCAGACTGCTGAACAGCAGGACAATGACAAGATAGATCAGGGCGACGGCAAACAGCGGCATAAATGCGGAGAACGTCTGCCCGCGGATAAGGTCACCGGCCTTGGTGAGGTCGACAATGCCGACATAACCGGCAACCGAAGTCTCTTTCAACAGGGAGATAAATTCATTCAACAGGGTAGGAAGGACCACTTTAAACATCTGCGGAATGATAATGTGACGCATCGTCTGGAGATAGTTGAAGCCCAGCGAACGGCCTGCTTCAAACTGTCCCTGGTCGATGGCCATAATTCCCGACCGGAAAATTTCCGCAACGTACGCTCCGGAGTTCATGCCGAAGACCAGCACAGCAATGACCATCTCATTGTTGCTGGCAGCGAAGATAATAAAATAGCCTATCAACAGCTGAACGACAACCGGCGTGCCTCGAATTACCGTTAAATACAGGTTGGCAATGGCGTTTAGCAGCCGTATAAGTCCACAGGTAAACCCGCCTTTTTTCAGAAATGCTTCCTTGTTCTTGTCCCATGTGGTCCGGATGGCCGCCAGGATGATTCCAATGAGAATGCCGAGAATAGCCGCAAAGAACGTGATGACGAGCGTGCGCCCGAGGCCCTGCATGAGCCATTTCCACTTGGAACCCTGGACGAAGTTCAGGTTGAACTGATCTTTCATGCGGCCCCACCAGGTGTTACTGTTCTTCTCCTCAGCCCTGGTGGTTGTGGCCTTAATGTACTTCGACTTAATCTTGGCCAGTGTGCCGTCGTCAATGAGCTCCTGCAGTGCCCCGTTGACCTGCCTGAGAAGCTGCGGATTGTTCTTCCCAATGGCGATGGAGTAATTCTCTGTAATATACGGGGTGTTCATAATCTTCAGTTCAGGGTTTACTGCCACAAAGCTTTGAGAAGGCAGCTCGTCCAGAATGACGGCCTGGACTTTACCGATTTTGAGGGCCTGTACCGCGTCGGCACCGGTCTTATATTTGACAACATGTTCTGAGCCAAAGCCCTGTCTGGCGGGGGGATTGTCAGCATACAGCTGGCCGGTGGTACCGGTCTGTACGCCAATCATAATATTGTCTTTAGTCTGCTTCTTTCCGGTCTTATTACTGTAAAAATCATTAAGGGAAGCATACGGACTGTCTTTTTGAATGATGACACACTGCTTGGATGTGGTATATGGGACTGTAAAACTGACGCTTTTTTCGCGTTCAGTACTGGCCGTAATTCCCGACATTCCGATGTCGTATTTGCCGGCCTGAACACCGGCCAGCACCGAGTCGAACGAGACGTCGACAATCTGCAGGTTCATATTCAGCTTTCTGGCAATCTCTTTGGCAACGGCGGGGTCAATTCCGACCACACTATTGCCCTCTTTGTACTCGTACGGCGGAAAATCCGCGCAGGTTGCCATAATCAGAGTCTTCTTTGCTTTTGGCCTGGCTGCTGCCAGAGCAGGTACTGCAGTTCCGGCAATCAGCGTAAACAGGAGCAGAACTGCCAGAACCAGGGAAGACCCTTTCCGATGCTTGGTCATTGGAAATCCCCCTGTTTCAGGTATAATAGATATGTCCATTATACTGAATTGGGAAACGTCGGGAAAGAGGAAATCCGGTTTGTACTACTACTCTTTAAACCAATATCTGCGGCAGACCTTCGGGAAAAAAGTCTACAAACTGGCTCTGTCCGCGGCGGTCACATGTCCGAACCGGGATGGAACTCTCGGCACCGGCGGGTGTACGTTCTGTTCTGCCGGCGGGTCTGGAGACTTTGCCGAGACCAGTATTGATCATGCCAAAGAGCGGGTTCGGCGGAAAACCCATGACGATGCGTTCATTGCCTATTATCAGAGCTATACCGGCACATATGGGGACCTTGACGGGCTGTTTACAATATACACAGAAGCTGTTTCCCGACCGGATATTCTGATTCTGTCTATTGCGACCCGGCCGGACTGTCTGGGACCGGAAGTCCTCCATCGGTTGGAACAGCTGAACCGTATTAAACCTGTATGGGTAGAACTTGGACTGCAGACATCCAATGAGAATACAGCACGACACGTACATCGCGGATATCCGAACGAAGTTTATGAGACCGCGGTGCGAAACCTGAATGCGCTGGGCATAAAAGTAGTTACTCATGTTATTCTCGGACTCCCGGGAGAAACGTACGACGACATGCAACGCACGGTAGAATATGCCTGCCGGTGTGGAACATGGGGCCTCAAACTACAGCTGCTTCACGTGCTGAAAAACACCGAACTTGCAAAAGAGTACAAGGCTGGAGAGTTCCAGACGCTGACACAGGATGAGTACATAGATATCCTCTGTCGGCTACTGCCAATTATTCCGCCGGATGTTGTCATTCATCGCCTGACGGGTGACGGACCGAAAAATCAGCTCGTTGCGCCGCTGTGGAGCGGAAACAAGAGGGCTGTGCTCAACGCCATGAACCGGGCATTTCAACAACGCCATATTATTCAGGGAGGGAACTGGAATGGTACTGACGAAATATAAATTTGTTACCAGCAAAATAGCGGGGAATCGCCGCATTGTCATGCTGTCGGACCTGCACAATGTTCCCTATAAACATATTATTCAAATGACAAAAAATGCGGAGCCTGACGTCATCCTGGTCGTGGGAGACCTAGTGGACCGGCACCGCAAGACATATAACCGCGTTCTGCCTTTCCTGCGCGAGTGTGTGCAGATTGCGCCGACGTTCTTTTCCTATGGAAACCATGAGGTGAAATTCCCGGTTATCAGTGCTCAGGAGTTTCGCTCTACCGGTGTTACTCTGCTGGACAATACCTGGACGCACTGGAACGGCCTCTGTATTGGCGGGCTGACTCCTTATTCTGAGTTCAGCTGGCTGGATGAATTTGAAAAGCAGGACGGATACAAGATTATGATGACGCATGAGCCGGAGTACTTTTGGCAGGCCCAGCGCCTGAAGGACCGGGACATTGACCTCGTTCTCGCGGGTCATGTCCACGGCGGACAGATTCGGCTGAAAGACGGTACCGGTCTGTTTGCGCCGGAACAGGGGTTCTTTGCCAAATTTGTCCACGGACAGTATGACAACATGATTATTGGAGCGGGGCTGTGCAACTCTGCACGTCCGTTCATTCCGCGGATTAACAACCCCAAAGAAGTGGTCCTCATTGAGTTGATTGGGGGAAAAATAGATTGAGTAAAACCGTAGACATGACCCACGGAAGGCTTGGAAAAAAGATCCTGTTCTTTGCTCTTCCGCTGGCTCTGACCGGTATTCTGCAGCAGTTGTTCAATGCTGCGGACAGTATCGTTGTCGGCCGGTTTGCCAACAAGGCAGCCATGGCCGCCGTAGGAAGCAACTCTTCCATTATTTCGCTGATTGTCAACCTGTTCGTCGGGGTCTCACTCGGCGCCAACGTTGTCATTGCGCGATTCACCGGTCAGAAAGATGAAGACGCCACGTCCCGTGGAGTTCACACCGCAGTCCTGGTCTCGGTTATTTTCGGACTTCTCGCCACAGGAATTGGCGAGGCCATTGCGGGCCCGCTGCTCCATTCCATGGATGTGCCCGCAGAAGTGTACCCCATGGCAGAAGCGTACCTGCGCATTTATCTTGCCGGTATGCCGGTCATCATGCTGTACAACTTTGAGTCGGCCATCTTCCGAAGTCAGGGCAACACCCGGACGCCGCTGATCTGTCTGGTTATTGCCGGTGTTCTGAACGTCTTCCTGAACCTGTTCTTTGTTATTGTGCTGCATATGGCGGCCGCCGGCGTTGCCATTGCCACCGTTATTTCCAACCTGGTCAGCTCGGTCCTGATGTTCATCCTGCTGACCCGGCACAAGGGCCCGCTGCACGTTCAGTTCTCTAAACTGCGTATTGACTGGTCCATTCTGAAAAAGATGATGGCCATCGGAATTCCCTCGGGAATTCAGGGCATGATGTTCGCTCTGTCCAATATCATCATTCAGTCGGCAATCAACAGCCTTGGGACAAATGTTATGGCAGGTTCCACTGCTTCGTTTAACATTGAAGTATTTGCGTATTATCTCGTCAATGCATTCGGACAGGCGACGACAACGTTCGTTTCTCAGAACTACGGCGCAGGGATGCCTGACCGGTGTAAAAAGACCACGCGAATCGCCTTCGGGCAGGATATGCTGGTGACGGCAGTTATGTCCGCGCTGGTAATTTCGTTTGCGCCGCAGATTATCCACATCTTCAACACAGACCCCATTGTCATCCACTATGGTGTTGTCCGTGTTCGCTGGATTGTCGGCTCGGAAATTATCAATGTGTTCCTGGAAATCTTCTCCGGGGCGATGCGCGGCTATGGCAAATCTCTGCCTCCCGCCATCATCACGTTCTTTGGGGTTTGTATTCTACGGATTATTTTTGTATATACATACTTCCGTGCGCACCACACGTTCAACACCCTGATGATGATTTATCCGATCAGCTGGGCTATTACCGCGGTTCTTCTGGTAACAGCATACTTTATTACCATAGGCAGGTTGAAAAAGAACGGATTTAAAATTGAAGCATAACCGGTGAAATGAATTTCACTGCGAGACCCCGACAGTTTATGGTTGCTCATGACCGCCGGGGCTTTTTTGTTCCGCTGGGTGCAGATAAGGACAGCTTTTCAGCAAAAAAGTGATATAAAGTTCAGTATGGGTTTCTGTAGTGTAATTGGTAAACAATGCACAAAAAACAATGCACAAATTACGATATTTTGTTGATGATTTAGAACCTGCTCCCTATAATAAAGAGTGCAAAAATGTTGTGCGAAAAGGAGGAAAATCCAATGAAAGTTGGGAGAAAAATTGTCTCAATTCTCCTGTCGCTTGCCATGGTCATGAGCTTTATGCTCTGCGCCACTTCGGCTTTTGCGGCAACCAAGTTCCCGGAGTACTACACTGCGGACCTGGTTCAGCCCGAGAAAAACGATAAGGTTGTTGAGACAAAAGTAAAAGCACTGGTCGACAATATGACCACCGACGAAAAATGGTCCTTCATCCACGGTAATGGAATGGGTACCACGGATGCGGATGCCGGCACACTGCCAGGTGTTCCACGGTTTGGTGTCCCTGAAGTGCGGATGCATGACGGCCCCGGCGGTCTGTTCTATCTGACCCCGTCTACCAACCCGCCGCAGGAAGAAATGCTCGCGGCCACCTGGGACGAGGAAATGGCCAACCTGTACGGTACGATCTACAGCAGTGAGGCCAAGGCCATGGGCGCCGGCATGATGCTCAGCGCACAGGTCGACATTCAGAGAATGCCGCAGTTCAGCCGTACCAAAGACCAGATGGGCGAGGATCCGTTCCTGCTGTCCCACCTCTCGGATGACCTTGTTACCGGCATGCAGAGTGAGGGCGGAATCGGCGTCCTGAAACACTTCGCCGGCTACACGGATGGTACAGAGAACGAGGAAATCTCCGAGCAGGCTCTTCATGAGGTCTATCTGCCAGGCTTTGAGACTGCAGTCAAAAACGGCAACGCTCTCGGCGTTATGTCCTCCTACAATGCGATCAACGGCACTTATGCTGCTAACAATGATCTTCTCCAGAACAAGATTCTGAGAGATCAGTGGGGTTATAAGTACTTCACTATTACGGACTGGCTCATGGGCAACCACGGTTACTCTCTTGACAAGGGTACCGATATTGAAATGCCTTATGGCTTCTTCAACAACAAGGTTCTGGCTCCTGTCAAGTCGGACGGAAATACCATGAAACTGGTAAACCAGTCGGTAACCAGAATCCTTCGCGCCTATGGCAAGGCCGGATATCTGACCCTCGTAAAAGTTAACTCCAATGGTAAGCCCATTGAGGAAGAGGGAAGAACGGAACGCATTAAATCGGTTCCGGTTTCTCAGGCAGAACCGGCTCTGTGGAAACTCTCTGATGAGAACAGCGACAAAGCACAGACTATTGCCGAGGCTGGTGCTGTCCTTCTGAAGAATAAAGGGAATGCACTTCCGATTAATAAGAATGAGACCGTCGGTATCGTCGGCTACACCGGCATGAATCCGGTCAGCGGCGTTGGCGGGGAGCGTTCCTATGGTACTGTTGGTCAGATGACCAGTACCTATAACGCACTGAGCAAGCTTATTGGTTCCAAAAATATTAAGGGCACCCCGTACAATGACATGAAGGGTGTTACTATTCCGAACAGTGCTCTGTATACGGATAAGACCGGTTCACAGCATGGTCTCGTTCGCACCTATGGTGTTAACTCTCTCCACGACTCGTTTATCAGTGCAGAGAGCATGCAGGGTGCCGGAGCCATCTTCGATTATTTCAAACCAGTTCTGAATATTCTCACCAGCAAGGGCACTGTCACCATGGACGGCCACCAGTATGGTGAGAGAGCGGGAATTGACCCGGTTCTCAACTTCACCACCGGCACACGCAATGGCAAGGCCAATGCAACATATCACGTCAGCCAGGCAGACCCTGGTACGGCTACTGCGTTCCCGTATTCTACTAAACCGGCATACACCTGGGAAGGCTACATTGAGGCTCCGGAAGACGGTGAGTACACCATCTCTTACCAGAGCATCGGCGGCCTGGCAGAAGCTCAGATTTATGATACCGACGGAAAGACAGAACTTGCCAGCATCAACTCCACAGCAGGAACCCGTCAGGGTGCTCAGTGGCAGGATGGTATTACCGTCACTCCGACTGGTATGAATATTGTCTCCAAGACTGTAAACCTGAAGAAGGGTCAGCGGTATAAAGTCCATGCGGAGGCCATGTACTCCAACCCGGTCAAAGATCTTCAGGTCAACCTCTCCTGGGTAACCCCGTCTCAGAAGGCGGCTAACCAGGCAGCAGCGACTCAGTACGCAAAATCTCAGGATAAGGTTCTGATTTTCGCCTACGAGCCAATTATGAATGCAGTTACTGGAAAACCGAGCAGCAAAGATGCACTCAGCATGAAGCTCCCGAAGGATCAGGTTGAGATGATCAACAAGACCGCGGCTCAGGCCCATGCGGCAGGTAAGAAAGCGGTTGTCGTTCTTAACACAGCAAACCCGGTTGTCATGAGTGACTGGATTAACAATGTTGATGGTCTTCTTCAGATGTACTATCCGGGTCAGCGCGGCGGACAGGCTACGGCCAACCTTCTGACTGGCAAAGTTAACCCGAGCGGCAAGCTTGCATTCTCCATCCCGAAGAGTGACAATGACACAGTTGTTACCACCGATGAGGGGTGGGCAAACTTCCACCAGGGCAGCGGCCTCAATATGAAGAACACTTATATTGAGGGAATTAACACCGGATATAAGTATCTTGATGAGAAGAACCTGGCTCCGCAATTTGCTTTCGGCTATGGCCTCTCTTACACGAAGTTCCAGTACAGTGACATGAAGGTCAAAGAGAACCCGGCTAAGGGTGAAAAGTACGGCTATGATGTCACCTTTAAGGTTAAGAACGTCGGCGACCGTACCGGCAGTGAGACCACTGAGCTCTACCTTGGCAAGGCCAATGTCCCGAAGGGCATCCAGACCTCCAAGAAAGCTCTGAAGGGCTTCTATAAAGTCAAAGACCTGAAACCTGGAAAGACGAAGAAAGTTAAGATTCACATCGGCGAGCGTGAGCTCTCCTATTGGAACTCCAACACGAATACTTATACTAAGCGTGCCGACGGCACATCGGATAAGTGGACGGTTGCCAAGGGACCGCGTACTGTTTACGTAGGACCGGCTTCCAATAACCTTCCGTTGAAGGCGACAATTGATGTGAAATAAGGGCTGGGAAAGCGCTGAAAAGGTGCTTGAAAAAATCTTTGCTTCAACTCAATTATTACAATCTACAAAAAGCAAAATTCTGAAGAGTTGATCTCAAAATTGAGAAATGCCGAAAAATGGCTAAATGAAGCCATTCTTGAATTTTGAACTTTTTAAAGTCAAAGAGGCGTGCTCGAAAGAGCGCGCCTCTTTTTTTATGCTCTACAAAAAAACAAAATCATTTATAATGGGAACTGTTATAGATCTTTAACCAATATTAAAGAAAGGATGTTAGCTAACAAATTGGAACAATAACAT